>NZ_CP051527.1:2725000-3032354 GCF_050916055.1 Sphingopyxis sp.
CCGCGCCCCGTCCGGTGAACAGGCCTCTAAGCCCCTCATCGATTCGCGTCAACAACCTTTTTGCAATTTTGTTTCAAAGGATGTTCGACGCGCCGGGATGCCCCCGGTGCCAGAAGGACCAAATGGTGAGCGAAAGCGCAGATTTCAAGGCCCCCGACGCCGACAGCGAAAGCGCCGCCGCGTTCGGTAGCCGCGTGCGCAGCGCCGTGATCTGGCGCTCGGGCAGCCAGATTCTGGCGCAGATCATCACCTGGTCGTCGACTTTGCTCGTGATTCGGCTGCTAAATCCGGCCGATTACGGCCTGTTCGCGATGACCCAAGTGGTGCTGTCCTTCCTCGCCTTCCTCAACGGCTGGGGATTCGCGAGCGCGCTGGTCCAGTCCGATTCGGTCGATCCGTTCCGCATCCGCCAGGCGTTCGGGCTGCTGCTGCTGCTCAACGCGCTGCTCGCGGCCGTGCAATATTTCGGCGCCCCGGTCGCCGCCGCCTATTATGGCCAGCCGATCGTCGCCGACCTGCTGCGCGTCCAGGCGCTGATGTTCCTCGCCACCCCCTTCATCGCGCTGCCCGAGGTGATGATGAGCCGCGCGCTCGACTTTCGCCGCCAGGCGATCGTCAACCTGCTCGCCGCGCTCGCGGGGGCGGGCACCGCGCTGGGCTGCGCGCTCGCGGGCTATGGCGTGTGGACGCTCGTCTATGCGCCGATCGCGCTGTTCTGGACGCGCGCGATCGGGCTGACCATCGTCGCGCGCCTCCTCGTCTGGCCCAGTTTCGACTTTCGCGGCTGCGGCCACATCGTCGGATTCGGCTCGGCGGTGCTGATGAGCCAGTTCTTCTGGCTGGTGCAAAGCCAGTCCGACGTGTTCATTGCCGGCGGCCGATTCGAACCGCACGCGCTCGGCCTGTATGCCGAGGCGCTGTTCCTCGCGCAGATCTTCATGGCCAAGTTCGTGCCGCCGCTCAACGAAGTCGCCTTTCCCGCCTATGCGCGGATCAAGGGCGACATGGCGGCGGTGCGCTGGAACTTCCTGAAGACGGTGCGGCTGCTGATGCTGGTCGCGGCGCCTTTCTATTGCGGGCTGGCGGTCACCGCTGCGCCGATGGTCGAGACCTTGTTCGGCGTCAAATGGCTCGGCATGGTCCCCTATATCCAGCTGCTGTCGCTCGCGCTGCTGCTGATGACGGTGCAGATTCTGTTTGCGCCGGTGACCAACGCGCTCGGCAGACCGTCGATTTCGATGTTCGCCTCGCTCGGCGGGGCGATCCTGTTCCCGATCGCGTTCCTGATCGGCGCGCAGTGGGGACTGGTCGGCATGGCATGGGCGTGGCTGATCGCGGCGCCGTTGCTGCTGCTGATCACCGCGCGGCTGTCGGCGCCGCTGATCGGGGTGTCGCTCGGCGATATCGGGCGCGCGATGTTGCCGGGCCTCGCGCCGGCGCTGGTGATGGCGGTCGGGGTCGGGGTCGCAGCGCAGTTGCTGGTACCGCTCGGCTGGGCCGCGCCGTTTCGCCTGATGCTGCTCGTCGGGCTCGGGGGGGTGCTCTATGTAGCGCTGCTGTGGGTGCTCGAGCGTGAAGCGATCGCCGAGGTTCTCCGCCTAGTGCTGCGGCGGCAGATGCCCGATTCGGCTTAGCCGCCCGAAAAATTACGACGCGATATAGTCGCGCATCGCCGCGGCCTCGGCCTCGATGCGGTCGATCCGGTATTTGACGAGGTCGCCGATCGACACGAATCCGATCAGTCTGCCGCCTTCGACCACCGGCAGGTGGCGGATGCGTTTTTGGGTCATCTGCGACAACGCGCCGATCACCGCCATGTGCGGATCGCAGGTCACCGGCGATTTGGTCATCACATCGTCGAGCCGGCGATCGAGCGCCTCGGGCCCATAGGACGACATCAGCCGGACGAGGTCGCGTTCGGAAAAGATGCCGATGATGGCATCGCCCTCGACCACCGGCACCGCGCCGATGCGGTGCTGCGCGAGCAGGTCGAGCACCGCGCGCACCGTGTCGTCCTTGCGCGCCGAAATCACCGGGCCGCTGCGTCCGTGCAATATCGCTCCGATCGTCATGCCTTGCCGCTCCCCATGTCGATTCTCTGGATGCCAAGTCTATCATGATTCGCGGTTGGCCCGAAAGGGGTGCGCGCGCCCGCGCCTTTCGCGCTTGGCCTCCCGCTTCGTCTGGTTCATGGAGGCGGTCATGGTCAAACCCTCTCCGCTCGACCGCGCCGACACCGCCAAGGTGGCCTGGGCGCGCTATCGCCGGCTGATGCGCGGAATGGTACTCGTGTCGCTGCTCGCCGTCGTCGGCGCGCTGGCATGGCTGCGCGTCTCGATGGGCGCGGCGCTGACCCTCCACATGATGATCGCCACCGCGGCGGGTGTCGGCCTGTCGGTGATGCTCGGCGCGGCTTTGATGGGACTTGTTTTCCTGTCGAGCGGCAGCGGGCACGACGAGGCGATCGAAGACCCCTTCAAAGACGATCCGGATTTGCAGCCATGACCGACACCCCCCTCGATCCCATTTTGCGCGTCGTCCCGGCGCCCGCCGACATCAACGCCAACGGCCATATCTTCGGCGGCTGGGTGCTCAGCCAGATGGACATCGCCGGCGGCATCGTCGCGGCGCGAATCGCGCAAGGGCCGACCGCGACGGTCGCGATCGAGGCGATGGAGTTCATCGCCCCGATCCTGCTGCGCGACATCATCTCGGTCTATGCGCATCTCGAACGCCGCGGCCGCACCTCGATGGGCATCCGCATCGAGGTGATCGCCACCCGCGGCCGCGACCAGCAGGAGGTGAAGGTCACCGGCGGGCTGTTCACCTTCGTTGCGCTCGACGAAAACCACCGCCCGCGGGCGCTTCCCGTCGCCTGACGCCCGCCCTGCGGCGGCGAATCAGTCGCCCCTCAGTTTCTGGCGGAATTCCTGGACCAGCCGGTCGTTCGCGGGCACCCGCACCCGCCACACCCAGTTCGCGCCGCGCCGCTCCCACCCTTCGGGCGCCGGGTCGAGCGCAAAGGGGATCAGCATCTCGACCTCGGCGGCGACCGGCCGGGCGTTGGTCAGCATCACCCGCCACTGCCGGTAATCGGGGTCGGGATCGTTGCGGACCATGGCGCGAAACTGGACCGCGGGGCTTTGCCCGATGTCGTAGTCGACCCGCTCGCCCTTCGCCTTGTCGCCGATGCGCGCTTCACCGACCAGCAAGCGGCGGCCGCCGACGTCCTCGAACACCGCCGCGCTGCCCGCGGGAAGCGCCAGCCCCAGTCCGTCGGCCTCGTTGTTCTGAACGCGCAGCCGCGTCGTCAGCGGCTGCGGCGCGCCGTTGGCATACAGCGTGCCGGCATAAAGCTGCTCGACCGCGACGCGGTCCTTGGCGAGCAGCGCGACCTGCTTCTGGCCCTTGGCCGACACATCGACGCGAAACGGGATGCGATAGAATTTCAGGTCACCCAGATCCTCGGCGGGCGGCGGCGGCGGTGGCGGTGGTGCGGGCGGGGGCGGCGGTGCCATCGCCATCGCGCTGCGCTCCATGCGCGCGCCGGTCACCACCACTTCCTCGGCGTCGGCCATGCCATATGCCTGCTCGACCTCGATGATCGGCGGGAGTTCCCAAAACGGGTGCGTGCTGGTGATGTCCATCGGCCAGCATTTGAGCGTCAGCGGTCCCGGCGTGCTGCGCGGCAGCGGCGGGCTGTAGACCTTGTTCAGCCGCCCCGCGATGACGTTGAGCTGCGCCCCCGGAAAACTCGTCACCCCGCCATTGGCCACGGTGATCCAGCCGGTCAGCCCCAGCGTCCGGCCGTCGCTGGCGCGATCGGCGACATAGTTGGCGGCCCAGTCGAACCCTTCGGCCAGGTACAGCAGTTGCACCGTCACCTTGCGCGCGGTCCGGCTTTCGACGAGCACCGACAGCGTTGGCTTTGCCGACAGATCCTTCGGTACGCGCGGATACAGCATGCGTTCGGGGAGCCCCGAACAGGCGAGCGCTTCGAACGCGCTTGCGGTTTCCAATATGACCCCGCCATTGGGACCGGCCTGGATCACCGCCTCCTGCTCGGTGACTTTGCCCGTCGCGAGGCTGGTCCGGCGTAGCGTGACGCGGCGCTTCAGATAGGCATCGACCAGCCCCGCCGGCGACAGCAGCCGCGCGTCGCGATTCTTCTCGATCACCCCGTCGGGCAGACCGCTGACCACCGCGGTTTCGGGCAGCAGCCCTTCAGCAACGCCCTCGAAGCGCAGCACCGACACGCCGGCGGGCAGCGTCACGGTGCGCGTTTCGGTGATGAAGGCAAAGCCTTGCGGCCAGTTAGGATTGATCGGCCCGGCGCCGCGGGTCGGGGCGCGGTAGACGGTGACCGCCGCATCGTCGATTTTCGCCGACACGGTGATCGGCGCTGCGGGCTGCGACCGCGCCGCCAGCGGCGCCAGCAGCCCGATCAGCGATAGCAGCAGCGGCCACGCCCGCACCCTGCGGGCCTCAATAGCGCGAATCGAAGGTGACGGTGACGTCGGTCCTGCCGTTCGCGGGTACCGGCACCTGCCATTCGACACGGTCGGCCGACACCCGCTCGCCCTTCAGGCTTTCGTCCGAAATGCGCACGTCGCCATACAACCCGTCCTGCGCCAGCAGCACCGTCACCGCCTCGGGCCGCGCGTTGCTGACGGTGTATTTCATTTTCGTCATCCAGCGCGAATCGCCCTTGCGGGTGCGCGACACCACCGTCGGCTGGACCTTGACGTCGAAGGCGTCGCCGGTGCGCAGCGACATCGACGATCCCATCGGGGTATGGCCGATCTGATTCTCGCCGATGAACTGCGGGTCGCCGCGCGCGTCGCGCATATAGACGCGGATCGTCCCGGCGGGCAGCTGGTCGCCCAGCCCGCCCTGACGCGAGGTCGAAAAGCGCAGCACGCTCGCCGTGCTCACCGGCTCGTTGTTGGCGCCGAGCCAGCGGTTGACATATTCATAGGTCGACCGCGCCGGAGCCCCCTTAACGTCGAGGAAACTCACCTGCTTCTGCTGCGCGTTGGCGATCGTCGTGCGCTGGCCAAGCGGATAGAGATAGAAGTCGCCGAGCCGTTCGCGATCGTTCGATTCGGTCCCTGCGCTGTCCATCGTCCCCGGCACCTGCCGAAAACCACCGCCGCCGCCGGGGTTGCCCGCCACCAGCAAGGTGCGCGCATTGTTGAAGGTTGTGCCGGTGCTGTTGGTCAGCGTCACCCAGCCCTGCATGTCCATCGCCCCCTTTGCCGCGTCGAACAGCGCGACATAATCGGCGGTCCAGCCGAGATTGGGGGTAAGATACGCCAGCCGCGCCGGCACCGTCCCGGCATCGGCGGCATCGACGGTCACCGACAGCGTCGGGCGGGCGCGCAAATTCGGCGGCAGCCGGTCGAACACCGCACGCACCGGCAAGCCGTCGTCGCGCAGCACCTCGATCCGCTCGCCGATCTGGAGCACGATGCCGCCATTGGCAGCGAGAACCTTCGCGCGCTCGGTTTTTTCGGCGCCGGTTGCGGGGTTCGTGCGCACCAGCGTGATCGACTGGCCGACCGCCTTGTCCATCAACTTGTCGGGGGTGAGCAGGTCGAAATCGAAATTCTGCTCGACGATCGTGAGGCCGGGACCCGACAGCGTCACCGTCTCGGGCCGGATGCGCGCCGACACATCGGGAAATTCGATGCGGTTGCGCCCCGCATTGACGCTGAGCTGGCGGTCGTCCTGCACCAGCGACTGGCCATTGTTATAAATGGTGACGGCGACATCGCCCTGCGCCGACCCGCCCAGTTCCTGCTGCGCCGCGGCGGGAGCCGACACAAGCGGCACGGCGGCCGCCGCCAGATAGCAAGCCGTTGCCAAAGCGCGCATAATCCATCTCCCCGCCGGTTTGAGCGAGGACGCTAGGTCATGTCCGCGGCCTTGGCCAGCGCGAAATCAGGCTGGCGCCGCGCCGATATTATTCGGCCGCTTCGACCCCGGGACCGCGCGTCGCAAGGGTGCGGCGGGGACGGCGGGCCTTGGGCGCCGGGGCGTCTTCGCCGCCATCGGTATCGGCATCGGCGCTGCGCTCGGGCCGGCCGATCGCGGGCGGCAGCGCCGCGCTGTCGATTCCCGCGGTTTCGTTCGCATCGTCCTGGCGTGTTTCGTCCTGGCGCGGGCGGCGGGCGGGACGGCGCGCGGCGCGCGGCGCGCGGGCGGGCTCGCCGGCATCATCGTCATCGCGCGCACTGGTTTCGCCACGATCATTGCGGCCGGTGTCGGCGTCATCGTCGTCCTGATCGCGAACCGGGCGGGCGCGGGCCGGCTGGCGGTTGCCGCGATTGTCGTCGTCGCGGTCGCTGCGCGCATCGCGATTGCCGCGCGTCTCGCGCTGGCCGCGGTCGCTGCGCTCGTTCCGGTCATTACGGTCGCCCCGATTGTTACGATCGCTGCGCTCGTTCCGGTCGTCGCCGTTGTCGCCGTCGTCGCGGTCGCCGTCGATATCGCCGTCGGTGTCGTCATGGCCGTCGAAATCCTCGACCCCGCGAATGTCGCGGCTGCGGTCGTGGCTGCGTTCCTGGCCGTTCGCCGCGGCCTTTTCTTCCTGCCGGGCGCGGAAATCGCTCACGACGCGGAAATAATGGTCGGCGAACTGAAGATAATATTCGGTCTGCACCCGATCGCCGGCCAGCTGCGCGTCGCGCGCCAGGTTGCGGTATTTCTCGATCATCTGGGCGCCGTTACCGCGCGCGCGGCTGTCGATGCGGTTGGCCTGATCGACCCCACCGCGTCCACCCGACTGCGGGCGATTGTTATTGTTGTTGCTGTTATTGTTGCGGCCGCGACGGCGACCGCTTTGCCGGTTGTTCATGTTCAACTGAGACATCCTGTCGAAAAGCTAATAAGCTGTGCCAACCCCTTTTGGCCGACGGCGCCATTTGCGCGTCGTGCCCGCGCTCTGTGCGCGGCTTTGCCCTTTACCGCTTGCGCGAAACCGAAACGGCGCCGCACCAGCATCGTAAGTGGGAAGCAGACCCGCCGGACCAGTATCGATACGTTTCGCACCGCCAAAGGGACCCTGATCAGGTCTGTGTCCGGCCTCTACCGCGCTTTCCGGCGGAAACCAAGAAAATTCTTGCAGGGGCGGCGTCAGGCGCGGGTCAGGACAAGCGCCCGGTCGCGTCCGCCGAGATCCTGCCGGCAGTGGACGGCAAACCCCGCCGCTTCGGCAAGCCGTCCGACCGCGATGCGCTGCGTCGCACCGATTTCCATAACCGCCACGCCCCCCGGCGCGAGCAGCCGCGGCAGGTCGGGGACGATCCGGCGATAGTCTCCCAGCCCGTCTGCTCCGGCAAACAAAGCCCCCGCCGGCTCATGATCGACGACATCGGGCATCAGTTGCTCGGCATCCGCGATATAGGGGGGGTTGCAGAGAATAAGCTCGAAGTCGCCACCCACGCGCTCGCCCCAGTCGCCCTCGCGAAATGTCGCCCGGTCCGCCAAGCCGAGCTGTCGGGCGTTGTCGGAGGCGAAGGCAAGCGCGGCCGCCGACGCATCGATCCCCACGCCGACCGCTTCGGGCAGTTCGGACAGCAAGGCCAGCAGCAGGGTTCCCGGCCCGGTGCCAAGGTCGAGAAGCCGCAGCGGCGCATCCTTGTCGCCGATTTGCTCCAGCGCCGCTTCGATCAGCGTCTCGCTGTCGGGGCGCGGAATCAGCGCGCCGGGGCCGACCGCCAGCCGGATCGTCCAGAAATCACGATAGCCGACGATATAGGCAACGGGCTCCGACGCGAGCCGCCGTTCGACCAACGCGTCGAAGTCCGCCGGCACCGCAAAGCGCGACGGGTCGAGCAGCAAAGCCTGCCGCTCGACCCCCAGCGCATGCGCCATCAGCAATTCGGCATCGAGCCGCGCAGTATCGGAGACGCCCGCGAGCCGCCGCGCCGCATCGCGCAGCATTTGCGTTACTCCGCCCACGCATGATTCCGTTCGTGTCGAGCGAAGTCGAGACACTCTTCGACACAGCGCAAGACCGAGGGGCATCTCGACGTCGCTCGATGCGAACGGGTATTTGGCGTTTTAATCACCCAGCCCTGCCAACCGCTGCGCCTGGTCCTCGGCGATCAGCGCGTCGATCAGCTCGTCCATCGCGCCTTCGAGGATTTCGGGCAGGCGATGGAGGGTCAGGTTGATGCGATGGTCGGTCACCCGTCCCTGCGGGAAATTATAGGTGCGGATGCGTTCGGAGCGGTCGCCCGACCCGACCATCGATTTGCGCGCCGACGCCTCGGCGTCATGAATCTTCGCGCGTTCCAGCTCGTACAGTCGCGTGCGCAGCACCCCCATCGCCTTGGCGCGGTTCTTGTGCTGGCTGCGCTGGTCCTGCTGGATCACCACCAACCCCGACGGGATATGGGTGATGCGGATCGCGCTGTCGGTGGTGTTGACGTGCTGGCCGCCGGCGCCCGATGCGCGATAAATGTCGATCTTGAGGTCGCCGTCGTTGATCGCGACGTCGACCTCTTCGGCCTCGGGCAGCACAGCGACGGTCGCGGCGCTGGTGTGGATGCGGCCCTGGCTTTCGGTCGCCGGGACGCGCTGGACGCGGTGGACGCCGCTTTCGAACTTCAACCGCGCGAACACCCCCTGCCCGCTGACCGACGCCACGACCTCTTTATAGCCGCCCATCTCGGCCTCGTTCGCCGAGATGATTTCGACCTTCCACCCCTGCGTATCGGCAAAGCGGCTGTACATGCGCAGCAGATCGCCCGCGAACAGCGCCGCCTCGTCGCCGCCGGTCCCGGCGCGGATTTCGAGCATCGCGGCGCGTTCGTCGGCGACATCCTTGGGGAGCAGCTGGAGCGCCAGGCCGTGTTCGGCCGCGGGAAGCGCTTCCTCGACGGCGGCGATTTCCTCGGCCGCCATCGCTTTCATCTCGGGATCGGCGAGCATTTCGTTCAACGAGGTCAGTTCGGCGCGCAGCCTTACGACTTCACGCGCCGCGGTGGCGACGGGTTCGAGCTCGGCGAACTCCTTCGACGCCGCGACGAAATCGGCGGGCGCCATATCGCCGGTCGCCATGCGCGCCTGAAGGGCAGCGTGGCGTTCGATGATGGCGTCGATCTGGCGTTCGGATACGTTGGTCATCTACTCACTGTCGTTTCAAATCTTCGTCAGCCCGGCCTTGATCCGGGATCCATGGCCGCTGGCGTCGTCTGGACCCCGGATCAAGTCCGGGGTGACGAGTTCATTCACACAGGCTCTCAAAATCCAGAATCTCCGCCGGACAACCCGCCCACGCCAGGGCCGATAGCTTGAAGCACACGACCTAAGAACAAACGATCCGGGTCAGGTTTCAATTCGGTGAGGTGGTATCGAGATGAACCGTCGTCGGGTTGGGGCCTGACGTAAAGAGCGGCATCAGCACCGACCTTTCTTGCGATCTCAACCTGACGTTTGGCGTTACCACGATATGCAATGGTCGTTCTGAAGCCCTGTTGCCGCAGTCGATACGCTATGTTGATTGCATCGCCTTCAAGCGACGGATTGTCCGGTATCACTGCAATCAAGGGCTCAACCGGAGCGCTTTCCACCAACATCGCCAGCCGCTCGATCCCCGCCGCCCAGCCGACCGCCGGCGTCGGCGGGCCGCCAAGCGCTTCGATCAGGCCGTCATACCGCCCGCCGCCGAGCACGGTGCCCTGCGCGCCGAGCCGGTCGGTGACGAATTCGAACGCGGTGTGGCGGTAATAGTCGAGTCCGCGCACCAGTCGCGCGTTGCGTTCCCACGCGACGCCCGCGGCGTCGAGACCCGACGTCACCGCGCCGAAGAAATCCTGCGCTTCGCCGGTTAGGAATGCATCGATGTCAGGCGCGCTGTCGGCGATCGGGCGGTCCTTGGGATCCTTGCTGTCCAGGATGCGCATCGGGTTTTTGTCGAGCCGCGCGAGGCTGTCTTCGCTGAGGTCACCGCGGTGCGCTTCGAAATGCTCGACCAGCGCCGCGCGCCACGCATCGCGGCTTGCCGCATCGCCCAGCGTGTTGAGGGTCAAAGTCACACCCTCGGAGATCCCCAATTCCTTGAGCAACTGGTCGGCGAACACCAGCAGCTCGGCGTCGGCGAGCGGGCTGTCGCTGCCGAGCACTTCGGCGTCGAGTTGATGAAACTGGCGATAGCGCCCCTTTTGCGGGCGTTCGTAGCGGAACAGCGGTCCGTGCGTCGCGACCTTCAGCGGCGCATACTGCTGCCAGCCGTTGGTGATATACGCCCGCGCGATACCCGCGGTGAATTCGGGGCGCAGCGTCACCGACTCGCCGCCGCGATCCTCGAACGAATACATTTCCTTCGACACGACATCGGTCGTCTCGCCCAGCGAGCGCGCGAACACCGCGGTCGGCTCGATCACCGGCACCTCGATGCGCTTGTAGCCGTAGAGGCGGCGCACACGATCGAAGGTATCGACGACATGCTGAAACCGGTCGGCGAAATCGCCGAGCATGTCCTGCGTGCCACGCACAGCCTGCGGGGTCGGGATTTTGGCGGATTTGTCCTTGCTCATGGGCCGCGCGTCTAATGGTTTTTCATCGAAAGGCAAAGCGCGCTTGAGGCTCGCGTCTGGACCTCGCGCTCATTTCCCGGCAGTAACCCACGCCATGAAAAAAGCACCATTCGTCGCAGCCGCCCTCATCGCGATCATCCCCGCCGCAGCCGCGCAAACCGATAACAGCCGCCCGCAACCGGTCGTCCAGCCGCTCACCATCCCGCTGCCCGCCGACAAGCCCTACCCCGGCACCATGCAGCTGCGGGTCGATGCGACCGACGTCGCGCGCGGCATTTTCCATGTCCGCCAGACGATCCCGGTCGCCAAGGCCGGCAAGCTCACGTTGCTCTATCCCGAATGGCTGCCCGGCAAGCACGCCCCGCGCGGCGCGATCGCCGAGGTGGCGGGTTTCAAGGCCAGCGCCGGCGGCAAGCCGCTTGCCTGGACGCGCCAGCCGACCGATGTCTACGCCTTCGACATCGACGTGCCGCAGGGCGTAAAGAGCATCGACATCGCGTTCGACTTCCTCTCGCCCACCCGCACCAGCGAGGGCCGCGTTGTCGTCACTCCGGCGATGATGAACCTGCAGTGGGAGCAGGTCAGCGTCTATCCCGCGGGCTGGTTTACGCGGCAGATCCCGGTGCAGCTCGACGTCACCCTGCCGCAGGGCTGGACCGGCGCCGCGGCGCTCGACGGGCTGAAGGTCAACGGCAACCGCTACAGCTTCGGCGTCACCAGCTATGAAAATCTGATCGATAGCCCGATGTTCGCGGGGAAATATTACCGCGTCTGGGCGCTCGGCCATGGCGTGACGCTCAACGTCGTCGCCGACGAGGAAAAATATCTGGCGGCCAGCCCCGACCAGATCGCGCGCCACGCAGCCTTGGTGTCCGAAGCCGTCGCGCTGTTCGGCACCCGGCATTTCGACCGCTATGAATTTCTGCTCGCGCTCACCGAAGAGCTTGGCGGTATCGGGCTCGAACATCATCGCAGCAGCGAAAACGGCCGCGCGGTCGATTATTTCACCAAATGGGACGACAACGACTGGGAACGCGGGCTGCTGCCGCACGAATTGGTGCACAGCTGGAACGGCAAATATCGCCGCCCCGACAAATTATGGACCCCCGATTACCGCACCCCGATGCAGGACAATCTGCTGTGGGTCTATGAAGGCCAGACGAGCTATTGGGATCTGGTCCTCGCCGGCCGGTCGGGAATGCAGTCGAAAGAGATGATCCTTGCCGAATGGGCGACCAACGCCGGCGCTTTCAGCGCCCAGCCCGGCCGCGCATGGCGCTCGGTCGAGGATACGACGCTCGATCCGGTGATCGCGGCGCGCAAGCCCAAACCCTTTGCCAGCTGGTCGCGCAGCGAGGATTATTACAACGAAGGGTCGCTGATGTGGCTCGAGGCCGATATGCTGATCCGCCGCGCCACCGCGGGCGCCAAAAGCCTCGACGATTTCGCCCGCCTGTTCTTTGGCGGGCGCGACGGCGACTGGGGCCAGGCGACCTATGATTTCGACGATGTCGCTGCGGCGCTGAACGCCGTGCATCCCTATGACTGGGCGAAATTCCTGCGCGAGCGGATGCAGACCGCGGGCCGCCCGGCGCCGACCGCGGGCATCGAGGCCGCAGGCTATCGCCTCGTCTGGCGCGACACCCCCAACGCCTATGACCGCGACCGCATGGCGCAGGCGAAAAACACCGACCTCACCCATTCGCTCGGCATGGTGATCGACAAGGACGGCGTCGCAGGGTCCATCCTCTGGGACGGTCCGGCGTTCAAGGCCGATATCGTCAACGGGGCCAAAATCCTCGCGGTCGATGGCGCCAGCTACAGCCGTGAGCGGATCGAGGCGGCAATCCGCGCCGCCGCCGACGGCAAGACCCCCGTGACCCTGCTCGTCGAGCGCGGCGGCCGTTATCGCACCGCCGAAATCGATTACCGCGGCGGACTGCGCTGGCCGCACCTGGAAAAGGCGGGCACCGGCCCCGATGCCTTCGACGCACTGCTGGCGCCGAAACGGGCGCTTTGAGACAAGGGGCGGTCGTATCCGGCTCTAGGATGGCGAGCGGACATTGCCGATCCTCCCCCGCAGGGGGAGGGGGGCCACCCGCAGGGTGGTGGAGGGGTACAGGCCCGCATACGCTGCGCTCGGCACCGCGTACCCCTCCACCACCTTCGGTGGTCCCCCTCCCCGTTCCGGGGAGGATCGGTTACGGCGGTCGCCGGGTGAAAGCCCCCGCGCCCTCCTAAGCCGCCGCAAACCGGATCGGCAGGCGCTTCAGCCCGCCGACGAACACCGATTCGACGCGCGCCGGATCGCCGGTGAGCTCCAGGCTTTTCAGCCGCGGCAGCAATTCTTCCATCAATATCCGCATTTCCATCCGCGCCAGATGCTGGCCGAGGCAGACGTGGGCGCCGAAACCGAAGGCGATCTGCTGGTTCTTCGGCCGGTCGGGGTCGAACGCGAACGGATCGTCGAATACCCCCTCATCGCGGTTGCCCGAGACGTAGTTCAGCATCAGCCAGTCGCCCGCGCGGACCAATTGCCCGCCAACCTCGACATCCTCCCGCGCGCTGCGCATGAAATGCTGCACCGGGGTGGTCCAGCGGATCGCTTCCTCGATCAGCCCCGCCTTGTCGCTCGCCGCGTCGCGGTAGCGGGCGAACAGCGCCGGATTTTTCGCCAGTTCCATGATCGCCCCCGCGGTCGACGCGCTCGTCGTGTCGTGCCCCGCGGTCGCGATGATCATGTAATAGCCGGCGAGTTCGCGGTCGGGGATCTGCCCGCCGTCGATTGTCGCATTGGCGATCACGGTCGCAATGTCCTGACGTGGGTTGGCGCGGCGATCGGCGGTCAGCGCGCCGAAATATTGTTCGAAATCGGCGATGACATAGTTGAGCATCGCGATCGCCTGTTCGGCGCTGGTGATCGCCTCGCGGCTGCGGTTGAGTTCGGGGTCGGTCGATCCGAACAATTGCTGCGTCAGCATGAGCATCCGCGGTTCGTCCTCGGGCGGCACGCCCAAGATGTCCATGATCACACGCAGCGGATAATGCGAGGCGACGTCGCGCGCGAAATCGCATTCGGGACCGGCGGCGAGCATCGCATCGACGGTCTCGCGCGCCAGCGTGCGGATGCGCTCTTCGACGATCTTCAGATTCTTGGGCATGAACCAACTCTGGGTGAGCAGGCGGTATTTCATATGGTCGGGGGCGTCCATCTGGACCAGTGAGCGGATAAGGTGGCCGTCATTGTTCGGGGTGGCGGCGCGCGCGATCGCCTCGCCGTCGCGGTTGGTCAGCACGGTCGGACGGGTGCCGCTCGCAAAGCGCTGCGGGTCGCGGCTGATCGCCATGATGTCGGCATGGCGGGTCACCAGCCAGAACGGATCGACCTCCGGATTTTCGGCGACCGCGAGCGGCGCATGCGCACGCGCCCATGCCAGCTGTTCGTGAAGCGCGTCCCATTGCCCGTATGCGACGGGATCGACGACGGCGGCGGCTACCTCTCCAGGCAATATAGGTTTTGTCATGAAACCCATGCTGCCGCGATTCGGCGGCGGAGTCGAGGGGGGAGGAGATGGAAATGCGACCGCCGCGTCACTCCGCCAACTGCGGCGCCCCGGCCGGCATCGCATCGGCCCAGTCGGCGCGCGCCTTGCGGATCATCGCCTTCAGCGCCTCGGCATTTTGCTGCCACGCAGCGGCGGCAGCAGCGGACCACGCATCGCCCGCCGCAAGGCCCAGTTCGTTGACCGTCATGTCGATGAAGGCGTCATATTCGCCGATCGGCAACGCGCCATAGCTGCGGTGGGTGAACACAAGTTCAGCAACCAGCGGCCACACCCAGCTTTCGTCCTGCGCCAGCCCCAGCATCATCTGCAGCGTCTCGTCGGTCATCCGCCGCGACGCGGCATCGACCGAGATGAAGCTCGGTCGCCGGTCGGGAAAGGCCGCGAAGAAACGCTCGAACAGCGGATGACGGATGTCGATGCCGGCGTCGGCGACGGCCACCAGGCTCGCCTCCATCGCCGCGGCATCGGCGGCGCTCACTTGAACAGGCTGCCCAAAATCCCGCGCATCAGCTGACCGCCGAACTTGCCCGCGACCTGCCGCCCGATGCTCGTCGCTGCCGAGCGCGCTGCCGATTGCACCATCTTTTCGGTCATCGACGGCTTGGCAGCTTCGCGTGCCGCCACCTTTTCCAGCCGCAACCGTTCGCGCTCCTCGGCGGCCTTCACCTTCGCCGCTTCCTTCGCGGCGATCGCCGCCTGCTTGTCGGCCTCGACCTGCGCCTTGGCCTCGATTGCTGCCGCTTGCGCCTGTTCGGCCTTGGCGGCGAGCAATTCCTCGGCGCTCTCGCGATCGACCGCGGTGTCATATTTGCCCTCGACCGGCGAGATCGACCTGATAATCGCGCGCTCCTTGGCGTCGAGCGGGCCGGCGCGCGAACAGGGCGGCTTGATCAGCGTGCGTTCGACCGGCGACGGCGCGCCGTCGGGCATCAGCAGCGACACCAGCGCCTCGCCGACCTTCAGCTCGGTGATCTCGCGCGCGACATCGACCTTCGGATTGGGACGGAAGGTGTCGGCAGCGGCCTTCACCGCTTTCTGGTCGCGCGGGGTGAAGGCGCGCAGCGCGTGCTGGACGCGGTTGCCGAGCTGGCCGGCGACATCCTCGGGAATGTCGATCGGATTCTGGGTGACGAAATAGACCCCGACACCCTTCGATCGGATCAGGCGCACGACCTGCTCGATCTTGTCGGTCAGCGCCGGCGGCGCATCGTCGAACAGCAGGTGCGCCTCGTCGAAGAAAAAGACCAGCTTCGGCTTGTCGGGATCGCCGACTTCGGGAAGCGTCTCGAACATCTCGCTCAGCATCCAGAGCAGGAAGGTCGCATACAGCTTCGGGCTCGCCATCAACTTGTCGGCAGCGAGGATGTTGACATAGCCGCGCCCATTTTCGTCGCAGCGGATCATGTCGTGGATGTCGAGCGCCGGTTCGCCGAAGAAGTTCGCGCCGCCCTGGCTTTCGAGCGTCAGCAATTGCCGCTGGATCGTGCCGACCGTCGCCTTCGACACATTGCCATATTTGGTGGTGAGTTCATCATCGTTTTCGGCGCACCAGACGAGCATCGCCTGCAGATCGCCCAGATCGAGCAGCAGCAGATTCTGTTCGTCGGCGACGCGGAACGCGATCGCGAGCACGCCCTCCTGCACCTCGTTGAGCCCCATCAGCCGCGCGAGCAGCAGCGGCCCCATTTCGGAAATCGTCGTGCGAACCGGATGACCCTGCTCGCCGAACAGGTCCCAGAAAATCACGGGATTGTCGCGATACGCCCATTCGGTATCGCCAATCTCGGCGGCACGTTTCGAAAAGGGCTCGTGGACCTTTGCCATCGGGCTGCCTGCCATCGCCATGCCGGCCAGGTCACCCTTCACGTCGGCGACGAACACCGGCACGCCGACGGCGGAGAAACCCTCGGCCAGTCCCTGCAGCGTCACCGTCTTGCCGGTGCCGGTCGCGCCGGCGATCAGCCCGTGGCGGTTGGCACGCTTGAGCACGAGCGACTGGCGCGGCCCGTCGGCGGCACCGCCGCCGCCAAGCCCGATATAGATTTCGCTGGCCGTGCTATCGTCGCTCACCCGTCATCCTCCGCTCGTTACCCTCTCAGCGGTCTAGAGCGGGGCGCAGGGTCAGGCAATCGGCAACCGCTGCCGCCCATATTGATCGACATCATTGCCCCGTCTTTTCATCGCCGATACATGTTGCCCACCGCAACGATGGCACCGGCCGCCGTGCGGCGAACAACCGGGGAAATCAGATGCGCCGAATTTCACATAAATCCGTCCTTGTCCTGTCGATGGCGGCGCTGATGCTCACCGGCTGCGGTGGCGGTGGCGGCGGTGGTGGTGGCAGCGCGCCGCCGGTCACCGTCACGCCGACCCCCTCGCCGACCCCCACCCCGACCGCAAGCTGCGGCCTGGCGGCGCGGCAAGGCTTTGCCAAGGCGGTCATCGACGAATGGTATCTGTTCCCCGGCGAGGTCGCCGGCGGCCTCACCCCGTCGGCGTACAGCAGCGTCCAATCCTATATCGACGCGCTGGTCGCGCCGGCGCGCGCCTCCGGCAAGGACCGTTTTTTCACCTACATCACCTCGATCGCCGAAGAGAATGCCTTTTTCTCCAGCGGGGCGAGCGCGGGATTCGGAGTCCGGCTGACCTATGATGCGGGGACGCAGCGCGTCGTGATCGCCGAAGCCTATGAAGGCGCGCCGGCGCTGGCCGCGGGTATCGACCGTGGCACCCAGATCACCGCGATCGGGACGAGCACGGCGAACCTGCGCAGCGTCGGCAATATCGTCGCGGCCGAAGGCACCGGCGGCATCACCGCGGCGCTGGGGCCAAGCGACCCCGGGGTGACCCGCGTGCTGCGCATCGTCGATGGCGGGACGACCCGCGACGTCACCGTGACCAAGGCCAATTTCGATATCGACCCGATATCCGATCGTTACGGCGCCAAGGTGATTACCGAGGGCGGCCGGACCTACGGCTATCTGAACCTGCGCACCTTCATCTCGTCGGCGAACCCGCAGCTGCGCGCCGCCTTCCTGAATTTCCGCAACCAGGGCGTCACCGATATCGTCATCGATTTCCGCTACAATGGCGGCGGACTGGTCAGCACCGCCGAACTGATGGGCGACCTGCTGGGGCGCAACCGCAGCGCCAGCGAGGTATTTTCGCGCACCGATTTCCGGCCGTCGAAAGCGGCGGAGAACGAGCGGCATTTCTTCGCCAGCCAGCCCGAATCGATTGCGCCGACGCGCATCGCCTTCATCGGCACCGGATCGACCGCATCGGCCAGCGAGCTGGTGATCAATTCGATGCTGCCCTATCTCGGCACCAACATGACGCTGGTCGGCAGCAACACCTTCGGCAAGCCGGTCGGCCAGATCGCGCTCGACAAGGCCGAATGCGACGACCGGATGCGCGTCGTCGCCTTTGCGACGGGCAACGCCAGCGGCCAGAGCGACTATTATGGCGGCCTGGCGCCAAAGATCACCAACAGCTGCGCCGCCGACGACAATCTGTCGTTCCAGCTCGGCGATCCGAACGAGGCGTCGCTGCGCGCTGCGATCGATTTCCTCGCCGGCAACAGCTGCACGGCGCGCATCAGCCGGACCGACAGCCGCGTCGCGGCGAACGGCGCCGCGCCCGGCCTGGCGCCGGCACCCGCGATGCTGACCGCGACCGAACCGAGCGCCGCACAGCGCGAACTGCCCGGATTGTTCTAACGCCGGAACCACTGCAGCGCGCTGATGATAGCAAACTTGGAGCGGGCGAAGGGATTCGAACCCTCGACCCCAACCTTGGCAACTTGCCATTCCACCTTTCCCATCGCTTTCGATATTACTCTATCCTACTATTTTTGCTAGATTTGTTGAAAATCAGTTCCACCTGTCATATCCTATAGCTGTCCCCATTTTCAATGAATCTGGAGACACTTTGGAGACACGGGCGATTTTCAATTCTGTGTCTCCAACGGGAGATGCGCAATGCCGATAGCGAAGTTGACTAAGCGGGCCGTGGACGCCCTCGTTCCGCCGAAGGCCAAACAGGTCATTCTGTGGGATACCGAGGTAAAGGGCTTCGGCCTTCGGATCATGGCATCGGGGATCAAGACCTTTGTAGTCCAGTACCGCAACGCTGAAGGCGTAAAGCGTCGCATGAACCTCGGACGCTTCGGCGTGCTGACTGTCGATCGAGCGCGAGATCTTGCGAAGCTGAAACTGGCTGAGGTGATTGTCGGAGAAGATCCCGCCGACAAAGTGCGGCAGGTCCGCAAAGGCATGACAGTGGCGGAAATGTGCGACTGGTATTTAACCGAGGCGCGCGCTGGCAATATTCTTGGCCGCGCAAACCGGCCGATCAAATCGTCGTCGCTCAAGATGGACGAAAGTCGCATCCGCACGCACATCGCGCCCCTCCTGGGCAATCGGATCGTCAAGCATCTGACAATCGCGATCGTCGAGCAGATGCAGAGCGACGTGAAGAATGGCAAGACGGCGAAACCCCGAACGGGCGGTCGTGGCGGGATGGCAACTGGCGGCCCCGGCGTTGCAGGCCGCTGCGTCGGGACGCTGCAGGCGATCATTGGCCATGCCAAGCACAAGGGCCTGCTCGAAACGCATCCGACGCTCGGTGCCAAGAAGCTCGCTGGAAAGAAGAGAAGCCGGCGACTGAGCACCGCCGAAATCCAAACACTCGGAAAGGCGATGGCCTACGCCGAGGCGGGCGGCGAAAACCCGGTCGCTCTTGGCGTACTGCGCACCTTGCTTCTGACCGGCTATCGCCGTCAGGAAGGGCAGGCGATGCGTCGCAGCTGGCTGCACGCCGATCGTGGCTATGTCGTCTTTCCCGATACCAAGGGCGGCGCGCAGATCCGCGCCATCGGGCCCGCCGCGGTTCGTGTCCTCGAGGCGCAAGCGGAGATCGCCGGCAACCCGCACCTCTTCCCTTCGGCGGTCGGCGAGGGTCCCTATACTGCGGTGACCGATTGCCTGAAGCGCGTATGCGGCCTGGCTGGCATCGCGGGTGTGACGCCGCATACGCTCAGGCACACCTTCGGAAGCGTTGCCGGCGACCTCGGATTTTCCGAACTGACCATCCGCGCGATGCTGGGCCATGCCTCGCAGAATGTTACGCAGGACTATGTGCATATCGACGAGGCGCTGAAGCTCGCTGTCCAGCGCACTTCCGACGAGATCGAGCAGCTACTCGCCTCGGGCGCCGCAGCACAAAGGCAAATGGCACACCTTCCCTGGGGCGGTTAAGCCTGACGGTTCACGTCAGCAAGACGGCGCAGCGATCCCAAAACCATTCTGCTGGGTGCCTTCCCGCTCGCTATCCTTCGATCAGCAACAGGCTCGCCTGCGTCTCCGCTTTGATCGTCAGGCAGGCTTCGTTCCGGATCGCCAGGCCATCGTGGCGCGTCATGCGATGGCTTTCGATGTTGATCGTGCCCGCCATGACGACGAGATAGGCGAACTCGCTGGCCAGATGCAGATCAAGGGCCTGTCCGCCTGCCAGCTCCAGCCATTTGACCCGGGCGGACGTTCGCAGCCGGACGTGCGCGACGTCATCGTCTTCGCCGCTGGCCAGCCAATCGCGCACAGCGGACAGCGCAACCGGCTCACGATAAACGGCCCGCTCGTCCGCATCACTGGAAAGGCCGATCGTGGTGAAGGATGCTGGCTTCGAAGACCGGTTGGCAATGCCGAACTCCGCTCCGGTGCCGGCGGCGATATAGGCGAAGCGGTTCTGCCCGATCGCCATGTCGCGGCCTGAATGCCGCTTGATATAGATCTCGCCGTCCTCGACGATGACGAGCATTTCGGTTGCGAAGTGGGAGCTTGGTTGCAGTTCGGCGCCAGCGGCGAGACGGTCGTGATTGATGTAACGGGTCCGTCCCCATTCGAGGCGATCGACATCCTGGTAGCCGGCGAAGCAAAAATGGTGCCGCGCTTGGAGCCATGCGAGATCGGTCTCGCCGAGATCGGACGCGGCGCGATATTCGATCACGGGCGCCCGCTTTCGTCTTGCGTCACGATCCATTGCAGTTCGAGCCGGGCGCCGCCCGCGGTCAACCGCACCGATTCTTCGGGCAAGTCCAGCGCGGCCGCGACCTTCGCGCGCAGGGCAGGATTTCCGCCGACGATGCGCAGCGCCAGATCGCGTCGCCGCGCGGCCCATGCCGCCGTCGCCACGGCCTTCCGGCCAGCGGCATCCAGCTCGTCGCCGTCGAAGGTCACCGCGGGCAGATCGAGAGCGGGCGGCACTAGGCCGCGTTGACAAAAGGGATTCCCAAACGGGTCGGGTTCTGATTCAGAGCTGCTTTTTGGGGAGCAGTCATGGGTCGCGGGGATTTGTCGGATGCGGAGTGGGCGCTGATCGGGCCGCTGTTGCCGTCTGAGCGGGGACGCTGGGCGCGTCCGGCGGGCGATAACCGACGATTCCTGAACGGGATGCTTCATGTGCTGCGGGTCGGCTGCCCGTGGCGCGACATGCACGAGCGCTATGGCAAGTGGAACTCGGTCTATGTCCGGTTCCGGCGCTGGGCCGAACAAGGGGTCTGGGATGCCCTGCTGCAAACGCTGGTCGATCTGGGGCTGACCGACGACTGGCAGCACATGATCGACAGCACCACGGTTCGCGGCCATGTCTCGGCTGTGGGCGGAAAAGGGGGGATGCTGCGAACGCTTTTGGTCGATCACGCGGCGGCTTTACGTGCAAGGTCCACGCCCGCTCGGACAATCAGGGACGCCCTCTCGGTTTCCTCCTGACCGGCGGCGAAGCATCGGATTACGCCGCCGCCGAACCGTTGATGAAAATCCCGGTCGCCAAGCCCAAGGCGCTGCTCGCCGATAAGGGCTATGACGGTGATCGCTTCCGCGAAAGCCTGCTGATCCAGGGCATCTTGCCGATCATCCCGCCGCGCTCGAACCGCAAGGCGCCCGATCATCCCGACTATCGGCGCTACAGGGATCGCAACCGCATCGAGCGCATGTTCGGCAAGCTCAAGCAACAGCGCCGCATCGCCACCCGTTACGACAAATCCGTCCTGTCCTTCGAGAGCTTCCTCAACCTCGCCGCCGTCCGACTATGGTTGAAGTCTTTTGTCAACGCAGCCTAGGGCTGATTTCGTGGCGGAGGGCAACGCAGTCGGGCGTTTGGGTGAATCTCTGCAGATATGCATACGTCAGGGTTACCCTGTCGAGGAATTGGTAGCAGAGGACGCCGCTAATCGATTTGCTGCGCGCGCGATGGCAAGCGGTTGGAGTCATGCCCTTATCGTCGAGGTTATCGACGCCGGTATTGAGGCAGAGCTTGCCTCCATGCCTTTCCCTGATCCCCTTTACGATCTACCTGCAGACGAACTTGTTGATCAGGCTGTCGGCTTGGCTGGTCAGGTTCGGAGCTATTGTCATGCTTTGTTCAGTCGTCGGCCCGGAGCGGTCACTGATCTTGAGAGCGGTGATCGGGAAGTTGATGCACGGCTGGCGCGCGCTCGCCGTGACGCTGCGGAGATCCTGGCCCAACAGCAGGCGTTGTCTCGATGATAACGCCGGACTGTCTACCTAGCGTAAGAACGAGCCGGCTGCTGATGATAGAGGAAGCATTCGTGTACAGCCTCCATGCGCCGTAGTTGCCCGGGGCCAGCATTGGCGGCGCGGGGGCGACCACTATCCTTGATTGACTTCCAAAAAGCGGTCAGCCCTCTGTGCAGCTTCCGTTACAGCTCGTGCTGCTTCATTCATGTAAGATCAATGTCCCAAGATTGATTATGATAGGATCAGGAGGTTGCCGTGCTAGGTATTTTTATTGCCGCCACAGCTATGGCAGCCTCGCTTTGGTCGCTGCCTGTATCTGCTGAAGATGCCCCTCGTTGCTCATCCTCTGCTATTCCCGCAGCAGACAAGGCTCGCCTCAGTGCGCAATATAATCGGCGGCTTTTGACTGAAGGGAAAACCAGCGCCGATGCTTGGGCTGCTGAGCAGGGTAGGCGCTATCGTGAAATGATGGAAAAGCAAGGGATATGCCCCCCACGCAAACCCGTGAATAATTCGGCCAATTCAACGCCTCCGCCTAGGGAGCAACCGACAAGCAACAACCGTAAAAAAGGCAAGTGTACCCGTACCGTCTGGCAAACTCGTCATATCGCGAGCCCGGGTGGAGGTCCCATGAATATAATTAGGGTGCCGGTCTGCGTAAACTAGGCTGTGTTGACAAAAGGGATTCCCAAATCGGCCTTGTTCTGATTCAAGACTGCTTTTTGAGGAGCAGTCATGGGTCGCGGGGATTTGTCGGATGCGGAGTGGGACCTGATCGGGCCGCTGCTGCCGCCAGAGCGCGGTCGTTGGGCGCGGCCGGCGGGCGATAACCGGCTTTTCCTCAATGGAATGCTTCACGTGCTGCGGGTCGGCTGTCCCTGGCGCGACATGCATGAGCGATACGGCAAGTGGAACTCCGTCTATGTGCGCTTCCGTCGCTGGGCCGAACAAGGTGTCTGGGATGCCCTGCTGCAAACACTGGTCGACCTGGGTCTGACCGACGACTGGCAACACATGATCGACAGCACCAGCGTTCGCGGCCACGTCTCGGCAGCGGGCGGAAAAGGGGGGCTTGTGCGAACGCTCTTGGTCGATCACGCGGCGGCTTTACGAGCAAGATCCACGCCCGTTGCGACAATCAGGGACTGCCTGTCGGCTTCATCCTGACCGGCGGCGAGGCTTCCGACTACACCGCTGCCGAACCGCTGATGGCGATCCCCGTCGCCACACCCACGGCGCTGCTCGCGGACAAGGGTGTGGATCGGCGCTGGAACGGGCCCCTCCTACTTCACGATCTATCATTTTGAATTGCCGTAAAAAGTTGGTTTTGACCGGGGTCCCGATCGGCGCCGATCGGGACCCCGGCATGCGCCAGTATAAGGATAGAAATCAATGCATTACCTCCCGTCAGAGCGGGTCCCACTCCAACGCTGCTTCACATTCAGGCACCGCTGGCGCAGCTGCGGGTTCCGTCGTTATGATCGCGCCGTAGGGAATGAACTCAAGCGCCTCACTGGCAATGGCTGCTGCCTGGCGGCGCGCCGACCGCCAATTTTAGATCAAGCTCACGGCAATCTCATAGCGCTCAGTGACCTGACGGACCGATACGCCGTCTGCATCCGCCTCGGCGAGGATCGCCACCTTCTCGGCATCCGAAAACTTCCTGCGCCGTTCGGTGCGCGCGATGATCTCCACCCGATCCTTCACTTGGCCTCCTTCTGGAGTCCAGAAAGGGACTCATTAGCGGAGGTCCATCAGCGCCGAGCCTGAATGCCGCAACACGCGGGAGGCCGTACGCTTACGCTGAAGATAGCCGATCGTGTCGCGGCATCGGCCCGGATCAAGGCCGCGGGCCGGACTTGATCGTGTTGATTGCCGTTATCCGGCGAAGAGATAGTGTGTTCACGCTTTGGACCGAGAACCGCTAGACCCTGCACCTATTCGACCGTTCACGCCGCCGCCCGAGGTTCAGGCGGCGATCGACGCCTATGCGGCCAGGCTGAATGCCTGCGATCCTATGCAGTCCGGCTTCAAGATGACGCCGGTCGCGATGGTCGTCAGCGATCCGACGCTTCCCGATTGCCCGCCCATTTACGTCAACGCCGCCTTCGAGAAGCTGACCGGCTTCCCGGCCGTCGAGGTAGCGGGTCGCAACCGCCGTTTCATGCAGGGGCCGTTGACCGATCCCGACGACGTGGCTCGACTGAGGGATGCGATCGAGCAGCGTGAGCCGGTCGAGCTGGATCTTCTCAATCATCGGCGTGACGGGACGCCTTTTTGGAACCGGCTGATGGTCGGGCCGGTGTTCTGTGAGAACGGTAGCTTGCGTTATTTCGTCGCCTCGCAGATCGACGTGACGGTAGAGCGGCACCGCGTTCTGCAACTGGAACAGGACCGCGAGGCACTGGCGGCCGAGGTGGCGCAGCGGGATGCAGACCTGGCCTCGCACAATGCCCGGTTGCGCATGGCGTTGAAGTCCGGCGCACTTGCCACCTGGACGCTTGATCTGCCCGAGTGTTTGTTGACCGCGTCGTCGGGCTGCAAGCGGGTGTTCGGGCGACCGTTGGGCGAGCCGTTCACCTATCAGGAGCTGCTGGCGGCGATCCATCCCGAGGACCTGCCCGCAATGTAGGCGGCGGTCGGACGTACGATCGAGCAACGAACCCTATCACATAGAATATCGCATCCTGACGCCCTCTGGTGTTTCAGTCCAGGGGGAGCTTCAGCACCGTGCAGACGGCACGCCGCTCGCCATGACGGGCTTTTCGACCGACATTTCGCAGCGTAAATTTGCCGAAGAACACCGCGCCGTTCTCGCGCGTGAGCTTACGCACCGGGTCAAGAACACGCTAGCGACCGTCAATGCCGTCGTCAGCCAGACCATCAGGCAGGCGACTTCACTGGATGACGCCGCGATCACGGTGTCCGCTCGCATCCCCAATCTGGGAGCCGCGCAGGAGCTGTTGATCCAGGATGAGGTCGAAGGCGCGGCGATCGGTGATATCGTGGATAGAGCCCTGCTCCCGTTCAAGGACCGGGATGCCGATCGCTTCACGCCTCCGGTCCCCATGTAAGGCTCTCCCCGGAGATCACCTTGGCGCTGGCAATGGCGCTGCACGAATTGGCGACCAACGCCATCAAATACGGGGCGCTGTCGGTGCCGGAAGGCAGGGTCGCGATCGAATGGTCGATCAAGCAGCGGCAGGGCAAGCGTCACCTGTTCTTCTGTTGGGGCGAGCATGACGGTCCGACAGTGACCCTGTCCCGGAAAATGCTTCCTGCGAGAATGAGAAGGATCTGGCAAAATCGAAGCTGATTTAAGCTGGAGATGTCGTCGATGCCTATACCCGCGAGTGCCTGGCGATCCACGTCGATCAGGGGATCAAGGGTGAACAGGTGGTCGATGTCATGGACCGCCTGCTGTTCGAGCGCGGCAGTCCGCCTGCCAAGATCAGGGTGGATAATGGTCCGGAATTTATCTCGCGGGCGCTCGACCACTGGGCCTACTTCAACCGCGTCACGCCGGACTTCAGCAGGTCGGGAAAGCCGACCTACACGGATGTTGTAGAAAAGCCCTTTCAACCGGGCGCGGGCATTTTCTTTGAGCGGGAGCTGGCGCGATCAGGTCAATCCGGACATACGGACTGGGCTCGCAGTGGGCTTTGCTGCAGATCGACAGAGGCTTGTTGCAAGAACACCGAGGACGATCTCGCCTGGACGATTACACCGCAGCCGGCCATCGATCGAGTGCCATTTTGGCGATCGAGAGCAGTTCGTTAATCGTAGCGCCGTCGCGCGCTTGAACGGACATGCCTTCCATGACCGTATTGATGAATTTGCCTAGGACGGCCGGATCGGCATCGGCCGCAAGCTCGCCCTGCGCGGCGCCGCGATGCAGACGCTCGATCAGGAGGGCCTCCGCCGCGATACGCTTGTCGCGCAGCAGGCATTCGATGGCGGCGGACGCCGGCGACACGGCTGTCGCTGCCGAATACATGAAGCAGCCGGCCGGCGTTCCAGGCTCCGAGAACGATGACGCCGCTCGCTCCAGCAGGTCTTTGACGGCCTCGAAGGTGGACAACGCCGGGTCGTTGATGGGGGCATAGAGGTGGACGCTGAACGTCGCGGCATAGCGCTCGATCACCGCCGCGAA
This sequence comes from Sphingopyxis sp., assembly GCF_050916055.1. Taxonomy (GTDB): domain Bacteria; phylum Pseudomonadota; class Alphaproteobacteria; order Sphingomonadales; family Sphingomonadaceae; genus Sphingopyxis. The sequence continues at coordinate 2,750,802 of NZ_CP051527.1, forward strand.
CAGCCCCGCCTTGTTGCCAAACGCCGCATAGAGACTGGCGGCGGCGACGCCAGTCTCTGCCACCAGATCGGCCATCGAAGTCGCCTCGTAGCCGCGCTGCCAGAACAGCCGTACCGCCTTGTCGAGCGCTGCGTTAGTGTCGAACACGCGAGGGCGACCTGCGCCGCGACGTGCTTTCGTCTCTGTCATTTCTGGCGCCTGATATGGAATGATCGATAAATAATAGCTTGAACCTCGTCGCTGACATCGATACAGAACGATCGCTCAATAATCAAGGAATGTCCCATGAGCCGCATCGTTCGAATCCACGAATATGGCGACGCCAGTGTCCTCAAGATTGAAGATTTGGCAGTGCCCGCGCCCGCGGCCGACGAGGTGCAGATCGCGGTCAAGGCGATAGGCATAAACCGCGCCGAGGTGATGTTCCGCAACCATGCCTACCTTCAGGAAGCCGAGTTCCCGAGCCGCCTTGGCTATGAGGCTGCCGGCACCGTCCTTAAGGTCGGCGCGGACTTGACCGGGTTTGCGGAAGGCGAAGCCGTCAGCGTCATCCCCCCGCTCGATATCGCGCGCTGGGGCACCTATGGCGAGGTCGCCAACGTGCCCGCCCGCCTCGTCGTCAAGCATCCGGTGGCGCTGTCGTTCGAGGAAGCGGCGGCCGTGTGGATGCAGTATGTCACCGCTTGGGGCGCGCTGGTGGAGCAGGCGAAGCTCGGCCAGGGCGATTTCGTCATCGTCACCGCTGCTTCCAGCAGCGTCGGCCTTGCTGCCTTCCAGATTGCGCGGATGGTCGGCGCGACGGTAATCGCGACGACGCGTACCGGCGCCAAGCGCCAGGCCCTGCTTGATGCCGGTGCACATCATGTCGTCGCGACCGAGGAAGAGGATCTGGTGGCGAGGGTGATGGAGATAACCGATGGTGCAGGTGCGCGCGTGGTGCTCGACCCGGTCGGAGGCCCGTCGTTCGAGCCGCTGACCGCGAGCATGGCGCGCGGCGGCATCCTGCTCGAATATGGCGCGCTCAGCGGCGAGCCGACGCCGTTCCCGTTGTTCTCCGTGCTGGGCAAGAGCCTCACGCTCAAGGGTTATCTCTACAGCGAGATCGTCTCGGACGACGCCGCCCTTGATCGCGCCAAGGCGTTCATCGTGGCGGGTCTGGAATCGGGCGCGCTCAAGCCGCGGATCGCGCGCACTTTCCCGCTCGACGCCATCCAGGACGCGCACCGCTTCCTCGAATCGAACGACCAGATCGGCAAGGTCGTCGTTACGGTCTGACCGGCAAACCTGGGGGAGCAAGCGATGGCTCCCCCTCCCAGACACAGGATCGGACCCAAAGCGCCCAGGCCGTCGTTGCTTGTGGCGCAGGCTTAAGAGCATGACCGCTCCTCCTCCGCGTGCCAGACCTGTCTCAGGGTAACATGGCGGCTATGCCTGCCCGATCGTGGGGCGAATTTGGAGATTGGCCGGGGAACTTCGCCTGATTACAGAAGCGCCAGTCTCTGGACAGGATTGAAACTCCCCCCCTGTATAGTATGCTGAAGCGATTTCTCGGGAAAGCGCGATGCCACATTCATCAGAGGACAAGAAGCGAGCCATTACACGCTTGCGGCGTATTAAGGGCCAGGCGGACGCTTTGGAACGCGCGATCGAAGCCGGGGCCGATTGCACTCCCCTGCTGCAGCAGATTGTCGCCATGCGAGGCGCGACAAATGGACTGATGGCGGAAGTGATGGAGAGTCACCTTAGGGAAACATTCGGCGCCGGTGCAGATCCGGCCGTGAAAAGCGAGGGCAGCGATCACGAGGACGACGTGGAGGGCGTAATGAAGATTCTGCGTACATATCTTAAGTAACGATTTCAGCGATCTTCTTCTTGCCCGTGCTCTCCCGCAGTCAGAGCAAAAACCTCGTATCCAGCCAACCGGCCCAGAGCGCAGACTTGGGCGGTCCGGACCCCGAGGGAGGTCTGCGAAGCGAAGCCAGCCGCTGGATGCTCCCTTGGTCGAGATCCTCAACGGGACACCTCTTGTATACTGGCAGGGAGTATCATAAATATACTCCCTGCCAGTATGCGAACGTCTGTAAATCTACGATCACGCAAGGACCTCGCGCCGGCAATCAAGTTCCATCAACGAGGGTACCCCAACATGAAATCTCGCGCCGCTGTAGCCTTCGAGCCGGGCAAGCCACTCGAAATCGTCGAGATCGATGTCGCCCCACCCCGGAAGGGTGAAGTGCTCATCCGGGTGACGCACACCGGTGTGTGCCACACCGACGCGTACACGCTGGCGGGCAGTGATCCGGAGGGCGTTTTCCCGGTGGTTCTAGGCCACGAGGGCGCGGGCATTGTTGTCGAGGTCGGTGAAGGCGTCACCAGCGTCAGGCCGGGCGATCACGTGATTCCGCTCTACACCGCCGAGTGCGGCAAGTGCGACTTCTGCGTGTCGGGCAAGACCAACCTGTGCGTCGCTGTCCGCGAAACGCAGGGCAAGGGCTTGATGCCCGATGGCACCACCCGCTTTTCGTACAATGGCCAGCCCCTCTATCATTACATGGGCTGTTCAACCTTCAGTGAATATACTGTCGTCGCCGATGTCTCGCTCGCCAAGATCAATCCCGAGGCTAACCCCGAACATGTCTGCCTGCTGGGCTGCGGCGTCACGACCGGCATCGGCGCAGTCCACAATACCGCCAAGGTCCAGCCTGGAGACTCGGTCGCCGTGTTCGGCCTGGGCGGCATCGGCCTCGCGGCGATTCAGGGTGCTCGCCAGGCGAAGGCGGGTCGCATAATCGCCATCGACACCAATCCGTCCAAGTTCGAGCTGGCACGCCAGTTCGGTGCGACCGAGTGCATCAACCCCAAGGACCACGACAAGCCCATCCAGCAGGTGCTGATCGAAATGACGGGCTGGGGCATCGATCATACTTTCGAGTGTATCGGCAACGTCCAAGTGATGCGCGCCGCGCTTGAATCAGCGCACCGTGGCTGGGGTCAGTCGATCGTGATTGGCGTTGCCCGCGCGGGCGAGGAAATCTCCACCCGCCCATTCCAGCTCGTCACGGGGCGCGTATGGAAGGGGTCCGCTTTCGGCGGCGTCAAGGGACGGACACAGCTCCCCGGCATGGTCGAGGACGCGATGAGAGGCGATATCGATCTGGCCCCGTTCGTTACCCACACGATGGGTTTGGAGGAGATCAACGAGGCCTTCGAACTGATGCACGAAGGCAAGTCGATCCGCACGGTCATTCACTACTGACCCGCCGATCCGAAGTGGCGCGAGGCGCTCGGATCGACAACTCGGCCGTCATCATGGGCCGACCCCGGCCATGATGACGCGCGCTCTGGCAAATGGGCAACGCGTCGCGATGCGGTAAAAGCGCCGTGCGGTCGTTACATGCCGATAGCGGCACGGACGAGGGCCGCCTGGCCCAGGTGCTTACCGGCGGAGTGTGTGTGGCCTCGTCGCGCGACCCCATGGGGAAAATGGTTTTGTCGCAACCTTTGTCTAATGCTGGAAAATATTTCAAAGGTGCCGAACATCAGGCCAGCCTGGCCGTTGGATGTATTGAGTAGAAAATGCATTCATCTTTTACCCGACCGTAATGAACACGGGCCGCACGGGCGGATATGGCAGGAAGACTGAATTGAAGGACAAGGATATACACGCGACGACGCCGGCCACCGATCATGGGCATGCGGGGCCGCCCGCCTGCGTGCAGGTTCGCGGCGCGCGCCAGAACAATCTCAAAAATGTCGACGTCGATGTGCCGCGCGACGCCTTCGTGGTGTTCACCGGCATATCGGGCTCGGGCAAGTCATCGCTCGCGTTCGGCACCCTTTATGCCGAAGCCCAGCGGCGTTATCTGGAATCGGTTGCGCCTTATGCCCGTCGCCTGATCGACCAGGCCGGCGTGCCGGAGGTCGACGCGATCGACGGATTGCCGCCTGCGGTCGCGTTGCAGCAACAGCGCGGCTCGGCTAACGCGCGATCCTCGGTCGGCAGCGTGACGACGCTCTCCAGTCTGGTGCGGATGCTCTATTCCCGCGTCGGCGAATATCCGCGCCATCAACCCATGCTCTATGCGGAGGATTTCTCCCCCAACACGGTCGCGGGGGCCTGCGCGACCTGCCACGGCATCGGCCGCGTCTATGACGCGACCGAAGAGACCATGGTTCCTGACGCCAGCCTCACCATTCGCGACCGGGCGATCGCCGCCTGGCCAACGGCGTGGCATGGGCAGAACCTGCGCGATATCCTCGTTTCGCTCGGCTATGACGTCGATACGCCGTGGCGCGAGCTGCCGAAAAAGGATCGCGACTGGATCCTTTTCACCGAAGAGGCGCCGACGGTGCCGGTCTATGCGGGCCTGACGCCCGAACAGACCCGGGCGGCGCTCAAGCGCCGCCTGGAGCCGAGCTACCAGGGCACCTTCACCGGCGCGCGCCGCTATGTGCTGGAAACCTTCGCCAACACGAAAAGCGCGCTGATGAAGAAGCGCGTCTCGCAATATATCATCGGCCGCGATTGCCCGACCTGCGACGGCAAGCGCCTGAAGCGCGAAGCCCTGTCCGTGAAGTTCGCGGGCCTCGACATCGCCGAGTTCGGCGACCTGACGGTGCTCAAGCTGAAGGACTTGCTCACGCCCGTCGCGCGTGGCGAATATGGATCGACCTTCGCCGCCTCAAAGGGCCATGTTCTGGAAAAAGCGGCCCGCGATGCAGCGGTCGAACAACGGGTTGCCGCGGGCGGCTCTGCGCACAAGAGCGCGCCCGACGTGCGCCGCACGCCCAACCTCTCCGACGAAAAGCGGATCGCCGCCCAACGCCTTGCCTGCGAATTGATCGAGCGTCTCGAGCCGCTGATCGATCTTGGCCTTGGCTACATTTCGCTCGACCGCAGCACGCCGACGCTCTCCTCCGGAGAGCTGCAGCGCTTGCGGCTTGCCACGCAATTGTCGTCACAGCTTTTCGGCGTGGTCTATGTGCTCGACGAGCCTTCGGCAGGGTTGCACCCGGCAGATGGCGAAGCCTTGCTCACCATCCTCGAGCGTCTCAAGGCGGCGGGCAACTCTCTGTTCGTCGTCGAACATGATCTCGACGTGATCCGCCGCGCGGAATGGCTCGTCGATGTCGGGCCAGGAGCCGGGGAAAAGGGCGGTGAAGTCCTCTACAGCGGGCCGATAGAGGGGCTCGCCGACGTCGAGACTTCGATCACCCGCCGCTACCTGTTCGCAGAGCCGCTCCGCAGTGAGCGCACACCGCGCGATCCCAAGGCATGGCTACGCCTTGAAGGGATCAGGCGGAACAATCTCCATGGTCTCGACGTCGAGTTTCCCATTGGTTGCTTCACTGCTGTCACCGGCGTTTCGGGATCGGGCAAATCCAGTCTCGTCAGTCAGGCGCTGCCCGAACTCGTCACGGAACACCTCGGCGGCTCCCCGGTCGCCGAGGAGCAGGATATCGATCCGCTGCTCGATGTTGCTCAGAACGATACTGAAGGACGCATTGTCGCGGGCATGGACCATTTTCGCAGGCTGGTGCGGGTCGATCAGAAACCGATCGGCCGCACGCCGCGCTCGAACCTATCCACCTACAGCGGCATGTTCGACCATGTGCGAAGGATCTTCGCTGAGACGCCGCTCGCCCGCCGGCGACACTATAGCCCGGGCAGGTTCTCGTTCAACGTCGCGCAAGGCCGCTGCCCTGTTTGCGAAGGCGAGGGATACGTCATGGTGGAGCTGCTCTTCCTGCCGAGCGTTTTTGCGCCGTGCTCGACCTGTCATGGCTCTCGCTACAACCCGCAAACGCTCGAAGTCGAATGGAACGGGCGCAATATCGCCCAGGTGCTCGAACTGACGGTCGACGATGCATGCGATTTCTTCGCTGGCGAGGCATCTGTGATGCGCTCCCTCGACGTGTTGCGGGAGATCGGGCTTGGCTATCTGAGGCTCGGTCAGCCGGCGACCGAGCTGTCTGGCGGGGAGGCGCAGCGCATCAAGCTGGCGACTGAACTGCAACGCGCTCAACGTGGCAACACGATCTACATCCTCGACGAGCCAACTTCGGGGCTTCATCCCTCCGATAGCGACCGGCTGATGCAACACCTGCAGGGCCTAGTAGACGCCGGCAATACCGTCGTAGTCGTCGAACATGACATGCGCGCCGTCACGCAGGCGGACTGGATCATCGACCTGGGACCGGGGGCCGGGGAAGATGGGGGCCGTATCGTTGCCAGCGGCGTCCCTGGCGTGGTTGCGGAAGCGGAAGGCAGTCTCACCGCCCGCTATCTCAAGGCGGCGCTGTAGGTCGTAAATCTGGCCGAACGCACGTTCGATCAGGTGCATCTCAACCACACGCTGGAATGGGTCGAATCTGGAAGCGGGAGCCGGCGATGTGTCACCGCGGTTGACGCGGCTCAGGGTTTGAGTGCCCGTCAGATGCGCCCTGTTCGGGTGATACGCGGCGTGGCGGACGGCCAATCGCTGGCCATCCGCCACGCTCGCTTAGTGAGGACCTTCTCCAGGGAGAGGGCCCTCACATGGTTTCGTCGAGACGGCCCGCCTTAATTCCCTGCTGCGAGCGATGCGCCCGCACCTTCTGCGATTTCCTCGACGAGTTTGGCACAGAAGGCGGGCAAATCATTGGGATCGCGGCTGGTAACAAGGCCGTTGTCGACCACGACTTCCTCATTGGTCCATGTACCGCCGGCGTTCTCGATATCGACCTTCAGCGTCGGGTAGGACGTCAAGTTGCGACCCTCAAGCACGCCCGCCTCGATCAATGTCCAAGGTGCATGGCATATGGCTGCAACGGGTTTCTTCTGATCGAAGAAAGCCCGGATGAAACCAATTGCCTCGGCGCTGCCGCGCAGCTTGTCGGCACCGACAGTCCCTCCGGGCACAACAAGTCCGTCGAAATCGTCGGCTTTGACCTCGGAAAACGTCTTGTCGATCGTATAGCTGCCGCCCTCGTCGAGATCGCTATTGACTGTGCGAGCCTTGCCCGGTTCGAAACTGACTACGGTCACTTTGCCACCCGCGTCCTCGACAGCTTGCCTGGGCTTCGAGAATTCTGGTTCTTCGGTCCCGCGGGGTGCGATCAGAATGGCGACTGATTTGCCTTCTAGGGTCATAATTAATTTCCTATTCCGTCGAAGGCTAAGGTCAGGTGCCCGGCTTGAGCACAACCTTCGTCCAACCAGCATCGCGTTCGTCGAAATGCTTGTAGGCGTCTGGTGCCTGATCAAGCGGCAGTCGGTGCGAGATGATTTGGGCAGGATTGGCCCGGTCTTGCTCGATAAGCTTCATCAACCGCCGGTTGTAGTGCTTTACATTGCACTGGCCGGTGCCGATCTTCTGGCCCTTGAACCAGAAGTTGCCGAAGTCGAACGCCATCTTGCCTTCCTTCTGGAGATCGTCGGGCGCGTTCGGGTCTTCCGGAATGAACACGCCGACGACGCCGATTCCGCCGGTGGCCTTCGTGCTCTTGACGAGGCAGTTCATCGTGTAATTGCTCCGCTCCTTGCCGTGGCGATCGCAACACTGGTATCCGACCGCCTCGACCCCCCGGTCGGTCCCGAGGCCGCCGGTCGCGTCAAGAATCTGCTGGGCGGGATCGCCCTTCCGCATGTCGATCGGAATGGCGCCCATCGCCTCGGCCAGTTTCAGGCGGTCATCGTGAGAATCGACCACGAAGATCTGTGAGGCACCGCGAATTTCGGCTGAGTGCGCGGCCATTAAACCGACCGGACCGGCGCCGTAGATCGCGATGCTTTCGCCAGGCATGAAGCCTGACAGTTCGACGCCATGCCAACCCGTCGGGAAGATGTCGGAGAGCATGACATAGTCATCCTCCTTCTCCTCGGCGTCCTCAGGCAGCTTCAGACAATTGAAGTCCGCATAAGGAACACGCATCAACTCGGCCTGGCCACCCTGCCACGGACCCATCTCGGCAAAGCCATACGCTGCGCCGGCGGTTCCAGGGTTGGTCGTGAGGCAGAAACCCGTCAAACCCCGTTCGCAATTTTCGCAGAAACCGCAACCGACGTTGAACGGCAAGCACACGCGATCGCCCTTCTTGATACGATCTACGGCAGAGCCGACTTCGACGACCTCGCCAAGGTTTTCGTGACCGAAGACCCTGCCCTTCTCGAAGCTGGTACGGCCCTCATACATGTGAAGGTCCGACCCGCAGATATTGGTCGTGGTCAGCCGGATGATAACATCGGTCTGCTTTTCGACCTTGGGATCATCGATAGTATCGACAGAAACATCTTTGGGCCCGTTGTACACGACAGCTTTCACGGATCTCTTCCTTTCGCAACTCTTCTGAACGCGTCATCAAATCTAGAGCTTGGTGTTGATCCGGTCCATCGCAACGACGGAGGACATCGCACCCATTCCAAGTGATCTCAGTTTCCTGAACCTTCTGCTACCTGAGAGGTTCCTTCCCGGAGGGCCATTCTCGGATCGATTCACGGCTGTTTTCTGAAGACTGGGCCAGAACGGGCGAATAACGCGCCAAGTTGATGTGCCCAAGAATTTCCCGCGAACAAATCGTGCCGCTACATCGCGCCACGTCAACGGCGCTTGATCAGTAAATTCAGAGGTGTGATAAGCGCAAAAGACAAGGCCATCCACTATCGCGGATGGCCTGTCGTATTCATTTACTCATTTCTCGGTTCGGCCGGGGCATCCATTCGGGATGGAGACACGAGCCTTACACTGCAGCCAAACGGCAGCTTAGGGTGCCGACCGCTCCGCTATTTCGCGGCCAGCAGGGTGAACTTGTGAATCTGCGGCGGTTCGGAAAACAGTTCGTCTGCCTTGTCCATCAGTGCGGCGGCAACCTTGCCGTCAAGATGGGCCTGGCGATCATCCTCTGTGTCGAACGTATCGAAGATCGCGTACGCACCGGGACCTTCCTCGATCGCATACCAGGTCAGAGTGCCCGGCTCAGCTTGAACGAGCGGCAATGCCGAGGTGAGGAAATCGGCGACATCGCGCTCTTTTCCGGGCTTGGCCTTCAGTGGTACATACAGGGCAAGTTTGGGCATAAATGACTCCTCAAGTGAAACGGACAGATATTATTCGGCAAAGTAACGGACGAGCAGACCGGTACGTTCCCCATGAGGCGGAGCACACGCGGCCCCGCCTCCTCGTCGAAATCAGAACTCCTGTGCGGTCGGCCGGATGACGATCGCGTTGACATCGACGTCATCAGGTTGTTCGACAGCGAACGCGATAGCACGCGCCACCGATGCCGCCGGGATGGCCTGCTTGTAGAAGTCCAGCACCGTCTCGGCAGCCGTGCCGGATGTCGTGAACTTCAGATTGCTTTCGACAGCTCCAGGCTCGATTGACGTGACCCGGACCTTTTCCCCCACTTCGTGGCGCAAGCCCTCGCTGATCGCGCTGACGGCAAACTTTGTGCCGGAGTAGACCGTGCCGCCCGGTGCGAAGACCTTGATGCCCGCAACCGAGCTCAGGTTGATGATGTGACCGCTGCCCTGCTCGAGAAAACCGGGAAGGGCCGCCGCGATGCCGTAGAGCGTACCCTTCAGATTGACGTCGATCATCTGGTCCCACTCGTCGGTATTGACCTCGGCCATCGGACGGATCGGCATGAGCCCGGCGTTGTTGATCAGCACGTCGAGGCGGCCGAAGTCGGCGACGATCGCGGCGACGACAGACTGGACCGCCGACTTGTCGGTTACGTCGAGCGCGTAACTACGTGCCGTGCCGCCGCTTGCGGCGATGTCCGCGACGACCTCGTCGAGCCTGTCCTTGCGCCGGGCGGCGATGGCCACCTTGGCGCCGCGTTCAGCGAGAAGCCGCGCGGTTTCTGCGCCGATACCGGTGCTGCCGCCGGTGATGAGAACAACCTTGCCTTCGATACCCTTGGTCATGACTGTATTCCTTCAAGTCAGTTGTTGATTTTTCGCCGGATCGCGGCCCCGCGCGAGCCCGCCCGGCCTGATGGGGTCACTGCGAGCGCAACAGGACGGGACCGGCGCCCACCTTGATGCGGAGCAGTTCGTAGGGCTTGCGGCGCAAGTCCCGCCCGCCGTGGAAGCCTGGCTGGCGGTGAAGCTGGTTGGCGGTGAAGTAGAGGTAGCCGTCGGTGCCGATCGACAGCGTGTCGGGCCAGCTGATGCGCGGGTCGCTGACCACCGTCGTCCAGCTGCCCTGGTCGAGCACGCGGATCGCGTTGTTCTCGTAATCGCCGGCGAACACGCGGCCGTTGTCGTCCTCGGCAATCCCGTCCGAGGCGCCTTTGCGCCCCAGGTTGCGGACCGCGCGGCCCAACCCCTCCTCGGACACCGCGGCATCGCGCAGCAGCGCCGTGGGCACCGCGTGCAGCGTGCGACCCGACAGCGGTCCATAGTAGAGCAGGCTGCCGTCGGCGCTGAGCGCAATCGCGTCGCTGGCGATCGCGACCGGCGTCGCGGGGCCGTCGGCCGGGCGGTTCATGAGCACCGCGCCGTCGACGACCGGGGTGAAGCCGCGCTCGGGGTTGGTCGTCGCATGGTTCGACAGGCGCCGGATCGCACGCCCGCTGGCGATATCGACGACGATGATGCCGCCGACACCGGCGTTGCTGCTGTCGGTGATGTAGGCGACGCCCTCGGCGCCCTGACGCAGATCGAAGCGCACGTCGTTGAGGTAGGTCGTGGGCAGCACCACGCTGGGCGGCAGAACGATCGTCTTCACCACCCGGTTGGTTGAAAGATCGATCGCCACCAGCTTTGCACCGCCGGCCTGGGGCTGGGAGAAATTGGGCGCCGCCGTGTCGAGCACCCAGAGGCGGTTGGCGCCATCGGCCACCACGCTCTGCACCGAGATGAAATGCCCCGCCGGGTCGGCCGGATCGGGCCGGTTGGTCGCGGCGTCGGGATAAGGCACCGCCTTGCCGTCGACCAACTCGGCCACCGTGAACGGCGCGTTGTCGCCCCATTGCGGGAAGTTGACAAAAATGCGCCCGTTGGGGGCGACGGTCACGCCAGTCGGCATCGCGCCATCGAAGGTCGCGACCTGTTCGATCTGGGGCGCGGATGCACTCTCGCGGGTCGTCGAGCAGGCGGCGAGCGTTAAAGCCGCGCCCGCGGCAAGAAGCAGTTTGACGGAGATTTTCATGGGATCATTTCCTTGAGAATGCGGCCCGCTTCCTGGGGCTCGGACCGGAGATATTGCGGGGGCGCCTTGACCGATGCGCCAAGCGCGGCGGCGGCGTGCCAGGGCCAGCGCGGATCCCACAGCGCAGCGCGGGCTATCGCTATGGCGTCGGCATGCCGGTCTTCGAGGATGCGCTCCGCCTGATGCGGATCGGTGATCATTCCGACCGCCACGACAGGCATGGCGACCGCGTCCTTGACCGTCCGCGCCAGCGGCACCTGATAGCCGGGGCCGACAGGGATCTGCTGGCGCGGGTCGAGGCCGCCGCCGGAGACGTGGATTGCCGAACAACCGCGCCGCTCCAGCTGCTGTGCAAACAATGCGGTTTCCTCCGCCGTCCAGCCGCCTTCAACCCAGTCGGTCCCGGAAACGCGGACGGTCACCGGGCGGTCGGCCGGAAATGCTTCGCGCACGGCATCGAACACTTCGAGCGGGAACCGCATCCGGTTGTCGAGGCTGCCGCCGTAGTCGTCGCCGCGCCGGTTGGAGATCGGCGAAAGAAACTCGTGGAGCAGATAGCCATGCGCGGCGTGGATCTGGATGGCTTCGATGCCGAGCCTGCCGGCGCGCCGGGCGGCATCCGCGAACGCCTCCCGGATGCGGGCAAGCCCTGACTCGTCCAGTTCGACAGGGGGATGGTCGTCCGGAGCGAATGGGATGGCGCTGGGTGCCACGGTCTGCCAGCCATTCTCCGCATCGGGGGCGATCTGCGTTCCGCCGTGCCACGGCTTGGCGCAGCTCGCCTTGCGGCCGGCATGGGCCAGCTGGATGATAAGCGGCATGTCCGACCAACGGCGCACACTTTCGAGCACGCTTCGCATCGCCGCTTCGGTACGGTCATCGTACAGGCCGACGTCACCGTAGGTGATGCGCCCTTCCGGGCTGACCGCGGTCGCCTCTATCGTCAGCGCGCCCGCGCCCGAGAGCGCCAACTCTCCGAGATGCATCTGGTGCCAGTCGGTCATCGCGCCGTCGACTGCCGAATACTGGCACATCGGCGCGATAACGATGCGGTTGGCGAGCCGCAGCCCGCCAACCTCAATCGTTTCGAACAATTTCGCCATCACCATTCGCCCGTGTTGGGCATGGAGGCCCAGGGTTCGACCGGAGCCTTGTGTTCGCCCTGCTGCAGCAGTTCGATCGAGATCCCGTCCGGAGAGCGGACGAACGCCATGTGCCCGTCGCGCGGGGGGCGATTGATCGTCACGCCGCCCGCCTGCAGCCGCGCGCAGATTTCGTAGATGTCGTCGACCTGATAGGCGAGATGGCCGAAGTATCGGCCCCCCGTGTATGTCTCGGCAGGGCTGCCGTCCTCGGGCGGCCAGTTGTACGTCAGCTCGACCTCGGCATCGCCCTGCTCGCCGTCGCCGCGGAAATCCTCGTCGGCGGCAAGGTAGATCAGCGTGTAACGCCCGGCCTGGTTCTCCATGCGCCGGGTCTCCTTGAGACCCAGCAGCGTGAAGAAACGGATCGACGACTCGGGATCGGCGACGCGCAGCATGGTGTGGAGATAGCGCATGATCAGGCGACCTTTTCCTTGAGGGCTTCCATCACGAGTTCCGCGGTGCGCGCCGCGCTGGCGGGGTTCTGACCGGTCACCAGATTGCCGTCGCGTAGGGCGAAGGGGGCAAAATCGGGGCCGCCCTCGTGCTTGCCCCCAAGTTCCTTGAGGCGCGTTTCGAGCAGGAACGGCACCGCCTGATCGAGGCCGACCGCGCGCTCCTCGCTGTCGGTGAAGCCCGCGACACGGCGGCCAGCCACGAGGGGCGTGCCATCGGCCTTCTTCGCCGAGACCAGCCCTGCCGGTCCATGACAGACGGCGGCGACGATCTTGCCTTCGCGGTCGAAGCGTTCGACCAGGCGGGCCAGTTCGTCGCTGCCCGGGTAATCGAACATGGTGCCGTGGCCACCGGGCAGGAACAGCGCGTCGTAGCCGCCGGGATCGATGCTGGTGAACACCGGCGTGCCGACAACCTCGGCCTTCAGGGCCTCGTCCTTCAGATAGCGCTCGACCGAAGCGTCGTTCTCGCCGTCGGCATTGACGCTGCGCTGGTCGACGGGGATGGCGCCGCCCTTGATCGAGGCAAGCGTCACCTCGGCGCCCGCATCGCGGAAGGCATAATACGGGGTGGTAAGTTCCTCGAGCCAGACACCCGTCGGTTCGGTGCCAGGGGTCATGCGGTCGGCGGAGGTGGCCACCATCAGAATGCGGGTCATCGTCAATTGTCCTGTTCCATTGATGTCGGGGACACGAGCAAACGCACCCGGCGCAGCCGCACCCGCCACAAAGACAGCTGTGAGAGCTTTCAGCAGTTGGCGGCGATTTTTCATTCGATCGTGCCTTTCGGCGGCTTAGATACGCCGGGAACGGCATCATGAAATCCAGCGGGAATGGCGGACGGCCATAAATCCGCTTATGGAACCGCAATGTCCCTCCTGCAGTTGCGCACCTTCGTCGAAGTCTACCGCCGTCGTTCACTGAGCGAGGCGGCCCGGGCAATCGGCATTACCCAACCGGCTGCGTCGCAGCACATCGCATCGCTCGAGGCGCAATTGGGCCGTCCCTTGTTTGATCGCCATTCGCGGGGTGTTCGACCAACAGCGATTGCCGACGATCTGGCGGCTTCGATCGGAAGCAGCCTCGACACGGCGGAATCGGCACTGGCCAGCGCGCGGGCCCGATCGTCGCGCATCTCGGGCACGGTCCACATCGCCGCACCGTCGGACCTGCTGGGAGAGATGATCACGCCCCGACTGGCTCCGCTGCTGGAAGCAGGGCTGGACCTGCGCCTGCATATCGGCGGGCGCGAGGCGCTTTATGCCATGCTCCTCGAAGACAGGGTGCATCTGGCTGTCACCGCCTCGAAACCCGAAGATCCGCGGCTGGCCTTCCATGCGCTGGGCGAAGAGCACCTGCGCGCCGTAGCCTCTCCCGCCGTGGCCATGCGGATTGCCGAATTGCCGCTGGTCGAAGGGCTTAATCAAACAGCCCACCTCGCCTACGATCTTGACCGGCCGCTGCTGCGAACCTGGCTCCATGCAAACCAGATCGAGCTGACTAGCCAGCCCGCCTTGACCGCGCCCGATCTGAGGGTGCTACGGTCGGGATTGTACGCGGACCTCGGCTGGACGGTACTGCCCGGCTATCTCACCCGCAGCGAACGCGCTGCCTGCACGCTGATCGAGATACCCGCGCCGATCATGGTGCCGCTCAACGCTTTCTACCTTGTGTGGGCACGCTCATCGCTGCGACACCCGCGCGTGGCCATGGCTCGGGACGCCCTGATTGCTGCACTCCAAATATAATTGTGGCCACGCCTGCTGGGCCGTCAGCACAATTTCGGGTCTGAACCAGTTGAGCGCTGGCGAACGAACGGCGGCTTTCGGGATCGTCGGCGACAAGGCCGAACGGCCGGATGTGGGCGCATAGCGGCCGTAAACGATGGCTTAGCCACCCAGTGATTATTTGATATTTAGTCCGACATGGTGTCAACCGCGCTTGCGCCGCCCGGCGCTCTCGCGAGTTGGCCGCGCGCCCCGCATGCAAACGGGTAGCAACCGGATTTCTACGGCATCTGGCAGATGGGCTGTCACCTTGGGTATCTGGTTTACAATATCGAACAAGATTTGGAGGCGCGTGGCGCTCGCGTATCGACTCGCATTCTCCCCACCAGTCTTTTGACCGAGGAGGTCCGACCGAAATTCTTCGAACGTCTGTAGCATCTTCAGTTCAGTGCTAACCATATGCCGGCCGCTGTGGACCGCCTGTCCCGGCTTAACGAGCGTCAGACGTTGCTTAATGTGAAGCCATACATTCTTGAAAAAGACATCCCCCAGCGCACGCCCTGTGCGACCGGGCTGAATTTCTGGAAAGAGGTACTGCTCGCCAGCTTCGTTCATGGCTTGGACATAATGCAGGAAGCCCAAGCGACGCAGCTCGTCGCAAATAGGAATCTTACGGACGCTGGTCGCGTTCTTGACGCCGCCCGCGGACGTCTTCCTGATGTTGACAAAAAAGATACCGTCTTCTTCGCCGATATCGTCGACCAAAAGCTTACAAGCTTCCTCGCGTCGCATGCCTGAATACCAGACCAGCGGCATGACCCAATAGGCTGCGTCGTGCCAAATCGAGCCTCCCGGCGTCACGGACAAACGCTGAGGCAAATCGACGCCCGTACCGCCGGTCCATATGCCGAGACGAAACAATTCCTCGCCCTGCGCAATCGTATAGGGGTCGCGCTCGTTGCGCTCGTCCATGTCATCCTCCTCGAGGATGAAATCCGAGAAATCAAGCGGCGCCATGGGCGTCTTTGTCGCCAGCCACGAGCACAATCTCTTGAGGTTGGCGAAATGGCGGTTGATGGTGCCTACGTCGAGTCCGATCGTGATCGAAACTTCTTCACCTTGCTCCTCTGCTTCCGCAAGACGATCGAGCGCCTCGCTGCAAATGTCCTCCAATGACATCCCTTCATGACGGGGCGACTTATGATGCGACGACGGTAACCGGTTCAACTGGTCGTAAAGCCGGTTGAGGTCTTCTTGGCTTGTTGCTGCCAGGGCCTTGCCATTGTTCGACTTGCCGAAAAGAAAGGGCGCGGCCTTGAATTGACGCTTCTGGCTGGCACCCCAGACTTTCGGCTGCGATTTGCGCCTTTTGGGGCTCGCACCCTCGTTCAACACCGGCGCGTCGTCCCGTCCACGGGCCTTTGGTTTCAGCTCCATATATTTTTCTACCGCCTGCATCGGGCTAAGGTCGGCATAATAGTTCTGCGAATCGCTGAATGTCGACGCTGGCGCAGGCACAATGGTGCTGGCGGTCCACGCGTTTGGAGGCGCGGGGGCGGAGATCGGGGGAGGCATCGAAGTCTGGGGAGGCGCTCGCCCGAGCGCGTTCATGAGCGCCAAGCTGTGTTCGATGGCGCGAACTTCGGGGCTGTCGTAGGTTGCCGCGGCCGTCAACCGTGCCCCACACATGATCTGCCGGGCAATTTCGATGCGGTCAGCCGCTGGCTCGATGTCGAGCCGCTCCAGCAATGCCTTTGCCTCATTCAGCAAATTGCCTGGAACATCGCCGGCTTGGGAAAGCATTGCATAAAGATTGGCACGGGCCTCGTCGTCCAGCGACGGAAAGCGCTTGTCGAATGACCCGATGTAATCGATGCCCATATAGTCGTCGAAGCCATTTGCGATGAAATCGCCGTTAAACGCTGCATAGATCGAGAGCATCTGGTGGAAGCGAGCCGTGACATTGCCCTCACCGTCCTTCTCGATCACCGCCAACTGATGCGCCAGCATGTTGCGATACCGCACCATCTCCTCTCGAAAGAGATGGTTTACCTGCTCGCTGGTCAGTCCTTCCTGCTCGATCCGTTCGTATAAGCTCATTCGCACAACCTCGCTTCGGCTGGTTGGTGACACGCCTCGAAGAGGAGACCCGGATCGGCAAGGCCGGGACCCTGGCGGCGCAGCTGTCGCGGCTCGACCTGATCGTGCTCGACGAGCTTGGATATCTGCCGTTCGCACGCTCGGGAGGGCAGTTGCTGTTCCACCTCATCAGCAAGCTTTATGAGCGCACCAGCGTCATCATCACCACGAACCTCGCGTTCGGCGAGTGGCCCACCGTCTTCGGCGATCCCAAGATGACCACGGCGCTGCTCGACCGCGTCACCCACCACTGCGATATCGTCGAGACGGGCAACGATAGCTGGCGCTTCAAAAACCGCAGCTGACCGCCACCTTCGCCGCCTTCAAAAATCTATCTTGCGCTGCGTGCGCCTCCGGGCGGGCTACGCCCGCCCTCCGCCGCACGCAGCGCAAGGCTCACCTCGACAAACCCCTATCATATCCGCAAGGGGGTCCTTCTTCGACGCCGATCGGGGGTCCCGTTTGAACGCCGTTTGACAGCGTGAAGCTCTGCCGCCCCTCGGAAGAGGTGCTCGACCTTATCCCGGCGCGGCAGCGCGGCGCCTTCGCCAAGGAAGACGGCGAACAGGTCGTCGACGACGCCGGCAACCGCCTGGGCGCCTGAGGAGAGATTCGATGACGCAACCGAAGCGCGAGCGCCTGTCGTTCCTCGACCGCTTTCTGACCTTGTGGATCTTCCTCGCGATGGCGCTGGGCGTCCTGCTCGGCTCGACCTTCGCCGGGCTCCCCGCCGCGATCGACAGCCTCTCCTGGGGTTCGACCAACATCCCGATCGCGATCGGCCTCATCCTGATGATGTATCCGCCGCTCGCGCGCGTCCGCTATGAAGAACTGCCGCGGGTGTTCGAGGACAAGCGCGTCCTTGCGATCTCGCTGATCCAGAACTGGATCATCGGCCCGGTGCTGATGTTCGCGCTCGCGGTGATCTTCCTGTCCGACAAACCCGAATATATGACCGGCCTGATCCTCATCGGCCTCGCGCGCTGCATCGCGATGGTGATCGTCTGGAACCAGCTTGCGAAGGGCGACAATCAATATGTCGCCGCGCTCGTCGCCTTCAACTCGATCTTTCAGATTCTTTTCTTCAGCGTCTATGCCTGGTTTTTCCTGACCGTGCTGCCGCCACTCTTCGGGCTCGAAGGCAGCGTGATCGACGTCAGCTTCTGGACCGTCGCCGAAGCGGTGCTCATCTATCTCGGCATCCCTTTCTTGGCAGGCTTCCTCACCCGCAAGTTGCTCGCCGGCGCCAAGGGCAACGACTGGTATGAGACTCGCTTCCTGCCGAAGATCGCGCCAATCACCCTCGTCGCGCTGCTCTTCACGATCGTCGCGATGTTCAGCCTCAAGGGGAGCGAGATCGTGACCATTCCGGGCGACGTCGTGCGGATCGCGATCCCGCTCACCATCTATTTCGTCGTGCAGTTCGTCATCAGCTTCTGGATGGGCAAGCTCATCGAAGCCGATTATCCGCGCACGACGGCGGTCGCCTTCACCGCGGCGGGCAATAATTTCGAACTGGCGATCGCCGTCGCGATTGCCGCCTTCGGCCTTGCCTCGCCGGTCGCTTTCGCAGCGGTCATTGGCCCGCTCGTCGAGGTGCCGGTGCTGATCCTGCTGGTGAGCGTCGTCTTCTGGTTCGGACGCCGCTGGTTTCCGGCCTCCACCCCCGCGAAAGACTGATCAACATGTCCGCCATGACTTTCTCCCGGTTGCGCGCACTCGCCGACCCCGATCATCTTCCGGCGCTGAGCCCCCAATATATACGGTCGCAGCCCGGCCTCGGGCTTGGCCCGCTCGATCCGGCGCCGCGCATCCTGCTGCTCTACGGATCCTTACGCGAACGCTCCTATTCGCGGCTCGTCGTCGAGGAGACCGCACGCCTGCTCCAGCTGTTCGGCTGCGAAATGCGCGTCTTCGATCCCTCCGACCTGCCACTTCCCGACCTGATCGTCGACGACGATCATCCGGCGGTCGAGGAACTGCGCCAGCATTCGCTCTGGTCCGAAGGCCAGGTGTGGTGCAGCCCGGAGCGCCACGGCCAGATCACCGGCATCATGAGGGCGCAGGTCGATCACCTGCCGCTCGCCTACAAGGGGCTTCGCCCGACGCAGGGACGGACGCTCGCGGTGATGCAGGTGTCGGCGGGATCGCAGTCGTTCAACAGCGTCAACACGCTGCGCCTTCTCGGCCGCTGGATGCGAATGATCACGATCCCCAACCAGTCGAGCGTCGCGAAGGCCTATGCCGAGTTCGATGAAGCGGGCCGCATGCTTCCGTCGAGCTATTACGACCGCATCGTCGATGTTGCCGAGGAGCTGGTCCGGTTCACGGTGCTGACGCGCGGCCATGCCGACCAGCTTGTCGATCGCTATTCGGAGCGCAAGGACCGCAACGAGCCTGTCATCACGCCGGCCGAGATGGCGGGTTTACCGGGGACATGATATTTTTTCCTTCGCCCGTTCAGCCGCTTGGAATTTCCCCGCACCAACCTGTATAGACGGGTTATGGATTTCAGCCCTCGCACAGCCGGAAGCGGTTCAAACAACTCAAAAGGTTCAGCCGGTTCCCGGCCAGGCGAAGCAGAGGTCAAGGACAGCCGCGCAGCGCCACGCTATGCGGCAATCAAGCAAAGCATTTGCGATGCCGTTCGGGACGGCCACTTGAAGCCTGGCGACCGTGTTCCTTCGGAAGCTGAACTGGTGCAGCAGTTCGACGTATCGCGCATGACCGCGAACCGAGCCCTCCGCGAGCTGCAGGCCGCGGGCATATTGGTCCGCCGCGCCGGTAGCGGGTCGTTCATTGCGGAGCCGAAACCGATCGGCCAGATCATCGAAATCCGCAATATTGCGGAAGAAATACGCGAGCGCGGTCATGTTTATCGTGCCCGTGTCGTGCAGAATGACGAGATCCGGGCCAATGCCGAAATGGCTGCGCTTCTGGAAGTCCCGGTGGGGACAAAATTGTTCCACTCGATCATCGTCCATCACGAAGCGGAATTCCCGATCCAGCTCGAAGAGCGCTTTGTGCTTGCGTCGGCTGCCCCCGACTATGGAAAGATGGACTTCACGCAGACGACGCCGAACGAATATCTGACACAAACCGCGCCGCTCGAACGGGTCGAGCACCGCATCCGCGCTGAGATGCCCGACGCGCGAACGCACGGCATGCTTGGGCTGTCGGATGCCGAGCCGGTGCTGCGGATGACGCGCCGGACATGGAGCCACTCACGTCTCGTCAGCCACGCATGGCTGACGCATCCCGGCTCGCGCTTCGAACTCTCGGCCGCCTTCTCGATCGACGATTGACGACCGATAGTCAGGCTGTGCTGCGGGTCACCACAGGCTTGCGGCGCCGGCGCAACCAGCGGAAATCGGCGCGGCTAAAGCTTTTGAAGAGCAGATAGAAGCCGGTCCCGGAAAGCCACAGCGCGCCGAAGGCCACGAAGATGATCAGCGGGTGATTGAAGCTCTTCCGGTTCACATAATCCATATTGTGGAGCATCCAGAAAAAGTCCCACGTCCGCCAAGTATCGCCGCGCATCACAAGGAAACGCGCGGTGTCGAGCGAGACATAGGCGCTGCTGTTCTCGGCGTCGGCAAAGTCGACGCGCCACATCGCACCGTCATGATCGCGCGCCTCGAGATTGGGCTTTGCCAATATGCTGACCTTTTGGATCGGCGCCTCGTTCATCATCGACGCGACCTCGCGCGCCATGCCTTCATCGACGCGCATGTCCTTGCCGGTAGTGGCATCGACGAGGCGAGTGCCCTTCGGCGTGCGAAGCTCATAGACCGGCCGCGCGCCGAGATCGCGCAAGACCACGCCGGTGACAGGCTCGCCGCGCGGCAAGGCGGCAACGTCGAAATATTCGCCGGCGGGCAAAGGATGCGCATGCGACATCCCGCCGCCGTGTCCGCCGACCTTGTCCTTGTCGAGCAGCGCCATGACCGAGCCGCTCAAGGCCCAGAGGAGGAACTGGAGCCCGAGAATAAGCCCGACCCATTTGTGGATGCGGCGGAAAAAGAGCGGCGTCAGCCGAATGCGTTTCATGCCGTCTTCCTCTTGCGGCGCTTGAAGGACCAGATCAGCAGCCATGCGCCTGTCAGCGCCATGGCGAAGGCGCTCCAGGTCGCGACACGGAGCAGCGGGTTGTTGACGTCGGTCCGTTCGTCATAGTCCATGATGTGGAGCATCCAGGCGAAGTCGAAAACACGCCACAGCGCGTGGCGGCGCGAGATGAGCTCGCCCGTCTGCGGCGACAGATAAAGCGTCGGACGGTTCCAGCCTTCGAACTCGACCTGCCAATAGGGCGGCTTGCGCGCTTGCATCTCCTGTGGCGCCTTGGTGAGCAGGCGCACCGACACGATCGCGCCGTCGCCGGTGTAGATGCGCCGCGCCTGCGACCGGACCTGGGACTCGGTCAGGGCAGGCAGCGGCGCACCCGAGCGGGCATCGAACAGCTTCGCGCCGTCGGGCGTCTCAGCGCGCCACACGGGCGACCCGAAGAATCGCTGCAGGCGGATTTCCGAAACCCCGGGTGCGGTGGCCACAATCCGCGACGGCGGCGCGAGCCCCGCCAGATCGAACGCTTCGGTCGCCGGCGCGCGCACCAGGTTATCGCCGTGGATGATGTCGATATGGACGACGACCATGTAGAGGCCGGTCAGCGTCCAGAGCAAAGCCTGGACGCCGACCACCAAGGCCAGCCATTTATGCGTTCGCCGAACAAGCAGCGGCCAACGAATTGCCATTGCGCTACCCTCAGAAAGCCGTCCGGAAGCCGACGTAGAATCGCCGTCCGAGCAGATCGTAGGTCATCGTGTCGGTGTTCGCATCGGTAAAGCTCTGGATATAGGGCGCCTTGCGATCGAACAGATTGTCGACACCGACCTGGAAGCGGGTCTTGTCGTCGATCTCAAAAGCGACCTGGAGATTGTGATAGAAGACGTTGGGGGTGCTGTAGCCGATGTCACCCGGCGCCGCGTTGAAGTCGGTCGCCTTGCCGATCCACTGGGTCGACCAGGTCGCACTGACGCCGTCCTTTTCGGCGGTCAGCACACCATAGCCGCGCCATTTCGGATAGCCGCCGTTGCCGCCGCCGATGAAGCCGTCGAAATCGATCGGTGCGCCGCCCGGGAAGGGCAGCACGACATATTTGTTGAGGTAGGTCAGGTTGACGTCGAACGAGACATTCACGCTGCCGATGTTGTTATTATAGACGAGGCCGAGGTCGAGCCCGTTCATTTCCTCGCGGCCGGTGTTGATCGGCTGGGCGGACAGGAAGGTGACCTCGCCTGTCAGCGGACTGCGCGTAAAATCCTCGCAGAAAGGATGCGACAGATTCTGGCTCGCGTAGCAGATGCCGAGTTTGGTCGATCCGGGAATGGCGCGGATCGCATCCTTGATCTTGATGTCGAACCAGTCGGCGGTGAGCGACAGGCCCGGGATGAGCCCCTTCGGCGAGATCACGGTGCCGACGGTCCAGGTCGTCGAGCTTTCGGGCTTCAGATTCTCGTTGCCGCCCACTGTCGTCAGGATCGTCGTGCCCAGCTGGACATAGTTCGCTGGCACGCCCGATGCCTGACAATTGGCGATTAGCGTCGCATTGCCACTCGTCGCATAGCGCGAGCACGGATCGGTCGTGGTCAGATTGCCTTCGGACACGCCGCCGAACAGTTCGGGGACGTTGGGAATTCGGAAGCCGGTGCCATAGGTGCCGCGCAGGCGGAAGCTGTCGTTGATAACCCAGTCGAGGCTCGCCTTATAGTTCCAGTCGCTGCCGAACAGGTCATAGTCCGAATAGCGCACCGCGCCGCCCGCCGTCAGCGCTTGGAAGAAGGGCGCATCGGCAAGGATCGGCACCGACAGTTCGAGATAGGCCTCCTTCGCGGTGCTCGTTCCGGAGATCGGGTCCTGCTGGTTGGTGTTGGCAATACCGAGCACCGTCAGCGGATCGGGATCGCGCCAGCCCTTTTCCTTGCGATAGACAACACCCGCCGCGAAGGAGACGGGCCCCGCAGGCAGCTTGAACAGATCGCCGTTGAGATCAGCCGTAACCGTCGCTAGCTCGTTGCCGCCGCGGTCGCGCGAGGTGAAGAGGATATAATCGAGAACCTCGGGCGTCAGATCGCCGAAGCCGAGATAATCG
The DNA here is from genome assembly GCF_050916055.1 of Sphingopyxis sp. Taxonomy (GTDB): domain Bacteria; phylum Pseudomonadota; class Alphaproteobacteria; order Sphingomonadales; family Sphingomonadaceae; genus Sphingopyxis. Next base: position 2,773,548 of record NZ_CP051527.1, read on the forward strand.
GCGCAGGGAATCGAAGCCCCGGCCGCCAAGCTACATTTGCTGGTGTCGAGCGTGTTGGCGACGCGCTCGAGATTGGCGATGTTGGTCGACCCATCGACCGCCGTATTGCGGCCGAAGCTGCCCGCGACTTCCCAGCCCCAGTCGTTCGACAGCTTGCCGCGGAGGCCAAAGGTGCCCTGCCAGGTATCGGTTTCCTGAAAGAACTGGCGCGCACCCGGTTCGGCGAGGCGCCGCTGGATGAGGACGATATTCTGGCCGGTCGGGTTGGTGGGGTTGCTCGCCGCGATCGACAGGTTGCGCAGCGTGCCGGGCGTCGCGATCTGGTTCGACTTGCGGAACGTGTAGAGGAATTCGCCGAACGCCTCGATATTGTCGGTCAGGTCATAGTCGGCGAAGAAGGCGGTGCTGACGCGCTCGACGGGGCTGACGGCGTTGAGGAACGGGGCAGAATTGAAATTATGCTTCGCCGCGCTGTAGGGTTCGAAGAAATTTCCGTTGCCGCCGAGCACCTGGTTGAAGTTGATCTGCTGGCCGTTCGGCAGCACCGCGCGTCCGCCGATCGTCGATGCGCTGTTGACGCAGCCAAGTGTGCCGGGGGTGGTTTCGGCCAGCGAACAGGGCGCGCGGGTCGCCATGTTTACGGCGCTGGTCTTCTGGTAGGTTACCGCGGCCATGAAACCGCCGCGGTCGTTGCGCATGCCCCAGATCAGGTCTGCGGTGAAATCCGAGCCATCACCCTTTTCGGTGATCCCCTGCCGCGCGCTGATCCCAAGACCTTCATAGTCGGTCCGGGTGACGAGGTTGACGACGCCCGCCATCGCATCGGCGCCATAGATCGCCGACGCGCCGTCCTTGAGGACGTCGGTGCGCGCGAGCGCGACGACCGGGATCATGTTGAGGTCGGGCGACGAGTTCGCGCCCGTGCCGCCGGCGACGAGGCGGCGGCCGTTGAGCAGCACGAGGGTGCGCTTGATGCCGAGACCACGCAGATTGACCTGCGCGGTGCCGTAGCCGTTGCCAGTCCAGTAGGCCGAAGTCTGGTTGCCCGCGAAGCCCGCATTGGCGGGGAGGCGCTGCAGCACCGTCTCGATATTCACGACCCCGGTGTTCTCGATCTGCTCGGCCGAAACGACCGTCGCCGGCCCAACGCCCGCGAGATCCTGCCGGCGGATACGCGACCCGGTCACCACGATATCGCTGCCGCTGCTCGCGCTATCCGCTCCGGCCTCGGGTGCCGACTCGCTTTGAGCGAGGGCTGGCGCCGAAACGCCCGCAAAAACCGCAGCGCCGGCAAGCAAAACTGTCCTGAACTTCATGGCGAAACCCCCTTCTGGTTGCGTTATGCACCGGAGAGAGCATCAAATGTATATACAGGTCAACAGAAAATTGTCTTAAAGATCAATATCTTAGATGAAGATACACGACCCATAGCCGGTGAGTATAATACGCACCCGAAGCATCTACCCCTCACCGGAAAATGACTTTTTTTTGATGTCGCGCCTCGGCGCCCCAAATTGGCCCCGCCCTAAGCGGAAAAGATCGACGCCTTGCCCTGCATGTCGAACGCCATCACATCGAAAGCGTCCTGGCTCCCATCGGGCATTTCCATGCCCGGCGAGCCCCGCGGCATGCCGGGAACGGCGATCCCCCGGATGTTGCGCGGCTTGTCACGGAGCAGCTTTGCGACATGCGGCATCGGCACATGACCTTCGATCGCATAGCCGGCAACGATCGCGGTGTGGCACGACGCCAGGTCGGGCGGAACGCCATAGCGTTCCTTCACTGCGGCCATGTCAGCGCGACTCTCGACAGTCACGTTATAGCCAGCCTTGCGTGCGATATCGGCCCACGCCTCGCAGCAGCCGCATTCGGGGTCGCGGTAAACGAGCATCGCCTGGCTCCCGCCGCTGCTTGCCGGCAAAGCGGCCCCCGCCGTATCCGTTCCGGCAGCAGGCCGCCGATCGCATCCAACAAGCGCGGCACCGCCTGCAACGGCGAACAAGCCAAGAAGGCTTCGCCGGCTGTAATTTGAGGTCGGCGTCATTTTCGGTCCAATATTCGCTTCATCTGGTCGATCTCTGCCTTTTGGCCCGCAATGATGCCGCGGCACAATTCAAGCACCTCGGGGTCCGAGAGGCGGGCTTGCGCGCACATGAGGACAGCGCCCGAATGATGCGGGATCATCGACCGCAGGAAGGCCTGGTCGCCGATCGTGGTCTGCGTGCGAATGAGCCCGAAGCTGCCAAAGAAGGCGAGCGCCGCTCCGCCCAAAAGGAGGATGTTTCGGCGCTTGTCAGGAAACATGTCGGGCATGGCGATGATCATCAGGACGACCATCGGCGCCACCATCATGAGCGTCATATAGGCCATGTTGAGATTGTTGTAGAAGCTCGACAGACGATCAATCATCACGAACATGACGAGATACATGATAACGGCGCCGACGAGCGTTTGCCAGGCGAGGCTTCGATAAGCTGACTTCACGGCAATTCTCCTATCTGTTGCCCCGCCGCGAGTTAGAACCAGACCCGCACCCCTGCGACCAGGCTGACGCTGCTTGGGTCTTCCCCTGCGGCCCGCGTGAAACGGGCCGTATCGCCGACCTTGCGTTCCCATTCGACTCCGACATAGGGGGCGAATTCCTTGACGATTTCGTAACGCAGGCGCAGCCCGAGCTCCACGTCGGACAAGCCGGACCCGACCCCGATTTCGGGAACATCTTGTAACGCGAAATTCAGCTCGGCTATCGGCTGGAGGATCAGTTTCTGGGTGATGCGCTGGTCATAATAGCCTTCAAGCCGGCCGTGCAGATCGCCCTTGTTCGACAAGAACAGGGCGCCCTCGACCTCGAACCAATAGGGCGCGAGCCCCTCGAAGCCCACTGTCGCATAGGTGCGATCGGGACCGGGTCCGAGATCCTGCCGAATGCCGGCCTGGGCGTTGAAATAGGGGCCGACGGCACGGCTGTAGAGCAATTGCGTCTCGGTGCCTTCGATGCCCTCGCCAAAAACCCCCTCGCCTTCGCTTTTGACGGTGAGCCGATTGATATCGCCACCATACCAGGCTTCGCCGTCCCAGCGAAAGCCGTCATGCCCTTTGCGCGCCTGATATTCGGCGAGGTTGAAACTGATGAAGGCGATTTTCTGCGCGCCATTTTCTTCCATCATCGCATGGCGCGAATGCTCCATTTCGGCCTTGGGATAGATGCGGTCGGCATACCAGTCGCTGGGCGGCGCCGGCGCGGCGGCATCGCCCGGAGGCAAGTCGGTGCCGCTCGCCCCGCCCATTCCGGCCATGCCTTCCATCAGTTCCATCGTTGCGTCCTTCGGCATGCAATGGCCCATCTTGGCATGTTCGGGCGGACAGTCGGGATCGGCCGGGGCCACCGTGCCTTGGTCCATCGCGCCCATGTCCGGCATTTCCGCGCTCGAGCCGCTGTCCGAAGACTTTGCCTCGGGCGTGCAATGGCCCATCGCCGCATGCTCGGGCGCGCAACTTGCGTCCTTGGGTTTCATATCCATGCCGCCATGATCCATCTCGGGCATCGGCGCGGGTTCGGATTGCGGCGGCGGAGCCGGCTGCGGCTTGGCAGCTGGCTTCTTCGGCTCGGCCGGCATGGTCATGCCCGGCATCGACGAATGATCCATCGACTGCGCGGTGGCGGGAACGGCGAAAGCGAGCGCGGCGGTGCCGGCGAGGAAAAGCGAAGCGCGGGTCACTCTGCGTCTCCCTTCGGACGGACGCTGACGACGCGCATCATCCCGGCGTGCATATGGTAGAGCATATGACAGTGGAACGCCCAGTCACCGAGCGCGTCGGCGGTGAAATCGAAGCTGGCGGTGCCTCCGGGCTGAACGAGAACCGTATGCTTGCGCGGCGAGCGATCGCCCTTGCCCGTGACCAGTTCGAAGAAATGGCCATGGAGGTGGATGGGATGGCTCATCATCGAATCGTTGATGAGGTTGATCCGCACCCGCTCACCCTCGATGAAGGGGATCGGCTCATGATGGTCGGACATCTTGACGCCATCGAACGACCACATGAACCGCTCCATATTGCCGGTCAGATGAATGTCGAGCGAGCGTTCGGCGGCGCGCACATCGGGATTGCGCTCGAGCGCCACCAGATCATGATAGGTGAGCACCTTGTGCCCGACATTTTCGAGCCCCTGCCCCGGCTCGCCCATGCGATCGACCGGCATCGGCGAGATGGTCTGGACACTCGGGTCGCGTTTGACCTGCGGGGCGACGTCGAAATCGCGCATGCTGTGCTGCATTCCGCCACCCGATCCATGATCCATCCCCGCCATCGCGCCGCCTTCGGCCGCGGGCGTGCAATGGCCCATCTTGGCATGTTCGGGCGAGCAGGCAGGATCGCTTGCGGGCATTGGCATGGCCCCCGTGGCGCCACCGCCCGAATGGTCCATTCCCGCCATGGAACCGCCTGACATGTCCATGTCGCCCATCCCCATGTCCTTCATGGTCGCGAGCGGGCGTTCGCGCAGCGGCGGGACGTCGGCGGCCATGCCGGCGCGCGGCGCAAGCGTCGCACGCCCCATGCCCGAGCGGTCGTTGGCTTCGGCGACAAGCGTATAGGCGCGGTCCTCGACCGGCGTGACAATGACATCGTAAGTTTCCGCAACGGCGATCTGGAACTCGTCGATTTCGGTTGGGACGACGTTGAGCCCGTCGGCCTGCACGACGGTCAGCCTGAGGCCCGGAATGCGCACGTTGAAGATCGTCATCGCCGAGGCGTTGATGATCCGCAGCCGCACCCGCTCGCCGGGATTGAAGAGCGCGGTCCAATTGTCGCGCGGGCCATGGCCGTTGACGAGGAAGCTATAGGTCGATCCGTTGACATCGGCGACGTCGGTCGGATCCATGCGCATCTTGCCCCATTCGATGCGTTCCTTCAGTGATTGGTCCTTGCCGGCCAGGAGACCGGAAAGCGTCTGTCGCTGCATGTTGAAATGGCCGGGGTTGACCTTCAACTTGCGGAAGATCGCCTCGGGAGACAATTGGCTGTGGTCGGACAGGACGACGACATGCTCGCGGTCAAAGCCGATCGGATCGGGACCTGCGGGATCGATGACGATCGGGCCATAATGGCCAAGCTGCTCCTGCAGTCCCGAATGGCTGTGATACCAATAGGTCCCCGACTGGACGACGGGGAATTCGTAAACGAAGTTTGAGCGCGGCTTGATGCCGGGGAAGCTGACGCCCGGGACGCCATCCATCTGGAACGGCAGGATTAGGCCATGCCAATGGATCGAGCTGTCCTCGTCGAGATCGTTGACGACCGTGAGGCGCGCGGTCTGGCCTTCCTTCAGGCGAACGAGCGGCGCGGGCACCGTCCCGTTGATCCCGATCGCTCGGCTGACCTTGCCGTCGATCCGCATCGTCTGGCGCGCGATACGAAGGGTGATGTCATTGCCCGACACCGTCGGCAGCGGCGCGACGATGCCTGGCGACACCGATTGGGCCCACGCCGGAAACCAGGGCGCCAGCGCGGCCACTGTCCCGCCGCCCAATGCACCCGTCACGAAACGACGCCTGTCTATCTGCATAAAATTCCCGGATGTTGCCTTGTCTCTTTAGTCATACGCGGCACGATCGTCCGCCCCTCACCCTCGCAGGCGAAAATCGCCAAATGTCCCGCGATGCGTTTACTCCGCCGCGTGGGTGGTCGTTTCGCCCAGCAGAGCCTTCAATTTCGCACGGGCCCGGTGAAGCCGCGTCTCCACGGTCTTTTCGCTGACTTGCAGCAGCTCGGCGGTTTCCGACTGGCTTAGATCCTCAACGCCGCGAAGGATGAGGACCTCGCGCAGATTGGGCGCTAGGCGGGACATGGCGGCGCGAACGCGCTCGAGTTCGGTGCGGTCTGCCGCCTCGGCGTCGGGCCCGGGGCCTTCACTCGCGACATCGTGCGCGCTTTCGAGGGGCAGGGCGCGAGAGAAAAAAGACCGAACCGCACGCCGCCGCGCCCAGTCGCGGCATTTGTTGAGCGCGATACGGGATATCCAGACCTGGAAGGGCCGGTCGGCGTCATAGCGGCCAAGCGCCCCAAAGCCCGCAACAAAGCTTTCCTGCGTCAGGTCCATCGCCTCGTCGGGATCGCCGATATTGTTGCGAATCAGGCGAAACACGGGCGCCTTGTAGCGACTGAGAAATTCCCGATAGGCCTGCTGCTGTCCGGCCCGGGCAAGTGCGGCGAGCTCGCGATCGCTACATTGCGCGAGATCGAGGCTCACCGCGCATCGGCGGTCAGCGCCTTGACCACGCTCTTGTCGAACATCGCGGCCTGGTCGCGATCAAGAACGACGCGCATCGCGAACAGATGCTGGAGCGTTTCCTTCTGCAATTCGCCCATCACGCGGTGGGTCTCGTCGATCGCCTCGGTGACGCGGGGTCCATAGCCATGCTCGGCTTCGATCGCCTGCGCGAGCCGGATATTGGCGGCGCGCATATCGAGCTCGAGCGCATCGCGCCGCTCGGCGAATTTCGCCTCGATCCGGTCGATCTTTACCTGCTGCGCGGACGAGAGCTTCAGCTCGCGATGCAGCAAAGCGTGCAATTCGGTCTCGCTTGCGCGCGGTGTCTCGACGATGAGCCGCCCGGCGAGCACGCCGGCGAGCGCGGCGATGAAAGCGACCAGACCGAAAAGCAGCAAACGGCGCGACGACGTCATCAACGCGAATCCAGGAGGGTCGAGGGGGCCAGCGGGCTGGCCGGAATGAGCGGCGTGATCGGGCTCGCGGCCACGGCCGGCGGAACGATGGCGCTGCCGACGAAGAACCCGCCGCCGAGCGACACGAAAGCGGCGAGCGCCATCATGCGCCGCATCGCCGACGCCTCGCGGAGCCGTGCCGACAGCGCGACGAGGACACGCTCGTCGAGCGTGTCCAGTGCGCTCGGCACCTTCGGTTCATTCAAAATCCGGAGTTCGTCCATCGGCCTTTCCTGCCAGTCCATCCATAGATCATACGCGCATGATCCCATCACCCCTCAGAAATAATCCAACAAGGCGAAACCAATTTTGTGAGGGCCGCGCGGCTGGTTTGCGTATTAGCAGGACAGACCCGCAATTGGAGGTTTTTATGTTCAAGTCGTTTCTCCCCTCTGTCACCGCGGCCGTAGCGCTGCTTCTCGTGCCGGGCGTCGCAAGCGCCCACACCAAGCTCGTCGGCTCGACGCCGGCCGCGAATTCAACGGTTTCGAAGGTGACTTCGGTCAATTTGCAGTTCAACGAGAAGGTTATCGCCTCGACGGTGAAGGCCGAACTGGTGATGACCGGGATGCCCGGCATGGCCAATCACGCTCCGATGAAGATCCCCACCACCTCCATGATGGGCAAGGGCGGCAAATCGATGATGCTGATGGTGAAGCGCGCGCTCGTTCCCGGCACCTATAAGGTCAAATGGTCGGCTGCGGGCGCCGACACGCACCGTATGGGTAGCGAATTCAGCTTCACCGTGAAGTAAAAAGAAGGTGGCAGATCTCCTGCTGATGGGTGTCAGGTTCGCGCTGTTCGCGAACCTGATGCTTATTGCGGGGCTTGCCGCTTTCTCACTTTATGCGCTCGGACCCGACGAACGGACGTCAGGCGTCGGAGCGCTCTTCGGGCGCCCGCAGTTTGGGCTCTGCGTCTCGGGCCTGATCCTGTCTTTTGCCGGCATGGCGGTGTTGACCGCGAGCATGCAGGGCGTCGGGGTCTTCGCTATCGACCCCGAGATGTTTCTGACGATGGTCCGGGAGACCGACGTCGGCACCGCATGGCTTGTGCGCATGTTCGCGCTGCTGGTCGCCGGGGCGGCGAGCTTCTGGCTTGGCCGCAATCCCGTCGCTGCGGCATCGGTCCTGAGCGTCGCCGGCTCGGCCGGGCTGGCAACATTGGTCTGGTCGGGCCACGCCGGCGCGTCCGAAGGTATCGTCGGCACCGTGCATCGCGCCAATGACGCGATCCATATGATTGCCGCGGCCGTCTGGTTCGGTGCGATTGCCGCCTTTCTGCTGCTCCTTCGCCCCGGCGACCCACCTGGGACGGAAAGGGTCGCGCTTGCCGCGCGAAGCCTCGACCAGTTCGCGCGCGTCGGGACGCTGTGCGTGCTCGTGATCGCCGCGACCGGACTGGTGAACAGCCAGATTATCATCGGAGTCGAGAATGTCGGGCGATCGATCGTCTCGCCTTATGGTCAGCTTCTCGTCGCCAAGCTCATCCTTTTCGCCGCGATGCTCGCCCTCGCCGGGGTCAACCGCTGGCGACTTACGCCGGCGTTGCAGGCATCGATCGCCAGCCCCGACGAAATAGGCGCCGATTCGAGTCTCGCCGTGTCGGCGATGCGCCGCAGCCTCGTGCTCGAAGCGTCCGCGGGACTTGCCATTCTCGCGCTGGTCGCATGGTTCGGAACATTGGAACCCTTTGCCGATTGACGGGGTCCGGGTGGCAGGAGGAAAGCACGAGCGATGTCAGATTTGCAGGACAGGAACCCAAGATTTACGCCTGCGGCCGGCTATCATTTCCTCACGCCTTTCTACGACGCCGGCGTCGCGATCACGACGCGCGAGCGCCGGTGGCGCGGCCGGCTGGTCGAGCTTATGGCGCCGGCGCCCGACGACATCATTCTCGATGTGGGTTCGGGCACCGGCAATCTCGCGTTGGCGATCGCGCGGCGCGGCGGAGGCGCGCGCTATCTCGGGATCGATCCAGACGATGCTGCCACCCGAATCGCACGAGATAAGACAGCCCGGCTCTCGCCCCAGCCGGACTTTCGCGTCGGATTCTTCACGGCCGCGAGCATCGCCGCCTGGCCGATGCCGACTAAAGTCACAATCTGCCTCGTTCTTCATCAGGTCGGCCTCGCCGAAAAGGCCCGCCTGCTCCGCGAGGCCTGGCTTTGCCTCGCACCTGGCGGGCAACTTTATATCGCGGATTATGGCGAGCAGCGCAGCCGCCTGATGCGGATCCTGTTCCGGCTGACGATCCAGCAGCTGGACGGCGTGGCCGATACCCAACCCAACGCCGATGGCTGTCTACCGGCGCTCATCGGCGAAGCGGGATTTGAGACTTTATGCGAGGAGCCGGCGTTGAAGACGGTGACGGGCGCAATTTCGATCATGTCTGCGCGCAAACCCATGGCCTGAGGCGTATGAGCAAAAGCGCGAGGGCCTGGCCTGCTGGCTGCGTATCAGAGGTAGCGGCCCGATTCTTCCGCCGCGATCCGCGCGGTTCACCGTCGGGCAAATCCGCGGTGCCCGTTGCCGGGGTCCGGCACGAATGAGCGACAGGAGACGAAGCCATGCAGGAAGATCATCACGCGGCGGTCGAGGATAACGCAACGGTCGATCCGGTTTGCGGCATGACGGTGGATCCCGCAACAACGTCGCATCGCGCGACCCATGCGGGCTTGGACCATTATTTCTGCAGTGCGGGCTGCCTTGCCAAATTCGAGGCCGACCCCGAGCGCTACGCGGCAACGCGGGAAGCGGCACCGGCGATTGCCGCCGAGGGCGCGATCTGGACCTGCCCGATGCACCCGGAGATCCGGCGCTCCGGCCCCGGAAGCTGCCCGATCTGCGGCATGGCGCTCGAACGCGTCATGCCCGAAGCGGTCGCGGGGCCGAGCGAAGAATATCGCGACATGCGACGTCGTTTCTGGATCGGGCTCCTGCTCGCCCTTCCGGTGCTCGCGCTCGAGATGGGCGGCCATCTGACCGGCCTTCATCAATATGTAGACCGCTCGACGAGCAACTGGATTCAGATGTTGCTCGCGACGCCCGTCGTTCTGTGGGCGGGCTGGCCCTTCTTCGAGCGGGCATGGCTCTCGGTCCGAAACAAGAGCCTCAACATGTTCACCCTCATCGCGATGGGGACGGGCGTCGCCTGGGCCTACAGCATGGTCGCGGCCCTCCTGCCCGGGATATTCCCCGGTGCGTTTCGCGCCGCCGACGGTTCGGTCGCGGTCTATTTCGAAGCGGCAGCCGTTATCACGGTGCTTGTCCTGCTGGGACAGGTGCTCGAGCTCAGGGCGCGCGAGACGACAAGCGGCGCAATCCGCGCACTTCTCGACTTGACGCCCAAGCTTGCGAGGCGGGTGCGCGGCGACGGGAGCGACGAGGAAGTCGCACTTGAGGATGTCGCGGTCGGTGATGTGCTGCGCATCCGTCCGGGCGAGAAGGTCCCGGTCGACGGCATCGTGGTCGAAGGCCGCGGCACGGTCGATGAGTCGCTGGTCACGGGCGAATCGATGCCCGTCACAAAGGAGGCCGGCGCCGCGCTGATCGGGGGAACGATCAATCAGACGGGCGGGCTGCTGATGCGCAGCGAGAAGGTCGGCCGCGACACGATGCTCGCCCGCATCGTGCAAATGGTTGCCGACGCGCAGCGCAGCCGGGCGCCGATCCAGCGCCTCGCCGACACCGTTTCTGGCTGGTTCGTTCCCGGCGTCATCGCCGTTGCTGTTGCTGCGTTTATCGTCTGGTCGATTCTCGGACCGGCGCCCGCGATGGCCTATGGCCTGATTGCGGCCGTCTCGGTGCTGATCATCGCCTGTCCCTGTGCGCTCGGCCTCGCAACGCCGATGTCGATCATGGTTGGCGTCGGACGCGGCGCCGAAGCCGGGGTGCTGATCAAGAATGCCGAAGCGCTCGAACGAATGGAAAAGGTCGATACGCTCGTCGTCGACAAGACGGGGACCCTTACCGAGGGCAAGCCCTCGGTCGTTGCCATCGAAGTCGCAGATGGGTTCGACGAAAATGACCTGCTCGCGATCGCAGCCAGCCTCGAGCGCAGCAGCGAGCATCCTCTTGCGCTCGCGATCGTCAAGGCGGCCGAGGAGCGGGGTCTCGCGCTCGTCGAGCCTTCAGGGGTCGATCAGCCGGTGGGCAAAGGGATCGTCGGCTCGGTCGAAGAGAAGGCGATTGTCCTCGGCAATGCTGCCTTTCTTGAAGAATATGACGTTGACCTCGCGGGGCTTGCCGCGGCGGCCGACCGTCTTCGCGCCGAGGGCGCGACCGCGATCTATATCGCCGTCAACGGCCAAGCGGCCGGCGTCATCGCGATTGCCGATCCCGTCAAGGCAACGACAAGCGAAGCCCTCTCTGCCCTGCGCGACGCGGGCATAAGGGTCATCATGCTGACCGGCGACAATCGCGTCACCGCCGAGGCGATCGCGCGGCGCCTCGGTATTGCCGACGTCGAGGCCGATGTCCTGCCGGACCAGAAGAGCGCCGTCGTCCAGCGGCTCCGCGCAGAAGGCCGGATCGTCGCCATGGCGGGGGACGGGGTCAACGACGCGCCCGCGCTCGCCGCCGCCGATGTCGGCATTGCGATGGGCTCGGGAACCGACGTCGCGATCGAAAGCGCGGGCGTCACCTTGCTGCGCGGCGATCTTCTCGGCATCGTTCGGGCGCGGCACCTCAGCCATGCGACGATGTCGAATATCCGGCAGAACCTCTTCTTTGCCTTCGCCTATAATGTTGCGGGCATCCCGATCGCAGCGGGCGCGCTCTACCCGCTGTTCGGACTTCTTCTATCGCCGATCATCGCCGCTGCCGCGATGGCGCTCTCCTCGGTCAGCGTCATCGCCAATTCGCTGCGGCTGCGATTCGTGAAAATCTGAGAGAAGCATCGCCGCGGCCTTGGACGTCGGCCGGCACGCAAATGGGAGAAGAATGATGAGAGGTTTCAAGCAGGCGGCGATCGGGCTCGCTTTGGTCCTGGCCGTTCCCGCGCACGCGGCGGCAGCCCCGGATTATCAGGCCGCGAGCGCGACGCTGGCGCAATATAAGCAGGCGATCGAGAGCCGCGACCTGGCGGGCGTCGAAGCACTGTTCGCGCCCGACGCCCAGATTTTCGAGTCCGGCGGCGTCGAGGGAAATTTCGTCCATTATCGCGACCATCACCTCTCGCCTGAACTGAAAGCGTTCAAGTCCTTCGCCTTTCAGAACTACAAGCTGTCGGTGCGGGGCGAAGGCGATGTGGCCATCGCGACCGAGACCTATTCCTACACGATCGTGCTCTTGAACGGCGAAATGGTCAAACGCGATGGTGTGGCGACGAGCGTCCTCAAATGGACCGACGGCAAGTGGCGGATCCTCAGCCTGCACAGCTCCTCGCGCAAGCCCAAGGCGTAAGGGGGCCTGAAAACGGTGCAGCTCAGCCCGAACCGATTAGACCTGCTCGAAGGCCGAAATGATCGGGCAGTGGACCGTATCGGCGGCGGCGCATTGGCGCGACAGGCCGACAAGCGCGCGCCGCGCCGCATCGAGTTCGGCAATCGTTTTCTCGATGGCGGTGATGCGCGCGTCGGCAAGCGCGCGCGCGCGGGTCCGATCGGTGGAGGAATCGAGCTCGAGCAGTTCGCCGATCTCGGCGAGCGTAAATCCTGCCGCCTGCGCCGACTTGATGAAACGCAGGCGCCCGAACACGGCCTCATCATAGCGGCGCACGCTTCCTTGCATGCCGCCTCCTTCACGCCGGCCGGGAACCGGAAGGAGGCCCTTGCGCTGGTAGAAGCGAATGGTCTCGACATTCACGCTCGCGCGTTTTGCAAGCTGTCCGATGGTCATGTCACGCAAGGCCTTGACTCCGTACTATGGTACGCAACCTATATGAGAGGGAGCATAAGGGAATCAAGAAAGGTAGAATCATGAATACCCAGCTCCAAGACGCTCGAAGCAGGCAATCCGCGCCCGGCGCACAGGCGGTCGGACGGCCTCGCGCGACGATCTACCGCATGGTGATGGAGCATCATATCTGTCCCTATGGCTTGAAGGCCCTACATCTCTTGCGCAGCCGGGGCTATGAGGTCGAAGACGTCTGGCTGAGGACGCGCGAGGAAACCGATGCCTTTAAGGCGAAGCATGGCGTCGCGACGACGCCGCAGACTTTCATCGAAGGCGAGCGCATCGGCGGTCACGACGATTTGCGGCGCCATTTGGGTCTAAAGGTTCGAGATCCCAAGGCGCTCACCTACACGCCGATCATCGCGCTATTTTCGATCACCGCCCTGATGGCGCTGGCAGCGAGCCAGGCTGTGGCGGGCACGCCGTTTACCGTCCGCGCCGCCGAGTGGTTCATCGGCTTCAGCATGGCGCTGCTGGCCTTTCTGAAGCTGCGCGACATCGAGAGCTTCTCGAGCATGTTTCTGAACTATGACCTTCTCGCAAAGCGCTGGGTTCCCTATGCCACCATCTATCCCTTCGCCGAGGCCCTTGCCGGCATCTTGATGATTTCGGGCGCGCTCAGCTGGATTTCGATCCCGGTCGCGCTCTTCATCGGGACCATCGGCGCCGTTTCGGTGTTCAAGGCGGTCTATATCGACAAGCGCGAGCTCAAATGCGCGTGCGTCGGCGGCGACAGCAACGTTCCGCTCGGCTTCATATCGCTGACCGAGAATCTGATGATGATCGCGATGGCCGTGTGGATGCTGCTCGCGCCCGCCGCCATGGTGATGGGGCAGCGGTAGGCCGGTTCGGGTGTAACCGGGGCGGGGCTGCCGGCGAATTGCAGTGCAGCTCCGCCTCCCCAATTTCGAATTGACGCGGCTTTCGACTAGGATCATGCATCGACCCGTGAAACGCTGGCTTTCCTTCCTGCTCCTGTTCGGAGCCATGCTGGGCCTTCTCGCTCAGGAAGTCGCGTTCGCGTCGGCGCCTGCCATTGCCATGGCCGACACCGTGATCGCGGCGCCCGCCATGAGCGACGAATGCGCGGAAATGATGAGGGTCGACAAATCCGACCCCGACAAACCGTGTCAGGGCCTGACACTCGACTGCATCGCGAAGATGGGCTGCGCCCTGCCGCTTGCGGTGGCCACGCCGGCGGCGTCGATCGCGACGTTCGACCACCGAGCGGGACCGGTCGACCAGCTCCCGATCACGCGACTTTTTGGTCGCACCCTCGGTCCCGAGCCCGAACCGCCTCTATTCCCCGGCTGAAACGCGCGATGCGCGGCGACTGGTTTCGCCGCCCATCCTCCTGCATTTCAACCGAGGATATTCACCATGAAGATGATATTTGCGACGGCCGCAGCGCTTGCGGCTATCACCACGGCCCCGTCCTTCGCCCAGGAGGCGGCAGGCGGCCATTATGAATGGCAGTTCCGTCAGGTTCCTGGCCCGAACAAGTCGGGCATCGCGCCGCGCGAGCGCGTCTGGGTCAAAGACAAGACCGCACAGATGGCCAATTGCGACTGCGACATGATGAAGGCCGACGCGGCCGACTGCATGAAGGCCATGCACGGACTGCATTCATCACCCGCCAAGGGCTGACGGTCCCGTCCCCCGGCCTGCGGGCCGGGGGGCATAAGCTCATCATCTCTCGAGGGGGACATATGCGCATATTCCTAGCAGCAGCGATGCTGATCCCGATATCGTCCGCGCTCCATGCCGAGCCGATGACGCTCGACGCCGCGGTCCGCCTGGCGGAGACGCAGGCGCCGGAACTGCGGGGACGCGAAGCGGGGATCGACGCGGCCGAGTCTTCGGCGATCGCGGCCGACCGGCTGCCCGATCCGAAACTCGACCTTGCGATCAAGGATTTCCCGGTCACCGGTCCCGACGCGGGGCGATTCAATCGCGACGATTTCACGATGCAGGTCATCGGCATCAGTCAGGACTTTCCCAATCCCGCCAAGCGCCGGGCGCGCGCAACGCGCGCGCAAGCCGACATCGGGATTGCGCGGGCCGATGAAGCGGTCACCGCGCAGGACGTCCGGCTGGCGACCGCGCTCGCCTGGGTCGACCTCTTCTATGCGAAGAAGCGCCTGAAAGAACTCGACCTGCTCGATGCCGGTCTTGAAGATTTGCAAGCAACAGTCACCGCGCGCCTTGCGAGCGGCGCGGCGCGTCCGGCGCAGGCGCTCGAACCCGAACAGCTGCGCGCCGCGGTCAGCGACCGCCGCAGCACCCTCGCCGCCGAGATCGCCCGCGCCCGCGCGCAGCTTGGGCGCTACACCGGCGACCGGGCCGCTGATACCGCGGGTGACCCGCCGCCGCCCATGGTCGATGCATCGCTTCTGCGCGCGCGCATCGACAGCTTGCCGCGGCTCCGCGCGCTCGACGCCCGCGCCCTCGCGGCCGATGCCGAGACCGGCCTCGCCCGTGCCGACAAGCGGCCCGACTGGAGCGTCAATGCGGCCTATGGGCGGCGCGAGCCCAATTATGGCGATCTTGTCACGCTCGGCGTCACCATCGACCTCCCCTTCTTCTCGAAGAAGCGGCAGGACCCCAAGATCGCGGCCCGCGCCAGCGAAGCGACGCGCGCGCGTCTCGACCGCGAGGCGGCCAAGCGCGACATCGCGGCGGCACTCGACGCTGATCTGGCCGATCATCGCATGCATCACGAGCAGCTGGGCAATGCGCGGTCGCGGCTGGTGCCGCTCGCGAAGAAGCGCGCCGAACTCGACCTCGCGAGTTACGCCGCCGGAAAACTCGATCTCGGAGCCGCGCTGCTGTCGACGCTCGCGTTGGCGGAAGCCGAAGTCGATGCGCTGGCGCGCGAAGCCGAGGTGGCGCGCGACGCGATCCGGATCAATTATATCTATGGGGAGACGGGGCAATGACCGATGCAACTTCAGCGGCGCGGTGGCGCACCGGGATTTTGGCGGCTGTGCTGATTGCGGGCGGCGGCGGCTATTGGATCGGGCAGCGCGGCCAGGGCGAAGCGCCGACCGGAGCGACGAGCAACGCGCGCAAGATCCTCTATTACTACGACCCGATGTTTCCGAACCAGAAGTTCGACAAGCCCGGCAAGTCGCCTTTCATGGATATGCAGCTCGAGCCCAAATATGCCGATGAAGGCGGCGGCGCCACGGCCCCCGGCATATCGGTCGACCCCGCGGCGCGGCAAAGCCTCGGAATAAGGGTGGTCGCGGCTGAAATGGGCAGTCTCGCTGCAACCTTCGACGTAAATGGCACGGTGGATTTCAACCAGCGTGACGTCGCGATCGTCCAGGCGCGCTCGGGCGGTTTCGTCGAACGCGTCTACCGGCTCGCGCCGGGCGACGTGATCCGCGCCGGTGCGCCGATCGCGGACCTGCAATTGCCCGAATGGGGCAGCGCGCAGACCGAATATCTGAGCGTCAAACGGCTCGGCAGACCCGACCTCACCGCTGCCGCCCGGCAGCGCCTTCGCCTGATGGGGATGCCCGAAGCGGTAATCGCGCAGGTCGATCGCAGCGGACGCACCAGCGGCACGGTGACGGTGCGCGCGCCGATCGGTGGCGTCGTCCAAACGCTGGGTGCGCGCGCCGGCGTGACCTTGGCCGAAGGCCAAACCCTCGCCGAAATCTCGGGCCTCGGAACGGTCTGGCTGAATGCCGCGCTCCCCGAAGCACAATCGGGCGCGGTGCAGGTCGGCCAGCGCGCGACCGCCAAGCTCACCGCCTTTCCGGGCGAGGCTTTCGGCGGCCGCGTCGTGGCCATTCTGCCAACGGCGGCAGCGGACAGCCGGACGCTGACCGTGCGCGTCGAGCTTGCCAACCGCGGCGGGCGCCTGCGCCCGGGCATGTTCGCGAGCGTCGCACTGGGCGGCGATGCGAGCCCCGCGCTGCTTGTGCCGAGCGAAGCGGTCATCCGCACCGGCACGCGCAGCATCGTCATGCTCGAGACGGGCGACGGGCGCTATCATCCTGCCGAAGTCCAGACCGGGCGCGAGGGCGGCGGCAAGACCGAGATATTGCGCGGCCTTGTCGCGGGCGAGAAGGTCGTTGCCTCGGGTCAGTTCCTCCTCGATTCCGAAGCGAGCCTGACCGGCATCGCCGTCCGGCCGCTGGAGGATGCGAAATGATCGAACGGATCATTCGCGCATCGGTGGCCGCGCGCGGGCTGGTCGTCGCGGCGGCGCTGATCCTGACGCTGATCGGGATCGCTGCCGTCCGCACCACGCCGGTCGACGCCCTCCCCGATCTTTCCGACGTCCAGGTCATCATCCGCACCACCTATCCCGGCCAGGCGCCGCGCATCGTCGAGGACCAGGTCACCTATCCGATCACGACGACGATGCTTTCGGTTCCCGGCGCACGCGTCGTGCGCGGCTACAGCTTCGTCGGCGACAGCTTCGTCTATGTCCTCTTCGAGGACGGCACCGACCTCTATTGGGCGCGCAGCCGGGTACTCGAATATCTGAGCCAGGTGCAGAGCCGCCTTCCCGAAGGGGCGAAGGCGTCGCTTGGCCCTGACGCCACCGGCGTCGGCTGGATCTATGAATATGCGCTTGTCGACAAGAGCGGGCGCCACGATCTCGCCGAGCTGCGCAGCCTGCAGGACTGGTTCCTGCGCTTCGAGCTCAAGGCGGTGCCCGGCGTCGCCGAGGTCGCGAGCATCGGCGGCATGGTGCGGCAATATCAGATCCTCGTCGAACCGCAGAAGCTCGCCGCGTTCGGGGTCACCGCGCAGGATGTGACCGACGCGCTCAAGCGCGCCAATCAGGAGAGCGGCGGCGGGACGGTCGAAATGGCCGAAGCGGAATATATCGTTCGCGCCGGCGGCTACCTCAAAAGTCTCGACGATTTTCGCGCCGTGCCGCTCCGCACCACAGCGGGCGGCATTCCGGTGACGATCGGTGATGTCGCGATCGTCCAGATCGGCCCCGACATGCGGCGCGGGATCGCCGAACTCAATGGCGAAGGCGAAGTCTCAGGCGGCGTGATCGTGATGCGGCAGGGCCAGAATGCCCGCGAGGTGATCGAGGGGGTGCGCGCCAAGCTCGCCGAGCTGAAGCGCGGCCTGCCGCCAGGTGTGGAGATCGTCACCACCTATGACCGGTCGGGCCTGATCGACCGCGCGGTCGACAACCTCACCTCGAAGCTCGTCGAGGAATTCATCATCGTCGCGGTCGTCTGCGCACTGTTCCTGTGGCACGCGCGCTCGGCGCTGGTTGCGATCCTCACGCTGCCGCTCGGCATATTGATCGCCTTCATCGTCATGCGATTCCAAGGTCTCAACGCCAACATCCTGTCGCTCGGCGGCATCGCGATCGCGGTCGGGGCGATGGTCGACGCGGCGGTCGTGATGATCGAAAATGCCCACAAGCATATCGAACATTGGGAAAGGGATCATCCCGGCGAGCAGCTCGCCGGGCAGGAGCGTTGGCGTGTCATCACCGACGCCGCCGCCGAGGTCGGGCCGGCTCTGTTCCTGAGCCTCCTCATCATCACCTTTTCCTTCCTGCCAATCTTCACGCTGCAGGGTCAGGAAGGGAAACTCTTCGGGCCGCTCGCCTTCACCAAGACCTATGCCATGGCGGCGGCGGCGATCCTGTCGATCACGCTCGTCCCGGTTCTCATGGGCTGGCTCATCCGCGGACGGATACCCAGCGAACAGGCCAATCCCGTCAATCGCTGGCTGACGCACGCCTATCGACCCGCGCTCGACTGGGTTCTCCGTCGTCCCGGAAGGGCGCTGGCCATCGCGGGACTGATCTTCGCGAGCAGCCTGTGGCCGCTGACCCAGCTCGGTGGCGAATTTATGCCGCAGCTCGACGAGGGCGATCTCCTCTACATGCCCTCGGCGCTTCCCGGCATCTCGGCCGCCAAGGCGTCGAGCCTGCTCCAGCAGACCGACCGACTCATCAAGACCGTGCCCGAGGTCGAGAGCGTCTTCGGCAAGGCCGGACGCGCGGACACCGCGACCGATCCCGCCCCGCTCGAGATGTTCGAGACGACGATCCGCTTCAAGCCGCGCGATCAATGGCGCCCGGGCATGACGCCCGACAAGCTGGTCGCCGAGCTGGATGCGCGCGTGAAGGTCCCCGGCCTCGCCAATTTCTGGATCCCGCCGATCCGCAACCGCATCGACATGCTGGCGACCGGGATCAAGAGCCCGGTCGGCATCAAGGTCGCGGGATCGGACGTCGCCGAGATCGACCGCACCGCGAAGCGGATCGAGGAGGTCGTCCGCAAGGTCCCGGGCGTCGCCTCGGCGCTCGCCGAGCGGCTGACCGGCGGGCGCTATATCGACGTCGACATCGATCGCGCCGCCGCCGCGCGTTACGGTCTCAATGTCGCCGATGTGCAATCCATCGTCGGCGGCGTCATCGGCGGCGAGACGATCGGGCAGACCGTCGAGGGGCTTGCGCGCTATCCGATCAGCGTGCGCTATCCGCGCGAGCTCCGCGACAGCCTCGGCAAGCTGGAGACTCTTCCCATACTCACGCCATCGCGCCAGCAGATCACCCTCGGCACCGTGGCAAGAGTGCGGATCAGCGACGGCCCTCCGATGCTTCGCAGCGAGAATGCGCGGCCAGTGACCTGGATCTATGTCGATGGCCGCGACCGCGACCTCCAGACATTGGTGCGCGATATCCAGCAGGCGGTCGCGCGCGATGTCGAATTGCCGCCGGGCATCAGCATCTCCTACACGGGCCAGTTCGAATTCCTCGTCCGTGCGACCGAGCGGATGAAGATCGTCATACCCGTCACGCTCGCGATCATCCTCGTCCTGCTTTACCTGACCTTCCGGCGCTGGGACGAGGCGCTGCTTATCATGGCGACCCTGCCCTTCGCGCTCACCGGCGGCCTCTGGCTGCTCTATCTGCTCGGCTACAACCAGTCGGTCGCGAGCGCAGTCGGGTTCATCGCGCTCGCGGGGGTTGCCGCCGAGTTCGGCGTCGTGATGCTCATCTATCTGAAGCAGGCGCTCGCGGCGCGCGGCGACGGTTCGATCGAGGCGGCGGTCCGCGACGGAGCCTTGCTCCGGGTCCGCCCCAAGGCGATGACCGTCGCGGTCATCCTGGCGGGGCTGTTCCCGATCCTCGTTGGAACGGGCACCGGATCCGAAGTGATGAGCCGGATCGCCGCACCGATGATCGGCGGGATGATCACCGCGCCGCTGCTCTCGATGTTCATCATCCCCGCCGCCTATCTGTTGATGCGCCGGCGCTGGCCCGATCCACAACCGTTGGAAACCCCGAAGACGTGACATGAAAACAAGGAGAATGAATATGAAATCGATGCGCATTTTGACTGGCAGCATGGTGCTACTGATCGCCGTTTCGGCCTGTAGCCCCGAGGCCGACAAGCAGACCACCACCGCTCCCAAGGAAGCGGCCGGTGACACAGCACCTTCCGAAGTGCAGCATGGCAAAGGCGAAGGCAAGATCACCGCGATCGACGAAGCCAAGGGCACAGTCACGCTCGATCATGGCGAAATCGCTGCCCTGAAATGGCCGCCGATGACAATGGGGTTCGAAGCTTCGGCGGATTTGCTCAAAGGCCTGAAGGTCGGCGACCGGGTCGCATTCGACCTCGACTGGGACGGGGCTAAGGGCCGCATCACGCGGATCGAAGCGCTTCCTGCCTCCTGATCGCGGTTGCGGCCCGGGCTTCGCGTAGCGCGTCAGCCTCGCGCTGCGCTGCGCATCGGCTCGAGGGTTTGAATGATCTTGCAGTCGCCGACCTTTCCCAAGCGGCAGCCGCCGATGACGCGCGCAAGTTCGTCGCGCATCTGGGAGAGGTCGGCGATCTTGCGCTCGATCGTCGCGAGATGGCTGCTAGCGACCGCATCGACGGCGCCGCAGGGCTGGTCGCGGTCATCGGCGAGCGCGAGAAGCTCACGAACCTCGTCCAATGAAAAACCGAGGTCGCGCGCGCGCCGGATGAAGGACAGCCGCAACAGCTCGTCGGTTCCATAGGAGCGATAATTGCCGTCCGTCCGTGCCGGCGGCGCCAGCAGGCCCGCTCCCTCATAATATCGGATGGTCTCGACCTTCGTGTCGGTCGCACGCGCCAGTTCGCCGATTTTCATCGCTTGACCCTATAGTTGCTAGAGGGTGCATATAGCTGTCCGACTCGCAACGGCAAAGGACGGACGACATGAGCGATTGTGGCTGCGAAGCCGACGAAAAGCGCGCGGGCGTCGATCCCGCCTACCGGCGCGCGCTCTGGATCGTCGTCATCCTCAACCTCGGCTTCGGCGTCATCGAACTAGCGGGCGGCTTCCTCGCGCGGTCGCAGGCACTCAAGGCCGACTCGCTCGATTTCATCGGCGACGGGTCGATCACTCTCATCGGGCTGATCGCGCTCGGTTGGACAGCGGTGGCGCGCAGCCGAACGGCGCTCGTCCAGGGTTGTTTTCTCGCACTTCTCGGCCTCGGCGTTATTGCATCAGCGATCTGGCGGTCTTTCCACGCCATCCCCCCCGAGGCGGACCTCATGGGCGGCATTGGTGTGGTCGCGTTGCTCGTCAACATCTCGGCGGCGCTGGTGCTCAGCCGCTTCCGCAACGAAGGCGATGCGACCGCGCGCGCGATCTGGCTGTTTTCAAGAAACGATGCCCTCGCCAATGTTGCGGTTATTGTCGCCGCGGGTCTCGTTGCCGTGACGGGCGAAGCCTGGCCTGACCTTCTGGTCGCCGGTGTCATCGCGCTGCTCTTCCTCCATTCGGCCTATGATATCATCCGGGACGCGCTTGGTGAGATTTCTTCGCACAAGCCGGGACAGACCGCACAGTAGCGGAGGACGGAAACCCGCCCTTTTCCATGCCTGCAATCACGCGGTTTCTTGCGGGGCGCCGCTAGGCCGCGTGCGGCGCCCTCGCCCGGTTGAACCAGAAACCCGCGGCCAGGACGATCGCGGCCGCCAATTGTGCGAGAAGCGTCTGAACCGTCGGGTACACCCCCAGTAGCGGGAATCGCGGAAACTCTGCCAGCGGCGTGACGCCGAGCAGGCCCGCTTCCTGCAGCCCGCCGATGCCCTTGCCGGCCAGGACGATCGCCAGCACTGCGATCAGGGCCGCACTCCATGAGAAGAATTGCGTGATCGGCAAGCGCGCGCTGAAGCGCAGCATGGCCCACGCAATCAAGCCCAGCAGAATGGCCGCCGTCGCCGCTCCTGCGAGCATGGCACCGCCATTTCCCTGCGCCCATATGGCGGCGTAAAAGAGGATGGTCTCGAAGACCTCGCGATAGACAACGAGGAAGGTTAGACCGAAGAGGAACCACGCCGACCGGCGCGACAGGGCAGCGGAGATCTTCTCCTTGATATAACGCTGCCAGGCCTCGGCATTGCTTTTGCCGTGCATCCAGATACCGACCGAGATCAGGATGATCGCGGCGAAGAGCGAGCCAAAGCCTTCGGTGAGTTCGCGCGATGCCCCGCTGATTCCGATGAAATAGGTGGCGACGAACCAGGTCGCCGCGCCCGCTGCAAGCGCCGACACCCAGCCGCCATGGACATAGCCCATCACGTCGGTTCGCCCGGTTTTGCGAAGAAAAGCCATCATGGCGATGACGATCAGCAGCGCCTCAAGGCCTTCGCGTAGCAGGACTCCGAATGCGCCGAGAAAGCTCGACGAGGCGCTTGCCTGTTCGGGCGCGAGGGCCGCCTCGGCTTCGACGAACAGGCGGGCCACTTCGGCATTCGCCGCCTTCACCTCCGCGAGCGTGCGACCCTTTCCTATCGCCGAGCGCAAATTCCCCATCGCCATCTCGATCTTCGCCATGAGGTCAGGATCGCGGGCCGCAAGCACCGGCTCGACGGGCTCGAAACCATCGAGATAGGCGGATAGTGCCAAGTCGGACGCGGCGCCACGGTCGCCGGCCGCATAGGCTTTGAGGCTCGCGTCGAGGCGCTGGCGCGAGAGCATCAGCGAGCCGGCCGGTTTCGCAACGACGGCTTCGGGCTGGCGGCGCAGATATGAAGTCAGCGGCCCGGCCTTGCCGTCGCCCAGTTCACGGGCGATATCCGCGGGAGTCTTGCCGACGAGAGTCGCAAGATCGGGGATGGCGGCACGAACGCGCGCGTCCTTTTCCCACGTCTGTCGGCCCTGCGATTGCGACGATTCCGGAAACGCGAGGCTTCCGACGTAAAAGGACAGGGCCCAGCGGTCGCTGTCGGGGAGGGCTTCGAAGCTCGCCATCGACGTCCCCTCGAGCCCCTGCGAAATCACCTGATAGAGCGCGAACAGGCTGCGTTCGCGTGCGCGCGCCGCGTCGGTGAAGGCGATCGGGGGCGGATCGAGACCCGCGGCGCCCGGGCCGTTTCCGGCGCCGGTCGCGCCGTGACACATGGCGCAGTTTTCCGCATAGAGCTTCGCGCCGCGCGCCAGGTCGGGAGCCGAGCGCGGCGCGAGCGGAACGGGATAGCTTGCAAGCAAGGCCCCGGCGAGCTGCCGCGACTGCACCTCGATGGTCGCCGGTGCGGATTTCGCTGCGATCGATTGGCGCAAGGTTGCGGCTTGGGCCACCAAATTTGGCTTGGCGGTCTTCTGCGGCAGGCGTTTCAAGCGCGTTTCGACCTGCGCTGCGAATTCGGTCATCTCGGCATATTCCGCCGGACTGACGACCTTGCCGCCGGACACCGCACCCGGATAATCCACCGCGACATAGTCAAGCAGCCGCCAAATGGTCTGAACCTCTGGCTCGCTCGCGCGCGCTGGCTGGAGAGCGACCAGCGTCATCAGCAGGAAAGCAAGCGCCCCCCTGCCCAGGGCACGCATCAACGCGAAGGAAACGCTTTTGGAGAAAATCGCCACGCCAGCTGCCTTTATTGAGAATGACTTGCATTGACCGATCGGAGCGTGGCTATCAACCGGAAATCGGCGCTTGGCAATCGGCAAGCTGCCATCGACAGTCTCACCCGCAGCAGGTTTTGTCGCCGCTCTCCTGAATCGGCGGGCAAGGGATATCGCCGTAGGAACAATAGACGCAGCAGTCGCCAGGCTTGGGCTTGAGAACCGCACCGCAGCCGCGGCAATCGTAGAAATATTGGCACGCGTTGGTCGGCATGGTCTCGGTCGACTGGTGACCGCATTTCGGACAAGTCAGGGTCGAAAGCAGTTGGATCGCCGCGTCAGACATAGGTGTAACCCGCCCAAAGCAGCGCCGCGCCGAGAAGCAGGCCAAAAAATGTGAGAATGCGCATCCAGCGCGGCGTGCACAGGCCGCCGGGGCCGCAGCGCGCGGCAATTAGCTGCTGCCGCGTCAGCAACATGGCACCGACAATGAGGCACAAGGCGCCGATGACGAGCAAGGGCGTTCGATATGGAGCCGCCACGATGGCCACGCCGCCAAGCCACGCCGCACCGATGCCGACCGACGCGAAGAGAAAAGGCAGCGCGCAACAGGCAGCTACGCCGAACGCGGCGGCGAGACCCGCCAGAGTTACGGTGGCGGTAGCGATCCCCTTGGGCTGATTTGGCGGGTCGATCATGGGAGACTCCTTGCGAGGGGCATCGGAGCGCTCTACCATCTGTAGTAACTATAGATTCAAGAGGTATTTTTGCGATGGCGGCGAGCGGCGCGATCCAGATCGGCGAACTCTCGCGCCGCACCGGCTGCAACATCGAGACGATCCGCTATTATGAGCGAATTGGCCTCTTGCCGACGCCCTCTCGTCGGGGCCGTTTTCGCAGCTACGCACGCGAAGATGTTGCTCGCCTCGGCTTCGTGCGACGCGCGCGGGAACTGGGCTTCACCTTGGACGAAGTGCGCGCGCTGCTCGGACTCGCAAATGGCGGCGAGAGCCGCTGTGCCGACGTCCGCGACCTCGCGGCGTCGCATCTGAAGGACGTGCGCGAACGGATCGCGGACCTTGAGAGAATGGAACGCGTGCTGGCGGATTCGGTGCGTGCCTGCGACGCCGGTTTGGAGCCGGGATGCCCGCTGCTCGACGCGCTTGGCGCAGGATCGCGGGACGCAGAAGCCGCGTAGCCACCGCGCGCGCATCCGCTGCAATGAATGAAGAAATGAGGTAGGAACGACGGGGTTGACGGGCGACGGCTTGTTGCATTCACCGGGCGGCAAAGGATTACAAACAGGCATGGGGCGCGCAAATGAAGCTACGATCGCGATGCGGATCGTCATCGATCGGCCCGTCGTTGGCGTGACACACAGCCTTCAAACGAAGGATAATCAACCGATCGATGCAAAATGTTCGGCCGCCGGCGAATCCCTGTCGTTCGATTTTCCAGTCCGCATCGCCCCTGGACCGAAATTCCTTGGCGAGCATGTACGACGCGAAGGTGCCGAAAGACGGTTTGTCTATATCTGCATCGGACAATCGGCCGGGGACGAAGCCTCCCCTTGGACGCGCCGGATGAAGATCGACATCCATGACATGGAGCAGGAGCTTCTGGATCGTGCGCTACGGGGCGGTATCATCGAAATAACGGTCAGTGGAACGGGCAAAGATGGCACACCTGCCTGCGCCACGACCCGGCCGATCGGATGGCGGATCGCCTGATCAAAACTTAGCCCTTGCGCCCTTCATAAATCGAAATCGACCCGCTCGGGGTTTGAATGACCTTTGCCTCGGTCACGCCGGCGAACCCCGCCGCTTCGAAGATGCCGGGCATGCAGCCCTTGGCGTTGGGCTCGGTCATGTCGAAGCCATCGAGCAACTGCACCTGCCGGAATAATGTCCGCATGAGCAGGTTTCGCTGCAGGCCATAGTCGGCGACCAGCATCAGGCCGCCCGGGGTAAGGGCCCGATACATGGCGTGCGCAATCGCTTGCTTGGTTTCGATGGCGCATTGGTGGAAGACGAGGCTCGAGACGATGACGTCGCAGCTTCCCACTATAGCATCGGCCCGGTCGCCCATCGCCTGTTCCCATTGCACCGCGACCCCGGCCGCCTCGGCCTTGCCGCGGGCGAGGTCGAGCGCCGGAGGGTCGGGGTCGATCCCGATGACTTCGGCGTCGGGGAAGGCCTGCTTGATGGCGATAGCGAGCGTGCCTGTTCCGCAACCAATATCGACGATCCGCGCATCGCTTGTCGGCGGGACGCGGCGTATGAGTTCCGAGCGCCAACGCTTTTCGCGTGTCATGAGGGCGATCGCCCGATCATATTGGTCGGTGAGTTCGTGTCGTCCGAGCGGCGGGACATAGTCCTGCTCTTGCGCATTGGTCTGGGTCATGCCGACACGCTAGCGCGCACGCGGCGGACGGGCTTGAACGAAGCGGCTACGTCGCGCTAATTGCTGAGACGCCAGGCCTAGGCCGCGAACAGCTGGCTCGCATTGACGCCGAACATATGTTTGATCGTTCGCGCAAAATGCGCAGCGTCAGAAAAGCCGCCGCCGTGCGCCGCCTCTGTCACATTCTCCCCGGCCGCAAGCCGCTGTGCCGCAAGGCGCATCCTGCGCCAGAGAATATAACGGCGAAGCGGGATGCCAAGCTGCTCGACGAAGAGATGCCGGAAGCGATCGGGCGAAAGGCCTGCGGCGCCGGCGAGCGCTGCGAGACGAACAGGACCAGTCTCGAGCTGACTGTCGAGCAGCCACATGGCATCGATCAGCCGGCGATCGCGCGGCGCCGGCTCTTCCTTCGCCAGCCAGCCCTCCCAGAAGGCGATACCCGAAGGTTGCGAAACGAGCCGATAGGGCCCGGCCGAAATCGCTGCAACGAGCTCGGGAAGCACCGCGTGCCTTGTCGGTTCGACGAAATAGAGGTCCGCCAGGGCGCAGGGGCCAAGGCGATGCGGAACATTGGGTTCGATCAGGAGGGCCGGCGTTTCGACGACGGTGCCCGCATGCTCGACACTGGCCGATGGCGCAGCGAAGACGGCCTGTGCGGCGAAATGACTATGGGTCACCGAATCGCCAACCGCACCACGCCAGCGAGCCGAAAATTCGCCGATCTCGAGAGTGCCGGGCCAATTGCGCGCGTCCGTCACCGCCATGTCCCTTCCGATCAGTTTAGCGTTTGCTCGCTTCTACTTCGGCACGGACCTGTGCGTAGAGCGGCTCGGGACCGAATTCTGCCAAGGGCTTCCCGTTGACGAAGAAGGTGGGCGTTCCCTTGATGCGGAGCGTGTTCGCGTCGGCGATATCGGCCTCCATATTCGCGCGTGCAATATCGGTTGGCATCGCCTTCGCTTTCTCGACATCGAGGCCGGCCGCCTTTGCAGCCGCCCAGGCGCCGTCCATCTGGCCATCGTGCCATGACGGCTGGGCCTTGAGAACCGCCTCCATCACGGGCTCCAAAACCCCCTGCTGGCGCGCCGCCTCAAGAATGACGATCGCTTCCGCCGATCCGGGATGAAGCGGGAGGTAACGCATGACAAGGCGGACATCCTTCGGATAGGTGGCGAGGATCTGCTTCACCGCGGGATAGAATGCGCGGCACGCTTCACATGACGGATCGAAGAATTCGACGATCGTGACGGGCGCCTTCTTGGGTCCGATCACGGGCGAGTGAGGCCGGACAAAGGTCTCGGCGGGCAAGGCTGCCGCCACAATCGGCGCCGGCTCGCCTGCGACTGACGCGCTGTATAAAGTGACGCCGACCGCGAACGCCCCGGCGGCGATCAGGCCCATCAGGACGACAGCGGATTGTCTTTTCATGATTTCGAGTTCCGATAGCAAAACATGAGGAAAAGGATGATGGCGGTGAAGGCGCCGAGCGACAGCAGCGGTATGGGAAGGCTGCCAAAGAGAGACATGGCGCCCTCGGCGCACGATGGTCCGGCGCCGCAGGGCTGTAGCGCTTGAGACACGACGCCGAGATAGAGGAGAAGATGGTATAAGGCGACGACCCAGCCGATCGCAGCGAGCGGCGCGGCATAAGCGATAACGCCTCGGTCGGACCGGAACGCGGCAATGGCCAGGATGATCGCCAACGGAAACATAAAAGCTCGCTGGAACCAGCACAAAACACAGGGGGCCTGCCCCATCACTTCCCCAATAAAAATCGCCCCGAGGCTTGCCGACAGCGCAACAAGCCACGCCCCGAGAAGGGCAAGCCATGGGGCATGACCCGTCGCGCGCCTTTCGCGGATGATCATGCTCACGGCCGTCGCCCCTTCTTCGCGCGAATGACTTTCGCTGCCGGTTTGGGTCGAGGCCGATCGAGATATTGGGTCAGGAAGCGGTCGGTTTCGCTGAGAAGAACTTCAAAATTTCGGCGCGTCTTGGGCAGGCTGAGCCGCGCGATCAGGCCCTTGCAGCTGATGGTGTGAACCAACCGCGCCCCTTCCGGCGCGGGCTCTATTCGGAAATGTTCCTCGATCGAGAGCAGCAGCCGGCTGAGCTTAACGTCGAACGCGAGGTGCGCACCCGGCTCGCATTCGGACACGGTTGCCGTCACGCGCCAAAAGCGCGGATTGGCCGGATTCATCCGGAAGGAATATTCGACCTCCGCTCCGCGTTCGGCGAGACCTTTGGGCCGGACATAGGGATTCCAGCGCTCATATTGGTCGAAGTTCGCCAGCACGTCCCAAAGCTGCGCCGGCGACCGCGGCAGCAGCGTCTCCTTCGCAATCTCAAACACATTCACCTCCCATATTGGCTAGCCACCACGGCCCAGTTATTCTCGATAAGCCAGAAGCCGCAGCGCGTTGGCGACGACAATGAGGGTCGAGCCTTCATGCGCCGCGACCGCCGGACCGATCCCGAGGCCGAAGATCGTCGCCGGAACCAGCACAACGACGACGCCGAGGCTGACGACCATATTCTGCCGGATGATCGAGCGGGTACGGCGGCTAAGACCGATTGCGAAAGGCAGATGCGACAGGTCGTCCGCCATCAGCGCGATGTCGGCGGTCTCGAGCGCGACGTCGGAGCCGGCGGCCCCCATTGCGATGCCAACGGTGGCGCTCGCCATGGCGGGGGCGTCGTTGACGCCGTCGCCCACCATCGCCACGGGCATCTCGGCGCGAAGCTTCTTGATGGCATCGACCTTTTGCTCGGGCATCAGGTCACCCCATGCCTCGCTGAGACCGACTTCGGCAGCGATCGATTCAGCAACCTTCTGATGGTCGCCGGAGATCATGATCATGCGACGAATGCCGAGCTTGCTGAGACGCGCGATCGTCTCGCGCGCCGCGGCGCGCGGCGTATCCATGAGGCCGATCGCCCCGAGATCGCGCGCTCCCTTGCGCACAACCATCGTCGTTCGGCCCTTCTCCCGGAGCCCGGCGATGGCCGTCGCCATTTCGGCCGATAGCGGTGCGATGCCGTCGGTCCCGAACATTTCTGCCTTGCCGATGCTGACGATTTCGCCGTCGACCTTGGCTTCGACCCCGCGGCCCGTCAGGCTCTTCAGATCGGTGGCGACCGGAAGCGCAGCGTCGGGAAAAATCTCCCGGCCATCGCGTGCGATGGCGGCCGCAAGCGGATGATCGCTCAGGCTCTCGACCGCGACTGCAATGGCAAGCAACTCTTCCTTGGTGACCCCGGTCGCCGGGATCGTGTCGGTGATGCGCGGCCGTCCTTCGGTAAGCGTTCCCGTCTTGTCGAACGCCAGTGCGGTCAGCGAGCCGAGATTTTCGAGCGGCCCGCCGCCTTTGACGAGGACGCCGCCGCGCGCGGCCCGCGCGACCCCGGAGAGCACGGCGCTCGGGGTAGCGATCGCGAGCGCGCAGGGGCTTGCCGCAACGAGGACGGCCATGGCCCGGTAGAAGCTGTCGCGGAACGGCTCGTCGACGACGAATCCTGCGAAGAGAAGGAGGAAAACGAGGCCGAGAACACTCGGCACGAATATCCGCTCGAACTTGTCGGTAAAGCGCTGGGTCGGGGATTTCTGCGTCTCGGCCTCGTTGACCATCTTGACGACTTTCGCGAGCGTCGTGTCAGTCGAAAGCCGGGTCACCGCGATCTCGATGGCGCCTTCGCCGTTGATCGTGCCGGCGAACACGCGGTGTTTCGCCTCAAGCGCGTCGGCGCGCAACGCGGCTTCTTTCGCATCGGCGACCGGCTCCTTGTCGACCGGCACGCTCTCTCCGGTCACCGGAGCCTGGTTGACGCTCGACCGGCCGAGGATCACGAAGCCATCGGCGGGAAGTCGTTCATTGGGCTTCACGATGACGATGTCGCCGACAAGCAGCTCCTCGACCGGCACCTCGCGTGGTTCGCCGTCGCGGCGAACGAGCGCGGATTGGGGTGCGAGTTCGGCCAGCGCCTCGATCGCGCGCTTGGCGCGGCCCATCGCATAATGTTCGAGGGCATGGCCGAAGCTGAACAGGAAGAGCAGCAAAGCGCCCTCGGCCCAGGCACCGAGCGCGGCGGCGCCGGCAGCGGCAACGAGCATCAGCGTGTCGATTTCGAACCGCTTGAGCTTCAGATTCTCGATCGCCTCGCGGAGCGTGAACCAGCCGCCGAGACCATATGCGGCGATATAGAAACCCAGCGGCACCCAATCGGGCAGTGCGGTCAGTTTCTCGATCGCAAAACCGATGCCGAGAACCACGCCGCACAGCAGCGCGACATAGAGCTCGGTGTTCGCACCGAAGATGCCGCCATGGGCATGACCATGATCGCCCTCGCCATGCTCGCCATGATCATGGCCGCTATGGTCGTCTTTCTCGGAATGCCTCTGCTTCGCTAGCATCGGTTCGGCCGCTCCCACAGTCTTCTTCTGGTAGACGCCCATATCGGCGAGCGCCTGACGAATCTGGTCGAGTGAAGTATCGCTCGTGCGGAACTCGGCGCGGATCACGCCCGCCGCGCTCGCCTCCGCCTCGACGATGCCGGGAAGCTGACGCAAACGATCGCTCACCGTGCGAGCGCGCCGCGTGTGTCCGAGCCCCTCGACGTCGGTCCAGAGAAGATGCTGATATTGCTCGGTCAGCGCCGCCCCGGCGCTTCGGGCGAGCTGGCGCACCCGTTCCAGCGGGACGATGTCGGGATCATAATGGATGCAAAGCTGCGCGGGCGCGTCGCCCTGCGCGGCTACGACATGCGCCTTTTCGACGCCCGGCCGGCCCTGCAATTCACCTGACAGCCGTTCGATACAGCGGTCCGCCTCGTCGGGCACTTCCGGGAGCAGGAGTTCGATATCGAGCCTGACCGTTTCCGTCATTGTTCAATCCTCAATATTCCAACCATTTGCTGGACCTTTTCTGATAATTCCCAGGCTCCCGGCAACTGCGCTAGCTTTTGACAGCATGGCGATCGGTTTCACCTGACATCGGCTCATTCGGGGAAGGCGGGCCCGTTGTGTTACGGCAACCAGGTCAAGCATGTATCGCGTCCTCATCGCCACATGCGACGGTCTCGGTCTGAATTGTCGAGTGCTGGATATTGAACTGCGTGCCCAGCATCGCGGCGACCGCGCCGCGCAGCGCCTCGGGATCGGCGCCCGCCGTGAGGACGATATGGGCGGTCAGGCTGGCATCGTCGCCAGCGACCGACCAGACGTGCAGATCGTGAACGCCCGCCACGCCATCGACCGAGCCCATCGCCGCGCGCACGGTGTCGAGATCGATGCCACGGGGTACGCCCTGGAGCAGGATGTGCGTGGTGTCGCGCAAGAGCGACCATGTGCGCGGCAGCACCCAAAGGCCGATGGCGATGGCCACGACCGGATCGATCCAGGTCTTGCCCGTGAGCCAGATCAACACCGCAGCGCCGATTACGCCAATCGATCCGAGCATGTCCGCCCACACTTCGAGATAGGCGCCCTTCATGTTCAGGCTTTTCTCGACGCCGCCGGCGAGCAAGCGCATCGCAACGAAGTTCACGATAAGGCCGATGGTCGCAACGACCAGCATGCCCATCGATTCCACCGGCTGCGGATCGACGAAGCGCGACACTCCTTCATAGAGGATATAGGCGGCCACCACGAACAGCAGCACGGCGTTGAAGGCCGCAGCGAGAATCTCGAAGCGGCGGTAGCCATAGGTTCGCTGCTTGTCGGCTTGCTTCTGGCCGACCTTCACCGCCACGAGGGCGATCGCCAGTGCAGCGGCATCGGTAAACATATGCGCCGCATCGGACAGCAGTGCGAGGCTGCCGAACCAATAGGCCCCTACTAGTTCCGCGATGAGGAAGGTGGAGGTAAGGCCGAGCGCGATGGCGAGCCGCCCCGAACTCGCGCCCGTGCCATGGCTGTGGCCACTTTCGCCGGCGCCTTTGGCGTCGTTCGCCCCATCGGCATGATCGGGAGCCGCAGTCATATCAGTTCGCCTTCGGCGGGTTTTGGGGCATCGCCTTTTCCCGACGATCCAGCCAGCTTTGCATCACAGCGACCTCCTTATCCTGCGCAGCTATGACCGATCGGGCGAGTTCGCGCACCTCCGGGTCTTTGCCATATTGCAGCGCGACCTTGGCCATCGCCACCGCGCCCTGATGATGCGGAATCATCGACCGCATGAAGTCGGTGTCGGCGTCGCCCGTCAAAACCACTGCCATATCCTTGTGCATCCTGTCGGCCGCCGCCTCGAACGCCTTGGCCGCCGGCGTCGAGGTGGCCGCGGCCGCATGCTGCATATCGCCATGTCCGGCGCTGTCCGCGTCGGTGCTCGGCTTTCCGGATGAACAGGCCGCAAGCAAGAGTCCAAGCAGCGATATGGAGGTCTTCATCACCCTGCCTCCCGGGAAAGCCGATGGCGGCGGTGAGCCGCCATCGGTTTCGTCCTGCGTGGCATGAGGAGCTTGATGCTCGCTCATGCCGGTTTGCCGCCCGTATCGTCACCGGGCAGGAACACCCGTTCTCCGAGCGCGGTGACGTCGGTGTAGTCGCCGGCAACATGCTTGTTGTGCCGGCCGCGAAGCAGCAGATGGCTGATCGCGGGCAGGACGAACAAGGTCAGCAAGGTCGAGGTGATCAGCCCGCCGATGACGACGATCGCCAGCGGCTTCTGCACTTCGGCGCCGGTCCCGGTCGCAAGGGCCATCGGTACGAAGCCGATGGCGGGCACGATGCCCGTCATCAGCACCGCGCGGACGCGTTCCATGACGCCCTCGCCGATCGCGACATCGACAGGTTTGCCTTCGTCGATGCGCTGGTTGATGCTCGACATCACGACCAGCCCATTGAGCACCGTCACGCCCGAAAGCACGATGAAGCCCACGGCCGCCGATACCGAGAAGGGCAGCCCGGTCAGCAGGAGCGAGAAGACGCCGCCAGCCAGCGCGAGAGGGATTGCGGAATAGACCGCGATCGCCTGGCGCACACCGCCCAATGCCATGAACAGGATGCCGAAGATCGCCGCGAAGATGATCGGGATGACGATCGACAGCCGCGCCGATGCGGCTTGCAGATTCTCGAACTGCCCGCCCCATTCGATAAAGCTCCCTGTAGGAAGCTTGACCTGCGCATTCACCTTCTCCTGCGCCTCGGCGACGAAGGAGCCCAAGTCATTGCCGCGGACATTGGCTTGCACCACGACACGCCGCTTGCCGTTTTCACGGCTGACCTGGTTCAACCCTTCGGAGAAGCCGAACTTGGCCAGTTCGCTGAGCGGCACCGATGCCCGCGATCCGCCCTCGCCGGGAAGAAGCACAGGAAGCGCCCCTACCGCGTCGAGATCGTCACGCGTGGCGCGGTCGAGACGGACGACTATATCGTATCGCCGATCGCCTTCGAACACGATCCCGGCTTCGCGCCCACCGAGCGCCGCCGCAACGGTGTCGCTGACATCCTGCAACGTCAGCCCGTAGCGCGCGATGGCGTCGCGATCGAACTGGACATCGAGCACGGGGAAGCCCGCCGTCTGTTCGACCTTGACGTCGGCAGCGCCAGGAACGGTGTTCAGGATCGCTGCCACCTGCTGCGCCGCGCGGCCCATTTCGTCGAGATCGTCGCCGTAGAGCTTGATCGCGATGTCGCCGCGCACGCCGGCAATCAGCTCGTTGAACCTGAGCTGGATCGGCTGGCTGATTTCGAAGGCATTGCCGACGAGCGGTTCGAGCTTCTTCTCGACCCGCTCGATCACATCATCCTTGGTCTTGACCCCGTCGGGCCATGCATCGCGCGGCTTCAAGATGATGAAGGTGTCGGAAGCATTCGGCGGCATGGGATCGCTGGCAACCTCCGCCGTACCCGTCTTCGAGTAGATGAAGGCCACCTCGGGAAGCGAGGACACCGCCTTTTCCACCCGCAACTGCATCGCCTGCGACTTGTTCAAGGATGTCGACGGGATACGAAGCGCCTGCATCGCGAGATTGCCTTCGCCCAGCACCGGGATGAACTCGCTGCCGAGCATGCCGAACACGAGGATGGCCGCGGCAAAGGTCCCGCCGCCAGCACCGATCCACGGCCAGGGCCGCGCGATGACGCGTTTGAGCACGGGCTCATACCGGGTCTTCACCCAGGCGACCGCGCGCACTTCCTTCTCGGCGACCTTGCCGCGAAGAAGCAGTGCGACCATCGCGGGGACGAAGGTCAGCGATGCAATGAACGCACCGGCCAGAGCCAGCAATACCGTGATCGCCATCGGCGAGAAGGTCTTGCCCTCGACCCCGGTGAAGGTGAGCAACGGCACGAACACGAGGAAGATGATCGCCTGCCCGTAGATCGTCGGTTTCACCATTTCGCGCGAGGCTTCGAACACCTCGTGCAGACGTTCGCTCAGCGAGAGCAATCGCCCTTCATGATGTTGCCTCTCGGCCAGTCGCCTGAGGCAGTTTTCGATGATGATGATCGAGCCGTCGACGATGAGGCCGAAGTCGAGCGCGCCAAGGCTCATCAAATTGCCCGAGGTGCCGGTAATGTTCATGCCCGTCCCCATGATCAGAAACGAGATCGGGATGACAAGCGTGGCGATCACCGCCGCACGGAAGTTGCCGAGCAGCCAGAACAGCACCGCCGCCACGAGCAAGGCGCCTTCGGCGAGGTTCTTCTCGACGGTGCCGATCGTCGCGTCGACGAGCTGCGAGCGATCGAGCACGGGTTTGACGACGATGCCGGCGGGCATGGATTTCGTGACGTCTTTCAAGCGTTCGGCTGCGGCCGATGCGACGATCCGGCTGTTGCCGTTCGCCAGCATCAACACCGTGCCGACGACCAGCTCCTTCCCGTTTTCGGATGCCGAGCCGGTCCGCAACTCGCCGCCGATCTGCACGGTCGCGACGTCACGAACCATGACGGGAACGCCGCCGCGGCTTGCAACGGTGGCGCGACCGATCTCGTCGAGCGTGCGGATGCGGCCATCGGCGCGGACGAGAAAAGCCTCCCCGCCGCGTTCGACGAAGTTGGCGCCGACCGAGATGTTGGCGCGTTCGAGAGATTCAGCGAGCTCGGAAAAGCTGATGCCATAGCTTGCCAATTTGGTCGCATCGGGCTGGACGACGAACTGCTTTTCATAGCCGCCGATCGAGTCAATGCCGGCGACGCCGGAAACCGAGCGCAGCTGCGGGCGGATCACCCAGTCTTGCACCGTCCGCAGGTAACCGAGCTTGGCCACCTCGTCGGTCAAGACTTCGCCCGTTGGCGTAATATAGGAACCGTCGGGCTGAGGTCCTGGCTTTCCTGCGATCTTGGGCGTTTTGGCCGTGCGGTCGAAATCGACCGTGTACATCAGCACTTCGCCGAGCCCGGTCGAGACCGGACCCATTTGCGGTTCGGCGCCGTCGGGCAGGGTGCCCTTCGCTTGGTTGAGCCGTTCGGCCACCTGCTGGCGTGCAAAATAGAGGTCGGTATGATCCTCGAAGATCACTGTGACCTGGCTGAAACCGTTGCGCGAGATCGAGCGCGAACTTTCCAGACCGGGGATTCCCGCCATCGCGGTTTCGACTGGAAAGGTAACGAGCCGTTCGATGTCGAGTGGCCCAAGATTGGGCTCGACGGTGTTGATCTGGACCTGCTTGTTGGTGATGTCCGGAACGGCATCGATCGGCAGCTTCAGGAGCTGGGTAAGGCCATAAGCGGATATGATGAGGGTGAGGATGACCACACCCCAGCGAAAGCGTATCGACGCGTCGAGAAGTTTTTCGATCATCTCAATGCTCCGCCTCGCCCTTGCCGATTTCGGCCTTGAGCAGGAAAGCACCCTTGGTCGCGATGACCGCGCCCGGTTTCACCCCGTCGACAATCTCGATACGGCCGCCGCCGCGCTTGCCGGTAACCACCGTCATGGCCTGGAAACCTTTGGCGGTCTTGACGAAAACGACCTCGCGGCCTTCCACGGTTTGCACCGCTTCCTCGGGCAGCGCGATCAAGCTCGACCCGGCAGCGCCGCGCGGCTTGATCCGCGCACGCAGCCCCTGGCCGGGCGTCAGGCCGCCGATGCCGTCGGGGACGAGGACAATTGTCGCCGTCTTGCTTTCCGCGTCGAGGCTCGGGGTTGCCGACCGCACCACCGCATTCACGGTCTCGCCGCCCAGCAGTTCGATGACCGCGGTATCGCCCGGCTTGATCCGCCGCGCATCTGCGGCGAGCACCGAGGCATTGATCTGGATGCGGCGGGGATCGGAAACCCGGAACAATTCGGTGCCCGCGAGCACATAGGACCCGAGTTTCGCGTCCGACTTGGTGACCCGCCCCGAAATCAGGCTCGTCACCGCCAGCGTGCGGCCGTCGCCCGATACCTTGGCGGCGGCGGCTGCTGATTGCGACCGCCGTGCTTCGGACTCGGCCTCTGCGAGCGCCGCCGCGGCGGCCTCGAGATCCTGCTTCGCCGTAATCCGCGCATCGAACAGCTTCTTTTCGCGGGCATAGGTCGAGCGCGCAAGCGCAAGGCGCGCCGTCGCCGAGCTGCGCTCGGATGCGATCGCCGCCGCGTCGCGGCTTTCCATCACCGCGACCGCCTCGCCGGCGCGCACCTCGTCGCCGAGGCGGCGGTTTATGCGGGTAATCGCCCCATCGGCGCGCGCCGTGAGCACAGCCTCGCCTTCGGGGGTCGACGCAACGACACCCTGCGCGAGAATCTCAGAACCGAGGCCACCAGCCTGGATCGTTTCGGTAACGATGCCGGCGCCCTTGGCGCGCGCCTCGTCCATCAGGATCTGGCCTTCGACATGGCCTTCCTCTTCTTCCTCGGCAGGCGCCTCAGCGGGTGCTGCGACGGGTGCGGTCATCGACCGGCCGATCAGGATGCCGCCGCCGCCAAGTATGAGTGCCCCGACCGCCACAGCGGCCATCAGGCGATTCTTGTTTTCGAAGATTTGCATGTTGTGAGTCCCCTATTGCGCGTTCGCGCGGCCCAGCGCAGCCAAGGCGCGGGCGCGGTCGAGTTCGGCTTCAATGAGTTTGAGATTGGCGCTGGTCAGCGCCTCCTGGGCATCGATCAGCTCGATAAGCGTGAACTTGCCCTGCTGGTATCCGATCTCGGCAACCCGGGCAGCTTCACTCGCCTGAAACAGTCCGGCGCCCGACAAGGCCGTCACACGCTCTGTGGCGGCCGAGAGCATCAGCTCGGCGTCGCGCCGCGAGAAGCGGGTATCGAGGCGCGTCTGGGCAAGCTGGGCTTCGGCGGCTTCGCCGCTCGCGCGCGCTGCATAGATATTGCCGCGATTGCGGTTGAACACCGGAAGCGGGATCGAGACGCCGACGATGAACGCGGTGTCCTTGCTTTCGCGGAAGTTTCGGACACCGCCCGACGCCGTGATGTCGGGAACGCCCTCGGCCTGGGCGAGACGCACCCGCGCCGAAGCCGCATCGCGCTCGGCGGCCGCGAGACGTTCGTCGAGGCTCTGGGCATCGGCCGGCAAGGCGGGCGGCGTCGGAATATCCTGAGCGATGGCCGACAGCTCGGGATCCTCGCTGCCGATGCGCAACGCCAGTTCCTGCCGCGCCGACAAAAGCTCCGATTTTGCGCGCAGGCTTTCGGCCTTCGCCTCGGCGAGCAGCGCGTCGGCGCGCAGCTTGGTCAGCGGCGGATCGCGCCCGACGTCGACCAGCGTCTCGGCGATCCGCGCGAGTTCGACCGCCCTGGCATAGACGCTGTCGGCGAGCTTCGCGCGATCTTCGGCCGCGCGCAATTCGGCGTGCGACATGATGATGTCATATGCGAGGTCGGCCTCGGCCTTGCGGAGCGCGATTTGCGCAAAGTCACGCTCAGCCGCCGCGACCTCTTTGCGGGCGCGCCTCTTGCCGCCGAGCTCGAACGGCTGCGACACCGCGACTGTGGTCTCGGTCTGGCCAAAGGTTCGATAGGGTCCGGTGCCGCTAAAATTCTCGACTTCGGCGGATATGGTGGGGTTCGGCCGTACGCCCGCCTGCATGGCGCGACCTTCGGCCGCCTTCAGTTCGGCTTTCGCTTTGGCAATTCGAGGGGAGACATCCTGACCGCGCGCGAGCGCGTCGGACAGCGAGACAGGTTCGGCGAACGCCGGCTGGCTTGCCATGGTCAGCATCCCTGCAAACAGCAGGGTGCCCAATGATTTCGACATAAATACTCCTGATCAATGCGTGACGACGCAGGCGAAAGCCTGCGCGAAGCAGTGATCAGGCGGCGGGAGGTTCGGTGGGGGGGGCGGTCGCGCGCGAAGCGAGCGCCGCGGCCGTGCGAGCGAGATGGATGTCACGGTTCGGCAACCAGCTGCCGTTCGCGTCGGACGCGTCGACGGCCAATCCCGCGGGGCAGTGATGATGGTGCACCAGTTCGGCGCCACCACTCGTAGGGCTGCTGTCGTCGGGGGCCGCGTCTTCGGCGACCTCCGCAAACACATGCTGATGCGCGTCGATGCCAATCGGCGCGGCGTCATAGGCCATGACCGGCGTATCCGGGCAAGCCATAAGCGCCACTATGAGCAACAGGAACTGGATCGCGCGATTTCGCATCGACCGCCGGTTAGCAGCCCGGCGAGATACAGGCAAGTCGCCGGTCATGGCCTGTCCGGCGGCAGATAGGGCAGCAAATCCTCGGGCACCGGCATCGGTACAAAGGCGCTGATGCGAGCGCGGCCGGTATTGCCGGTCGGGAGGCGACCGGTCAGCGCGCCAAGCGGAACGAGGGCAATGCGCAGCAACTGGCCGAGGATTTCCCGGACGTCGCGCCGAGAAATGGCGAATGTCAGCATCGCGGCATGCGAGGCGAGATGCAGACGGAATATCGGCTGGGCAATGATGTGAGCGCGCTCGAGGTGATGCCATGCCGCAGACCAATCGCGGGTATCGCGCGCGTGCCGATAGGATCGCATTTCCACCGCAACGGCCGAGCGCGTGATATCCAATCCGGCGTCGGCCGGTTGAACGGCGTCGGAGGCGAAGCGATGGTCGGGCACTGTTTTCCTCTCGCGCTGTCTCGAGTCGGACGCACAGATACACCCTGTAGCGGCTACAGGGTCAAGCCCGCCGGTATGCAAATTCGGCTCGTCGGTTCGCAGCCCCCTGTATTGCTCGAGATGCCCCCCTAGCGCCGCCGTCGCTCGGACGCGAAGGCCCAATCGGTCGCCATGAAGCGTTCGATCATCGGCACCGCGATTTTTTCAGGCGGCAGTGGCTCGGCGAGGCCAGTGGCCTTCGCATGCACCTCGGCATAGGCAAGCAGGTCGCGGTGAAGCGCGCCCGGTAGTTCGACCGATAACTTCACGGGCTTATCGTCAGCGATCGGGCCAAGCCTGAGCTTGCTCATAGCGCGGTTCCTCCATCGGGATCGAGGATCAGATCGCGCGTCACGATGACGTGCAGCGCGAAGCCGGGACGGATTGTGATGGTCGGAGGCACATTCATCTGGCGCTCGACGAGCCGCCGGCCCGACTGGTTGATCGTATCCTGTGACCCATCGCGAAGGGCGCGAACGATCGCGTCATCCCCATCCGAACCAAGCTCGGCACCGACGCCGAGCAAGGTCGAGATCAGCGCCGCGCGCAACATCGATCCCCAATGATTGTCCGTGCGATCGGCGAGCCCCGCCATGCCGCGGGCATCGGCGCCTGGCTGGCGATCGAGCCGGATCGAGCGGCCGCCGGGCAGGATCAACCTGTCCCACGCCAGCAATACGCGTTTCTGCCCCGCAGCGATCTCGCTGTCATATTCGCCGATGAGCCGCGCGCCCTGCGGAATGAGCAAGGTTCGGCCGGTCGGGCTGTCATAGACATTTTGCGTCACCTGCGCGGTGACCTGCCCGGGAAGATCGGAGCGGATGCCGGTGATCAGCGCAGCCGGGATGACGCTCCCGCTCTGGAGAATGTAGGGCGAGCTGGGTCCGCCAATGCGTTCGGGACTTTCGTTCGGTTTGCCGGCGCCGCCTTCGAGAAAGGCTCGGCGCGCCGCGTCCGGACTCCGCTCACCGGCTACCGGCGCCGGTGCGGCCACGGCAGGCTCGATCGATCCGCGCAGCGCCTCGGCCACGCCTGCACCCGCTGACCCTCCGCCAAGAAAGAGACGACTGGTGGTGGCGGCTTCGCGCTCCTGCCGCGCCCGGTCGCGCGCGTCGTCGGTCGGTGAGCGCGCGCCAGCTGGCGAACTGCCCATCGGCGGCACCGGGACGATTTCGCCATCGCGCTGCGCTGCGACGATCGGCCGCCCGAGGTCGCCAGGAAGCGGCGGCCCGAGCTTCGGCACCTTTCCATAATCGGCGGGCGCGCCCGTCACGACCTCGGCGCGGTTCGCCGTGTCGGCAGAATAAAGATTATCGGACGACTTGGGCGCTGAGGGTTGCAGCGCCCAGAGCAGGGCGCCGCCGATCGCGATTCCCCCGGCCGCACCGATGCTCGCCAGCGTCTTGCGCGACAGGCGCATAACCCGCGGCGGTTCGCCGCGTAGGCGAAAGGCGTCGATGGCCGGCGGCTGCGCAGCGCGATTTTCGTCGCCCGGCTCTTCGGCGGGCGGCACGGCATGGTCCTGCCGCTCGGTCATGACCGGCCCCGGCGACGCGGCGTCGCACGCTCGATCAGGACGGTCCGCGCCTGTTTCCCGGCGCCCAAGCGAAGCTCGCCGCGCTCGAAAAGGCGATCGACGATCATGTAGCGCCCCTGCACCCGGTAGTTGACGAGCTCGGCTTCGCCGCTGCCGCCGATGACGAACAGCGGCGGCATGTCGCCCGATGCGATGTCCGCGCCGAACTCGATGAAGAGCTGGCGCGTGTCGTCGAACGCGCGGACCGGGCGCCAATCGACCTTGTCGCCCTCAATCCGGTATCTGAAATTGAGCGCCGCGAGATCGATCGCCCCGGCGACGGGCGCGGCGCGCGCCGCCTCGGCGTCGGCGACTTGCAAGGCGATGAGCTCGTCGGCGGGATAGGTCCACGAGACCGATGCCATATAGGATGCGGCGGTCGCGCGCAGTTCGACATGATAGGTACGCCGGTCGGTGTTGATGACGGGCTCGCTGTCCTTCACCTTGCGGCCGTTCGGGACGATCGCGATCGGGGCGGTGACCATCAGGGTCGCGAGATTGCCTTCGAGGCTGCCGTCGTCCTTGACGGTAAGATTTGCGATGCTTGCCATTTGAAGTCTCCTTGGTTGCTCGGGGACCGTCCCCGATGGCGCCAGAAGGAGGGCCCGCGAGCCGCCGTCACCGAGCGCATGCGAGGGCGAACCCCGCAGGGGTTGACGGCACGAGGCGAGCCGAGGCCCGCAATCAGGCAGCCAATGAGGGAAAGGTTCAACGAGCCAGGAGACCAATGGCTGTCAGTGAAAGTCATGGCTCCGGATGCGCAGCGGCGCGTCGCGGGAGTCCGGTCCGCCTCCGTTCCGCGCCCCATCCCCGCGTCCAGGCGCAATGGAGACGTCGCCCTGCGCGATCGATCGCAACATCGCGTCATGATCGGTAATCCGGTCGCAGATGATGTGAATGACCTCGCCTTCCTTCTGAAGCCGACCGCGCATCGCGATCATCGAGGCCGACATGACTTGGCGCCGGTAGATATCGAACCGGTCGGGCCACAGGATGCCGTTGGCGATGCCGGTCTCGTCCTCGATCGTGACGAACAGCACGCCTTTCGCCGAGCCGGGCCGCTGCCGCACGAGGATGACGCCGGCGACCTCGATGTTGCGCCCGTCGCGGATCTGTCCGAGATCGGCGCAGCGCACGATACCCATCGTATCAAGCTCATCCCGCAAGAAACTCAGCGGGTGCGCGCGCAGCGACAGCTGCAGCGTGCGGTAATCTTCCACCACCTCGCGCCCCTCGGTCATTGGCCGAAGCGAGGTCGCGGGTTCGAGCCCCTCGGGCGAGAAACCGGACTCGCGAGCGTCTGCCGCCGCGAACAAGGGGAGCGGCGCCTCGCCAAGACCCCGCACCTTCCACAAGCCCTGGCGCCGGTCTTCGGCGAGGCAGGCGAAGCCATCGGCTTCGGCGATCCGTTCGATTGCGGCGCGCGGGACCCCGGCGCGCCGCCACACATCTTCGACGCAATCGAAAGGCATATCGCCGCGCGCGCCGACGATCGCGGCTCCATGGACATTGGCGAGGCTGCGCACCTGGCGGAAGCCGAGACGAACCGCGAGATAAGGACCCTTCCCTTCCTCCAGCGTGCAATCCCAATGGCTGTCGTTGATCGAGACAGGGCGCACTTCGACGCCATGCTTGCGTGCATCGCTGACGATCTGCGCGGGCGCATAAAAGCCCATCGGCTGCGCGTTGAGCAACGCAGCGCAGAAGACGTCGGGATGATGATGCTTCATCCAGCATGAGGCGTAAGCGATCTTCGCAAAGCTCGCGGCATGGCTTTCGGGAAAGCCGTAGCTCCCGAACCCTTCGATCTGCTTGAAGGTCCGCTCGGCAAAATCCTTCGGGTAACCGCGCTCGACCATGCCGCCGACGAGCTTGTCGTAGAAATGGCTGACACCGCCGGTGAGCTTGAAGGTCGCCATCGCGCGGCGAAGCTGGTCGGCCTCTGCGGGCGTAAATCCCGCGCCAACAATCGCGACCTTCATCGCCTGCTCCTGGAAGAGCGGCACGCCGAGCGTCTTCTCGAGCACGGCGCGAAGCTCGGGCTTGGGGTATTCGGGTTTCTCCTTGCCTTCGCGGCGGCGAAGATAGGGATGGACCATGTCGCCCTGGATCGGCCCGGGCCGCACGATCGCGACCTCGATCACGAGGTCGTAGAAGCACTTCGGCTTGATCCGCGGCAGCATCGACATTTGCGCGCGGCTCTCGATCTGGAAGACGCCCAAGGTGTCGGCCTTCTGGATCATGCCATAGACTGTCGGATCATCGTCCTGCAGGTCGGCCATGCCGACCGAAATTCCCTTATGCTCGTCGAGCAGATTGAAGGCGCGGTTCATGCAGCCGAGCATGCCAAGCCCGAGCACATCGACCTTCATGAATTTGAGGACGTCGATATCGTCCTTGTCCCATTCGATGATCTGCCGGTCTTCCATGCGCGCGGGCTCGATCGGCACAAGATCGTCGAGCCGTTCCTGCGTCAGCACGAAACCGCCGGGATGCTGCGACAAATGCCGCGGCGTGCCGATGAGCTGTTGCGCAAGATCGAGCGTCAGCCGCAGCCGATGATCGTCGGCATTGAGATTGAGGCTCGCGATCTGCTCGTCGGGGATGCCGTCGACCGACCAGCCCCAGACGAGGCCGGTGAGCATCTTGGTGAGGTCGCGCGGCAGGCCAAGCGCCTTCCCCACCTCGGCGACGGCGCCGCGGGTGCGATAGCGGGTGACGACGGCGGTCAGCGCGGAGCGGTGCCGCCCATAGGTTTCGTAGATCCATTGGATGATTTCTTCGCGCCGTTCATGCTCGAAATCGACGTCGATATCGGGCGGCTCCTTGCGTTCGCCCGACACGAAACGCTCGAAGAGCAATTCATGCTTGATCGGGTCGATCGAGGTGACCCCGAGCAGGAAGCAGACGCAGCTGTTCGCCGCGCTCCCCCGCCCTTGGCATAATATCCCGCGCCGGCGACTCTCGGCGACGATCGAATTGACGGTCAGGAAATAGGGGGCGTAGCCAAGCTCGCCGATCAATCGCAGCTCATGATCGATCTGCTGCCGGTAAGCGGTCGGCACGCCGCCCGGAAACATGCGCGCGGCGCCTTCCTCGGTGAGCGCGGCGAGCGCTTCCTGCGCGGTGCGGCCCGCCATGACTTCCTCATAAGGATATTGGTAGCGGATCTCGCCGAGGTCAAAGCGGCAGGCGGCCGCGATGTCGGCGGTGGCCTGGATCGCGTCGGGAAAAAGCGCAAAGCGCCGTTCCATCTCGGCCGGGGACTTCAGAGCCCGGTCCATGAAACGCTCGCGTTTGAAGCCGAGCGCATCGACAGTCGTTTTCTCGCGGATCGCGGTCAGCACATCCTGCAACGGTCGCCGCTCGGGGGCGTGATAGAGGATGTCGCCCATCGCCACGCAGCGCACGCCGATGCCGCGGGCCAGCGTATCGAGCGCGCGCAGCCTGGCGAAGTCGCCGGGACGGCGGCGGAGCGAGAGCGCGAGATAGGCGTCGCGCCCAAAGGTTTCGCGGAGCTCGCCAAGATCGAGGCGGGTGCGCTCGTCCGCCGTATCGGGGAGCAGAACCGCGACCAGTCCTTCAGCCCACGCCACGACATCGGGCCAGTCGAGCCAGCAATTGCCCTTCCCCCCGCGCGCCTTGCCGAGCGACAAAAGCCGGGTCAGCCTTGACCAAGCGGCGCGGTCCTTCGGATAGAGGAGCAGCGATCGGCCATCGCGAAGATCGACGCGCGTTCCGGGGATCAGGCGCACGCCGGTCGCCTCCTGCCCCGACAGCCCCCGCACCATGCCCGCGACGCTGCCACGATCGCAAAGGCCGAGGGCCGAGTGGCCCATCAGCGCGGCGGATGCGAACAGCTCCTCAGGCGCCGACGCGCCGCGCAGGAAAGAGAAATGGCTGGTCACCTGGAGTTCGACATAGGTCGTGCCGGGGGCCGTCATCCGAAGACGCCGTGCATATACCAGCTCAAATCGCCGGTACGGTCTTCTTGTCCATCGCCGCGGCGGAACAGCCAGAAACGCTCGCCGGTCTCCGCTTCGACGCGAAAATAATCGCGCACCGCCCACATTTCGCGGGTCGTTCGCCACCATTCGCCATGGATGCGCTCGGGTCCGTCGCCCGCGACGACGCGGTAGGACCGTCCGCGCCACGCGAAGCG
The DNA here is from genome assembly GCF_050916055.1 of Sphingopyxis sp. GTDB lineage: Bacteria > Pseudomonadota > Alphaproteobacteria > Sphingomonadales > Sphingomonadaceae > Sphingopyxis. The sequence continues at coordinate 2,818,147 of NZ_CP051527.1, forward strand.
GCGCGGTGGATGGTCGGGAAGCAGCGCGACGACACCCGACAGGGCTTCGGGCCGCGCGAGCATGCGGATCGGCCGCGCCCATGCCGGCCAGCCGGAAGGCTGGGCGAGCGGGCCGGTACGGCCGATCGCGCGCTCGGGCACATCGCTTTCGCGGCCCTCGAGGCGGAACAGCGCGCCCTCTCCAGCGCGCCCCGCGAGCTGGTCGACGAGCGGCGCAAGATCGGGCGCGCGCGGCCCGCCATCGAACCCCGCGCCGATCGCCTCGGCGCCAAGGGGTTCGACCTGCGGCGCGGCAAGGGCCATCGCCTCGATCCCGAGCCCCGGCTCGATCCGGTCGATGCGCAGTCTGAAGAGGCGCACGAGATGCTTCGCGTCGCGGGTCGCGCGCGCGGTGCCGACCGTGACGAGCTGCTCGCGCGCATCGACACGCTCGCAGCGGAGCACCGCGGCGCGCAGGCCGAGCCCGCGCGTCCGAAGATCGGCGACGAGGTCGCCGACGAGATCGCCGATCACCTGTTCGATCGCCTCGGCGGTGCCGATCGGTTCGAGCAGCCGGCGCTCGGCGCACGGCATTTCGAAAGGGATGACGGGCACGATCGGTTCGGGCAGAAAGCCGCGCGCCTGGTCGAGCCGCTCGACCGCGCCGCGCCCGAGACGCCGAGCGAGCGGCCCGCGCGGCATCGGGTAAAGATCGGCGATCCGCTCGATTCCGAAGCGCGCCGCCGACGCGAGCGCCTCGGGCGCGAGCCGGAGCGCGCGAAGCGGCAGCCCGGCCAGCGCCTCCCCCTCCCGCCCTTCCGGCAAGACCAAGGTCGCCGCGCCGCCAAAGCGCGCGAGCGCGTGCGCGGCGCCGGGCGTGCCGGCGATCGCGACGCGCGCGGTGAAACCGAGACGCCGGACGAAGGATATAAGCCGCGCCGCGAAGCGCGCCTCGCCGCCGAAGAGGTGCGTCGTGCCGGTGAGATCGAGCCACAGCCCGTCGCTCCCCGACACGGCGGCGGTCGGTGTCCAGTGACGCACCGCATGCAAGGCGAGCCGATCCAGCCACGCCCGATCGGCCTCGGGCGCAGTCTCGTACACATCGAGATCCGTGACCAGCGCGCGCGCATGCGCCGCGGCCATGCCGGGCGCGAGTCCGAGATCGAGTGCGAGCGGGCAGGCCGCGGTCACGACATCGCGCTGGCCTGTGCGAGCCACGAGGATGGTCGGGCGAGCGCCCCACAGCGGCAGCGGTGGCGGCGCGATGGACGTGCCGGGCGCCGGGCATCCATCATCCGCCCGCGATAACCGAAAGACAGGCGCGGCCGCCTCGCTGCGCCGCCCCAGCTCACGCATGGTCGGTCGCTGGTGCGCCGGACGCGCGTCGACAGAGTCGGGGTTCGGCGCGGCCGAACCCGTGTCCCGCGCCCAACTCGCACCCGGGCGCCAGCCGCCACCGCGCGGCGCCGAGCAGGTGCCCGGATTGTCGTCGACGGGTTCGGGAAGGCGCGGGCCGAGCCGCGCGGGTTCAGGCGGCGTGCCCGAGCGCGAGATCGGCGCTGCCCGTCGCAACCGCTCGATCGCGAGTTGCGGCAGGAAGAGCGAGGCGACCCTGGTCATCGCACGCCTCCAGTTCGAGGGAGAAAGGCGGTCCGCCGCGCTGGCGCACAAGCTCGACCGACCATCGCCCGCGCCCGACGCCGGGAACGGACAGCGGGGTCGAAGCGAGGCTGCCGATCCGCCAGCGCGTGCAGGCCAGCGACAAGTCGGTGAGCGGACATTGGCCGTAACGGCGGTAGCGGCGGTAGAGCAGCATTGGGGTGCCCCCTTCGGAGGCGGCAAGCTGGAGCCGCCTCGTCGCGGTCTGGTCGGCCGCCTTTACCTCGGCGACGACGCAGGCAAGCGACCCGTCGCGCAGCGCGTCTTCGCAAAGGGCAAGCAGCTCGCGGTCATTCTTGCCTTGCGCATAAAGGACGCGCCCAGGCCCGAGCCCGGCCTGCTCGAGTCCCGGGGCATAAAGGTCGAACCGTGTCAGCGCCCATAAGGCAGACAAGCCCGGTGCCGCGAAGCGTGCGGCGATCCCCGCCGCGAACAGCGTTGTCGCTGCATCGTCACTCCAGCTTGCCGAGGCAGCGGCGACCTCGTGCAGGCCCGCGCCATCGAGTCCGCCGGCGCTCAGCAGATGATCGACCGGTCCGACACCGAACGGCAGCACCGGTCCGCGCGCCACAGCGACGCGCGCCACGGTCTCGCGAAGCGCTTGAAGCTCCTCGGCGCTCGGCCGGGGCGGTGAAAAAGGCGGTGCGGTCATGATGGTCATCGACTCAGATGTTCCCTATATGTTCCACCCGGAACGAACGTGCGTCAAGCGGTCCGCGTTCCCTTGCTGTGGATCATTCACTGGCGCGTCACCTTCGCGCCTGTAAAAGCGCGCTAATAATATGCCGCTCACCACCGACCTGCCCTGGACCCAGCTTGCGATCTACGCCGTCGGCGCGGCGCTGATCCTGATGTTGCTGTTCAAGATTCCCTATGTCGGACGGGTCATTCGCGCGCTTTTCTCCTTCGCGCTGCTCGCCTTCGGCATCTTCCTCATTCTCCAGCAGGCACCCTTCGATCCCAATCTGTCGCGAATCACCGCGAGCCTCGGTCTCGACCGGCAAGAGGTCGTGGGCGAGGAGGTCCGCATCCCGATGGCCCGCGACGGGCATTTCTGGGCGACGGTCCGCCTCAACGGCACCGAGCGGCGCATGCTTGTCGACAGCGGTGCGACGGTCACCGCCCTTTCGACCGCGACGGCACGGGCCGCAGGCGTCGGTGCCGATGCAACGCTCGTGCCCTTGCTCATGAAGACCGCGAACGGCACGGTTCGCGCCGACGCAGGAACGCTCGACCGGCTGGAGATTGGCGGCATTGAGGCGCGAAAGCTCAACGTCGTGATCTCGCCCGGGCTTGGCGACACCGACGTCCTGGGCATGAATTTCCTCTCGGAACTTCAGTCGTGGCGCGTCGAGGACCGCACATTGATCCTGACGCCGAAAATCGCCAAATCCGGCGCCTGATGCCGGCCGGCAATTGCGCCGACATCGATCGCTAATCTTGCTCGGCCTCATTGTCAGAGTCACCGCGCGGTTCGGCGGGATGAGCGATGGTAAGACCCAGAAGCTCAGCCGTGCGCTCGTCGCGCTGTCCGCCGAACCAGCGGTCGAGCGCTGCCCCGACGAGCGCGCCCGCGCCAGCCGTTTCGAACAGCGTCAACGACGATCGGAGCTTTACGGCATCGACATCGCCGAACACCGCCACCGCGTCACTGCCGATCAAATCCTGGAGCGCCGACACGCATTCGACATAGCGCGCGCCAAGAAGCGGATGCGCCAGATAGGCGCGTGCCTCGGCTTCATCGGCAATCGCATAGCGCTGCGCCATTGCGCTTCGCCCAAACCCCGCGAGCTGCGGGAAGATGAACCACATCCAATGCGATCGCTTCTTGCCGCGCCGAATTTCTTCGAGCGCGCGGGCGTAAATCTGCTCCTGCGCCACGACGAACCGCTCCAGCCCCTGTGCTTCGCTCATAGCGCCAGCGCGCCCTGCGCCGGCGGCTTGCCGTAGACCTGCGTGACCTCAAGGCTGCCCTCGGGCAGCCATTTGAGGACATCGGTGGCGGGAACGCGCGGGTCGAGCCAAGCGGCCCATTGATCGCGCGGCAGCGGGATGATCTGGCGATGATGATAAGGTGCAATGTCCGGCCCCGCGTCCATGGTGAGCAGGCTAAAGGCCTCGCCGACGTGGGCGTCACGCCAGATGCCCGCCATGCAGAACCAGCGATGATCTTTCATCGTGAACAGCCATTTATCGAGCCGCTTTTGCGTCTTGTCGGTCGGATCGGTGAATTCGTAGAAACCGTCGCAGAGGACAAGGCAGCGCTGGGTGCCAAGATCGCGGCCCTCCGAGCGGACATTATAGACCGGCTTCCCGCCCTGTCCCGGCCAGCTCCAGCGCCGGTTGACGAGTTCGCCCATCGCCGAGCCGTCGCTCGCCTTCACGATCGGCCCCATGTCGGTAATGCGGACATCTTCGCGCGCGGGCACGTTCGGCGCGCCTTCGGGCATATCGATCTTGATCTTGAGGTCATCGAAATCCTCGGCGATCGAGGCGATGTCGACTTCCAGCCTGTAGTCATTGCACATTCGCATCTGCCCCCTGGCTCTTGCGACTCATCTTCGTTCCCATTATGTTCCACATGTGACCATCGCGCCAACCCCTTTTGATCCCGATGCCCCGAGCGGCGGCGTGACGGCGCTCGTGCGCCGCGATCCCGACAATATGGGTGAAGTCGAAATGGTCAAAGCGGTATGGGGTTCCGATCCGCGGTTCTCGGACGGCATCAATTTTCGCTTCGTGCGCTCCGAAGGCCGTGCCTTCCCCAAGCGCCGCTGCCTGATCCCGGCGTCCGAGTTCCGCATGGGCACCGGCGAGCACCGCTACCGGGTCACACTCGACAGCGGCAATTTCTTCTATCTCGCGGCCGTCTGGGACCCGCCGCTCGCCGACTGGCCGCTATCCTACCGCATCCTCACCATCCCCGCCGGCGCCGACGTCACCCCCTATCAGTCACGCCATGGCGTGATCATCGAACGGCGCAATGTCATGCATTGGCTCGACGGCACGCTGCCGAACGAGGTGCTGTTCGAGGAGCCGCCGCGCCACACGCTCTTCGTCGAACCGCTGCGCGCGCAAGCCGCGCTCCCGTTATGACGCGCGCCGCAGCCGCGTGGGCACTGCGGCCCGCGCCCCAGGCCGACCTTTTTGGCACGCCCTCGCTTCCCGGCCTCGCCTACGGCGACGATGTCGTCACGCCCACCGAAGAGGCTGAACTGATTGCCAACATTGCAGCCTCCAGCCTGACGCCGTTCCAGTTCCAGCAATGGGAAGGAAAGAGGCTGACGTGCTCATTCGGCTGGACCTATGATTTCCAGACCGGCCGGTTCGCCCCCGGCGACCCCCTACCGCGCTGGCTCGAACCGTTACGCAATCGCGCCGCAGCCTTCGCGGACCTCGATGCCAGCGCGCTCGAACAGGCATCGATCATCGAATATGGCGTCGGCGCGGGGATCGGCTGGCACAAGGATCGCCCAGTCTTCGAGCATGTGATCGGCGTGTCGCTCGGCTCACCGGCCGTGATGCGGTTCCGCCGCCGCGCCGGCGAGAAATTCGAACGCGCCACCGCCAACCTGGCAGCGCGGTCGATTTATCACATGCAAGGCGAGGCCCGGAACGATTGGGAGCACAGCATTACGGCGATGGACGCCCCACGCTGGTCGGTGACCTTTCGTAGCCTGCGCTAGCTACAAGGCGCGGCTGACCAAATTCGTGAACTGATCCGCCGAAGTCGCTCGATGCTCTCCAGAAAAGACGCGCTCTTGGCGAGCCCGCAGCGAGGCGGCGTGCGATGCGCGCCAGTGCCTAGCCGCCGCCTCGCAAGGAAAGCGAGCCGAGTGCGCCGCGCGGCCCAACATCAGCGCGACCCCTGGCCGAGCCTGCCGAGGCCAGAGTGCGCCCATCAGATACCGCGCTCACTTGGAAACCTAGCCGCTTGGTGACCGTCCGGATTCTGGCCGAAAAAAGCGAACCGTGACGGCTGATCTCGCTCCGAGACATCTTTTGGCGCTGCCGTACAATTATCGATCGGGCTGCGACGTTATCCGCGCCGTGCGACCCAGGAGAGCTCTTCCTTTCAGGAAATCAGAGATCTTCATCTGACGCCCGCACGGTTTCGATCGGGCGGGCGTCTTTTTTCCGGTCAGTTCGATACCAGTTCAAACCTTTCGTTTGACGGCAATTGGCCGTTTGGAGACGGTCCGGTCCTAAGCGATAACTCAGAATAGCGGACATTCACTGCTACGCCCGCCGCGCCTCTTCGCAGCGTCCGGGCCGCCCGACGAATATGGCAAGAAGTCGACGCATGTCGATGTCAACCGGCCAGCCGTTAATACTCCCGGCTTAATCAGGGTTCCTCAAGCTGTTTGACGGCTAAGCGCCTCAAGCGACCGCTTCACCGGCGGGCGCTGGTATCACTTGGCCGTCGACGGCATGCGCGGCCTCTCCCATCATCATGCGATAATGAGCGCCATGCTGCGTCACTTCGAATATCCGGCGGAACACATCGAGGTAGGCATCGACGACGGCATCGTCCGCCGACAGGTACAGATCGTCATGCGCGCTGTGCGACCCATCGTTCACCCATGAGAAAAGCGAGTTGCAGATGATCTTGTCACGCCCTTCGAAGCGCGCGCAAATATCGTCCTTGTCCAGATTGCCGAGAATCTTGAAGTAATTCTCCAAGATACGTCGCAAGGTGTTCTGGATCGTCATCCGCGAGCGATTTTCATTTTTCACCTCGCCCCAGAGCAGCTCATAAGAGGTCTTGATCGGGTTGGCGGGATGGTTCTCGACCACGGAGACATCGTCGCGCTTCCGCACGATCCAGAAGCTCTCGTCGTTTCGGCACTGCACAGCCGAACGGTTCGGATCGAACGAGACCTCCTTGTGGAAGTAGATGTTGTGCGTGAGGATGAAGACCTGCTTGATCTGCCCCCCCGACCGGCAAAGCTCGAACACGCGTTTGATCAGGCTGCTGACGATGAACAGCACGTCGCTGTCGAGACTGGACACCGGATCATCGATCACGACGACCCTGTCGTCCGTCATCCCTGTGGCGGACTGGCTGCCCCTGATCAGATGATAGAAATAGAGGAAGGCGATAAAGGTTCGCTCGCCTTCGCTGAGCGTTCGCTTCGCATCGCTGCCATCGAGCCGCTGGATCTCGTAGAGATTATTGTGCTCACCGGCGGTCGCGAGCTTGAAACCCCGAAAGCCGAACGATCGCAGGAGTGCGTTGATCTCGGTCACGGTGGGCTCGACGCTGGTGATCCCGGCCTCGAGCGCCCGCAAAGCCTGGAGCGTCTCGGACTGACGCCCCTCCCGCTCGCGGATACTCGCGTTCAGGCCCGCGATCGCGGCGTCGCACGCGGTCTTGTTCGCGTGATAGGCGACGAGAACCCCGCGGTTCTCCTCGACAATAAATTTCCAGATCTCGGCGATGATCCGTTCGCTCTCGTTCGCCTGGTTGGCGACCATCTCGTTGTGGCGTGCGATCTTCGTCGCGCCGTCCGCAAGGCAGGCCGCGATCTCGTCGAAGAGGCCTCTGTTGTCCTCTAGGGCAACGACCGAACTCGGCTCGCTGCGCTTTCGCGCCAGACTCTGAATGTTGGCGCCGAGGCGCGCCTTGGCCCGCTCCACCAGCGATTGCAGCGCGGCCACATCGACGTGGCGGGTCTGCTCCGCGAGAATCGTCTCCAGCGCCTCCACAAAACCTCCGGCCGCGGCCCGGTAGCTTTCGCCGGCCTGATCGATCAGCGAGATGTCGCGATCATAGCTTTCATCGAAAAATCCTTTGAGCCGGGCGGTCGTCTCCGCATCGACCGTCTGCTGGCAGAAAGGACAATGCGGATCGGTCTGGGTGAAGTAGCCGATGCCCGCCTTAATCCAGTCGCTGCTCCCGAGGCGGTTCACGATGGCGGCGATATCGACATCTCCGGCGCCAATGATCTTCTTCGCAAGGATGGGGTTGTTCTCGCCGGCGACGAGATCGGCAGGATTCACGGCGGGGAGCAACGGCAGGCTCGAGAGCGTCTCGTCGAACACGACGGCGGCGCGTGCTTTCAGGTCTTCGAGACCATGAAGCTCGGCCACATTCTCCGCAAACTCCTTAAGCATGCGGTCGCAGAAGTTGGAAGCATTGTTCCGCAGCCCCGTGAACGCAGCCTTGAAATGGGCGTCATGTAGCCCTTTCGCCGCCCAGCACTGCTGCTGGATATCATCGCGATGCGCGGCCAGTTCGCCGATCTTCCCAGATCGTCCGTCGGCTCCCTGGAGCGAGTTCCGACGATTTGCGATGTCGTCGCGAAAACCTGCTTCCTGCACCTTGAGCCCATCGATCTGCGCTAGCGTTTCGACATTCTCCTCGCCGAGCGTGAAGATACCGGGGATGGTCGTCGCGAAGTTGCGTTCAACGAAGTCCGAATTGTAGACAGGCTCGCAATCGGGGCACCATTTCGCCAAGTGATGGAGCAATTCGGATAATCTTCGGGCTGACCGATCAGGCGCGAAAGCGTAGTCTTCCCCGACCCGTTGGCACCGTAGATAAAGTTGAGCGCACGCAATCCGGTTAAATTTTGCCCTTCAGCAGAATAACTAGCCGTTTGGGTAACTTTGATATCTTCGATCATTTCGCCCTTGCGTCCTCGAAATCCGCCTGCGTGGAGGAGATTTACCTACTAAGCCTCCGCGAGGCAAAACAAAGCTAAAGCTATTTACAACGCACGCAACACACTCCGACAAACCGTGTACGGTTGGCACGGCTGATCGACCGTATGGTGAGCTAGATGCGTCCGCTGTCTATCCCGTCGTGAGGTCGCGGCGCGCAACTCGTGGCTGTCAAAAATTCCAGCGAACGGCGGTTTCTCTCGCTTGCGGAACCGACCAATGGTGAAATAAGGCGGCGCATGGCTCTTCCGAGAGCTCACGAAGACAACTTGGTTGTTTGAATTCAGTAGAAAGGCGAGCCCGCAAATACTTGGCGTTTGCCTACTGATTTGTCATTCACCGTCCAAGAGCGGCAAAGCAAATGCAATTGTGGAAAGATAGCGCGTGATCAAAGACCTCGAAGCTCGGAAAATCATCTCGGATGCAATAGGTAGAGCGCTCGATGAGCTTGTGAGGGACAGGATGACGGGCCTCGTCGAGGAGCCTGATATTACGTCCCGCGTGGGCCAACGCCTAGAGGATAGATTCGACGGTAAGACTCTGGGAGGCTATGGAATCCGCGTAATCACCGAGACGGTCACCTCTCACGGATCCAAGAGCTTGGAAAAGCCGATGGGGACCGATCTTTATCTGGCGGTCGAGATTGAAGACGCCATAGGGAGTACAACTTCCAAGGGGGTGCTCATTCAAGCGAAGCGCCTCGACAAAATCGCTCGAAACGACCTCGTGGAACAATGTCGCCGCATGAACCTAATCACCAAGAAGGGATCTGTCGTGTGGCTGTATGACAAAACGGGCATCAAAGTCGCTCGATCGCCAGATATAGAGCGAGGAAGCATGGCGCCGTTCGGAAATGCAGAGTTCTTCGAACGTGTGCTCAAGTGTTCGATCGGCGACAAGCGCAAAGTACCCAACGGCCAATTCGGAGATCGCCGGGAGCTGAGGACGATGCTCGAAGCCCTGGGCGCTCAAAATGCGGTTTGGCTTGAACTGGATAAAAGGTAGCTTCCGAAACAAAGATTAGTTGGCGGATTGGGAATGGAAGAACTGGATCAGATTTTTCGGGAAGCAACGGGCTCCGTTGATGAGCCTTATTTTCGTCTCCCAATCGACGGTGGCGATCCGGTTTATCGAGAACGCGTGTATTGCTACGAACTATACCATCAGATGCGCTCCCGCTGGCCAGAGAATTGCCCGTTCTGGCTTAATGGCGAGATTGACAAGGGCGGCCACCCTCTCCTGCGAGCCAAGGGCGCCGACTATGCGAAGCCGGACTTTCTGATCCACACCCCAGGAGACATGGATGGAAACCATGCGATTATTGAGGTCAAATCTGAAAAGGCTGCGCCAAGCGAAATTTGGCAAGACCTGAGGAAGCTGTCGCAGTTCGTCACGGACATTGGCTACGCGCGCGCAATCTATTTGATCTATGGCTATCGCTCCGATCACAAGGCCGAACAGATAGCTCGAATGATGCAAAGCTCCGAGCAACTAGCTCCCATCGAGCTGTGGGTGCACGCCGGCCCCGGCGACGAGGCGGTACAGAAAATTTGAGGCCCGTTGCGAGGTCGTCCGCCAAGGGGGGATCCAAGTGAACGAAGATACCGCTGATAGTTTGCTGAAAGGCGCCCCCGACACACGGGACTACTTCGCCGAAATGTATGTTGCGGGCGTGCTGGCCGACGCAGGATGGGACGTCTACTTTCCACGCCGAGATCGCGGCTTCGACATGATTATAAGCAGGCCGCTAGAAGCATCGACCGTCATTCGACCCGTGCAAGTCAAAGGCAAATACGCAACCGATGGGAAAACCAACAAAGCGGCGTATGGTTACGTTGGAAAGCTCTCCGCGTTTCACGACGAAATGATCCTCGCAATTCCCTACTTCACATCAGAGAGCGCCGCGGCGCCCCTTATGATTGCATGGATGCCGCGGGGCGAGCTTCGACCGCATAGTCGAGGCTGGAAGTGCCAGCCTGCACGCTTTCTGGACGGGGCTCCTACACCGCGTCCCGGTTACAACCATTTCTTTGGAAACCCTGGCCTCATGCGCTTCGAAGTCGCGACCGGTATCTCGATCTTATGACGCTCGGCGACTCCCAATTGGGGTCCAGTCTGAGGATCGGCGTGCAATAGGCACCCCCTTCGTGGGGTGATCGGCGTGCAAAAAGGACCCCTTCATCCCGGGGATTTAGTCGGCCGACTGGTTTTGATCAGTTGGCGAGAACGGGATGTTGATCGTGGAGACAGTGGTTCGGATTCGGCGTGAGCATGCAGCGGGTAAGGCGATCAAGGCGATCGCTCGTGACCTTCGTTTGTCGCGGAAGGTCGTCCGCAAAGCGATCCGGTCGCCGGAGGCGGCGTTCAACTATCAGCGCAAAGTCCAGCCTTTACCGCGGATTGGCCCCTATCAGGAACGGCTCGATGTGCTTCTCGAGGAGAACGAGGCGCGAGGTCGCCGCGACCGGCTGCGGATGACGCGTATCCATGATCTGCTTGCGCGTGAAGGGTTCGAAGGTTCCTATGACGCGGTGCGCCGCTATGCGGCGCGCTGGCGTGCTGCGCGTCGGAAGGATGCCGGCGAAGGTGCACCGGCGTTCATCCCGATGACCTTCCAGCCCGGCGAGGCCTACCAGTTCGACTGGAGCCATGAGGATGTGGAGATCGCCGGCAAGCCGATGCGGATAAAGGTTGCGCACGCTCGTCTCTGCGCATCGCGCACGCCTTATGTCCGGGCCTATCCGCGTGAGAGCCAGGAGATGCTGTTCGATGCCCATGCTCGGGCGTTCGCTTTCTTCGGCGGCGTGCCCCGGCGCGGTATCTACGATAATATGAAGACGGCGGTGACGAGCGTGTTCACCGGCAAGGAGCGCGTGTTCAACCGCCGCTTCCTGATCATGACCGATCATTACATGGTCGAGCCGACGGCCTGCTCACCAGCAGCGGGATGGGAGAAGGGCCAGGTTGAGCAGCAAGTCCAGACGATCCGGGGCCGCTTCTTCCAGCCGCGGCTTCGGTTCGCCAGCCTGGCCGAGCTCAACGGGTGGCTGGAGGCGGAGTGCCGACGCTGGGCCGAGCATCACGCCCACCCCGAGCGCAGCGACATCACCGTCGCCGAGGCGCTGGAGATGGAACGACCGGCCCTGCAGCCGATCCTGGCACCGTTCGACGGCTTCCATGAGAGCGAGCATGCCGTCACCGGCACCTGCCTCATCAGCTTCGATCGGAACCGCTACTCGGTCATGTCGACGGCCGCGCGCCGGACCGTGCAGGTGCGTGCCTATGCCGATCGTATCGTCATCCGTTGCGGCGAAGAGATCGTCGGGGAGCATGAGCGCCACTTCGGTCGGAACCGCACCATCTACGATCCTTGGCATTATCTGCCGGTCCTCGCGCACAAGCCCGGCGCGCTCCGTAACGGGGCGCCGTTCCAGGACTGGGATCTGCCGCCCGCGTTGCATCGATTACGGCGAAGGCTCGGCACCGGGGACGAGGCCGATCGCAGGTTCGTGCGGGTCCTCTCGGCGGTGCTCACCGATGGCCTGGAGCCGGTAGAGGCTGCCGTGCGCGAAGCGTTGGCGAACGGAACGGCCAGCGACGAGCTGATCCTCAACATCCTCTCCCGGCGCCGCGAGCCGGCGACACCCCACAGCATCGTCACTTCGGAAGACCGGATGCTGCAGCATCCTCCGCTCGCCGACTGTGCCCGCTATGATCTGCTGCGAGGCTATGATGCAGCGGCATGATATGATCGGTACGATGCGCGGCCTCGGGCTCAAGGGCATGGCGGCGGCGTTCGACGAGGCGGTCACTACCGGCCTCCAGCGCAAGCGCACCACCATGGAGATACTGACCGACCTGCTCCGCGCCGAGGCGACCCACCGGGATGCGGCCTCCATCCGTTATCGCATGACGGCTGCCAGGCTGCCCGTGGTGAAGGACCTGGAGCGGTTCAGCTTCGAGGGCACCCCGATCAATGAGGAGATGATCCGCTCCCTTCACGACGGCTCCTTCCTACCGCCTCGCCGCAATATCGTGCTGGTCGGCGGCACGGGGACAGGCAAGACCCACCTCGCCATCGCGATCACCGCCAATGTCGTGCGAAGGGGCGCTCGCGCCCGCTACTTCAACACCGTCGATCTGGTGACACGCCTCGAAGAGGAGACCCGGATCGGCAAAGGCGGGACCCTGGCGGCGCAGCTGTCGCGGCTCGACCTGATCGTGCTCGACGAGCTCGGTTATCTGCCGTTCGCCCGCTCGGGGAGGGCAGTTGCTGTTCCACCTCATCAGCAAGCTTTATGAGCGGACCAGCGTCATCATCACCACGAACCTCGCCTTCGGCGAATGGCCGACCGTGTTCGGCGATCCCAAGATGACCACGGCGCTGCTCGACCGCGTCACCCACCACTGCGATATCGTCGAGACGGGCAACGACAGCTGGCGCTTCAAAAACCGCAGCTGACAGCCACCTTCGGCGCCTTCAAAAATCTATCTTGCGCTGCGCGCGCCTCCGGTCGGGCTACGCCCGCCCTCCGCCGCACGCAGCGCAAGGCCATCTTCAACAAACCAGCATCATATTATCCGAAAAGGGGGTCCCTCTTCGACGCCGATCGGGGGTCCCTTTTGAACGCCGTTTGACATCCAGTCAGTATCAAAGGGTTTCAACGCATAGTCCGGCTGACTAGTCTTGGAGCGCAGCCGTGATCATGACAACGGCTTGCGCCAGCCCATTTCTGCTCCCAACATCAACGGTGATCGCAGGTCGAAAGCCCGAAGGGGTGATATCTGCCAGCCTTTCTATTGCGCCGCCCTCTAACGCAATCGTCGGCGGAGAAGTGGATTGATCAACTAAAATATCGTGCCAATGGACTGCACCGTCGATCCCAGTTCCAAGCGCCTTTGCGCACGCTTCTTTGGCGCAGAAGGCTCGCGCATAGAATGCTTCGTCGGTCAAATTTGCAGGAACGTGGAGGCGAGAAATCTCTTCGTCAGAGCACGTCTCTTCGAGATAGCCGCGTCCGAATCGCCTCAATGAACGTCGAACTCGTTCGATCTGAAGAATGTCGATGCCGACGCCGATCAGCACAAGCCTACCACAGAGCCCGGATAGCCAGAACAAATGTTAGGAAGGCTGCAATCCACAGTACGACGGTCGCAGTGGCTCCTTCGGCACGCAAGCCCGCGATACTTATTTTCGCAGCACCCCCAATGCTTCGTGCCGCGGACACGATGGCCAAGCTAAACAACGCGGCTGCGGGAATGCCGACAATTGCAGGAGCATGTGCCTGAACTAGTGCGAAGAGCTGATCATTCGACAAGCGGCAAACAATGACCTTAATGCCGATAATTGCCGACGCGCATGCGACGATAGTGAGAATCAAAGCGCTACCGCGGATCGGCCAATATTCCTCGGGTTTGGTCGGACTCGATTCACTCGCCGATTCTCCCGGCGGATCGGTTGCGGGCGGAGTACCCAGACCATCATTGGACGATGATGGCACACCCGCCGTCATGCGAAGAGACTCAGCTTACCAGCGTGATACGCTGGCCCTTCAAATTGAGCCTTGGCCACATCGAGTCTCCACTTCGGCGGATACATCGGCGCAGGAGCGGGCGTAGTTGTGGCCCGGAAACTCTGCTTGATACGGGTCCGCCCGCTGATGCCCGCAAATTGCGGATGCGATACACGAGTATATTTCGAAATTTCACATAGCAAGTTTTGGCAGTCAATCGGCTGCAATCGGCGCCCGTACAGTGTTGGAAAACTGATCTCGCGAGCCGCGAACGCGCTCTCCTGCTGATTGCATATCCAATGGATAATGGCCCCGGGATCTTCGCGGCCGATGCTCTCAAAGCACTTAGCCAAACCATCAAGCGCACCAGGCCCTGCCACGACAAAACTTGCCTCGTCGTGGTCGATCAGCTCGGAATAATTGAGATCGACGGCGTATTGGAAGGCGAGAAACCGCCCAATGCCCGACCAACGGAGCAACGATTCATATACAGCTTCGAGTGAAGGCAATTGCTGCAACCGCTGCGGAAGCCGCTGCTCCATCATATGTGCGATGAGCGCCAGATGGTTGGCATGTTTGCGAGCATGGCCGTAACGCGGCGAGGGCATAATGTAGGCCGCCGAATATATGCGTCGCCCTGAGTTCATCAGCTTGTCTAGCGTATCGCATATCCGATCTAGGTCTACGTCGGCCCATGACAGCGGCCCGAGCGCTGCCTCAAGCGCCTCCCAAGTGTCGATCCTGTTGAATATTTTGAAGAGAATGGTCCGGAAGAACAGCTCGTCTGGCGTGCTAGGCCGATCAGGCCGATACTGGACCTCTCTGATAAGATACTGGCTAACGCGGTCGCTTGCCCGATAGCTGTTTGTGAATCGATAGGACGCCAGAATTGGATCATCTGTCCAGGGTCCGAAGGCATCAGATTGGCGGCGAAAATAGATCCGCTGTCGCTCGGCTGCAAATTGCCAGTACAAATCAAAGACTTCGGTATGTTTCATCGGATCCCGGAACAGACAGAGCGACCAGACATTGCTGTCCACATTCGTATCGGGATGCGCGCGGCAGGGTCCGATCCGGACGGCGCTCGCTCTCTCCGGTCAGTTCGGCTTCGTCAAGCCATTCCGGTCAGCGGCGGCCGCATTCGTCGCATCTTGACCCGTCTTGGCGACCGCTGCAGTGCCTGGTCGGTCGGCTGGACGATCAATCCCGCACTGTTTTAGCCCGAGGGTCAACACGATACCCGCCGCCAAACCCAAGCCCCATTTGAGCACGGCTTGTTCGCGCTCAAGCGCAGTTACGCGGTCGGAAAGCTTCTTCTCTGTCTCGCTGATCTTGCCTTCTAGTCCCGCAAAAGACTGGATTCCAGCTGCGAGCGGCCCTGTAAGCTGGGAAGGGATATTGGCATACCCGGCTTTGACCTGCGCGGGCCCTGCCTCCGCCACATCAGCATACCAGATAAGGAAGCACTGTTCGTTGCGTGACAAATGTACGTTGTTGGGTCCCGCATTGAATACCGAGAAGAGCAATTTGCCCTTGAACCCTGGGTCAACGTGAAAACCAGAGACATTGACCAGCCCGGAAAATTTGTAGCCAGCGCGGATTGAAATGAAGGCGAGCGCATCCGCAGGGACTTCAATTTCTTCTTCGGTCAAGATGAAACCGAATTGGCCGGGCGGAACTGTAAATCCGGCTCCAGGGGCAAGCTGGGTTTTCGCTTTGTTGCGCGGGTCGCCGGGTTGACCGGTGGGCGAAACGTACACTTCCTCGCCCACGCTGAGACGATATGAAGCGCCGTCCAGACACTTCGCATCGAAGTTTGTAACGAGTTTCGGGAGCTCCCGAGCGAGCTTCTTCTTACCCCAGAACATTGTCATTTCTTGCCGATTGGCGCCGCTGGATAAACTCGTCAAATGGCGAGCGTTTTTCAACGTCGCGTAGCCGCACTTTGTACGCCTGAACAATGTCGAGATCGACCTGCCCGGCCCAGTGAAGGACGACCGCAGCTAAAGCGGCATTGGACTGCTTCATTAAAACTTTGAATGGCAAATCTTCGATGTGATCGAGTGATTCACATGCCTTAGCCAATGCGCCAGTTTCTTTCACAAAGGATCGCCATGCCGGCATCGCTACCCCATCGACGATGCCGCGGTCATCGAAGTTGCGCCCTGCTAGGTCGCGCGACAAATCTTGGCCTACAGTATTGGCGATCGCGAGAATGATCGCGAACGAATCTACCATCGCCCGCTGAGCCAGGGTCGCGTCACCGCGTTCGTCTGCATCAAGCAGGTAGGCTGCATATTTGGCCATATGCAGCGCAAAATGCTTCATCCGCGTCGCCGGCGGCATCGAAGCGATATCGGGATGATAGTCGCCATCATGGACCAGTTGGTGCCACTGTAGCTCTCGCAGAAATTCTGCCACGTCAGTCACGTTTATGCGTCCTCTTGTTCCTGAATCTCATGAACCCGCGCGCAACGTGCGATCAAATCATCGACATCGCGCTTGGTCCAATGACCTCCGCAACTCCCACCATCTCCTCGATCGATCTTCGCGTACGTCGAATTGATCGTTAGTCCTCCAATCGCCAATCCCGTCTCGGACGCGAGAAAATACAGGAGTCTGCCGAGCCCGACGAGATTCCCGAACAACCGCCTAACATAATAATGGGACCGATAGGTAGCGTTCAGACGGATCGCTCCGTCGTGGACCTTGATGCTGAGGTGACTGAGGCACGGTCCACCGTAGAGGCGCCGACGATCGGTTCCTCCTTCGTAAATCGGAATGTCTTCTTCCAGCGGATGGCCCATCCCGAGTTCAAACGATGCTGTATATTTTCCATGGTTGCGAATCTTGGCGACCATATCCTTCAACGGGTTGTAAATCGTACCATCGCGATCCTTCTGTCGTAACAGACGATAAGCGTAAGTACCCCAGTTTTTATCGTCCCGCACGGCGTGGATTGCCTTGATGCGCGGTGGATATGTCTCGAACACCGCCTCGGGCCCACCTCGCATATACTCGTCGAGAGGAAAAATCGTCTCTGCGACCGTATGAATGCTGTAGGCACCGTGCTGCTTCAGAAATCCGTCAACGATCTCATAGATGGAGCGATCCTCGGCCTCGAGAACCGTAGGCTCACTCACATGGAGAAAAACGTCAAAATCCTCGTGGTGAGGACAACCGTCGACATACTGCGCGGCCTTCAGCCACACTTCAGGAATCGTTCGTCCCTTAATGAGTTCCATTTCTACCTCGTTACAATTTCGGCAGTTTGATGCAGATGGTGTTCAACATAGTCCTGTCCCAGCCACGCATGGCCATTTGACCCCCAAGCGACGCCCCAGCTGTTCCGCACCAAGAGGAAACGCGATTCTCGATCTGTGCCATGTCCGATCGCAAGGAGAGCATGCCCTCCCCTCACAATATCACCCGCGGAACCAACAACGCGACCTTCTGGATCTGGCACATAGAAGGCATCAGTAATCAACATGCCGAGGACGACGGGCCGCTCCGCATCGAGTTCGGCTATGATCTCGTCGAATGATAGTCTGCCAACCCGCAACGCACCTCGAAAGGGTTCTGCCGTCAATGCAGGCGGTGTCCAGTTAATAGGAATCGAGTCAAGGTAGGGCCAGTGATCCTCCACTGGTTGGCCTTCGTCCAAAAGCGCCTCAGCAGCGGCCTCCATTGTCGTACCCGCATGCGGGCTCGCTCCTGGAGTCCGAGAAACGGCATGAAAATAGAGATACTCGACAGAAAGATGCTCATCGACGCTCGCAAAATTTTCATTGGCAGCAGAAGTTGCAAAGGCGAGGCATGTTGGCCGGTTGCCTTGGCATCGAACCGCCAGGAACACAGGTCGTAAATCTAAGTGCGCTTGGATCACGGGTTCAATCCCAAACGCTGCCGATCGCTTCGCGAAAGACCGGGCTGTTCCGGCCCCTGAAGCGAGATAGCAATCTCGAAAGAATGCTCGTCAAGCGCGCCTTGCGCCCATGGCTGACCTTCATTTAACTCCACGCGACCGAGCCCGCCGTGCCTCGGGCGAGCGACAATGACACGCTTCGAGGGCGCACCGTACATTACTGGCGAGGTCTGAAACTGCGAATGGTCAGCGAGCAACTCCCAATCGTCAGCATCGAGAGAGTCGACACCCCAACGTCGGCCACTGCTCGGAGATTCCTCCAGCTCGATGCGCAGCAAGTCGTCGGGATTGCCGAGCAACGTGGCGCCGCTGTCTCGCTCGGTCACTCTCCAGACATCGGACCAAGAATCTTGAGGTTTGTGGCCTTCACCGAGGCCTGCCTTCAAGTCGCCGAGCTTTGCACGGCTCAGCGCTCGGACTTGTTCGTAAGGAAGGATCTGGTGACTCAGCAGCCCCCAGCACGTCGCTTCGTAACTTGCGGCCATTCGCAAAGACAACTGATAGACAGTTTCGGGAAGGCGGAAGTCATGCGCCAATGTCCAGCCCTGCGCCTGAATATGATGACGGTACAACCAGCGCGGAAGCACGAATTCTGCCGCAAAGGCGTCCGCGGCTACCTCGCGCAAATCTCTACCTTCGAAAGGCTCATTTGGACCGCGTTCGAGAATCTCTTGATCGACGCTCCCTTCGTGGCCCAAGGTGTCGTGGCCTAGTTCATGAGCGGCCGTAAACCGCTGAATATGCAAACCCCGCCGCGTTGTGACCATTATTCCACGTAGTGGAGCAGGCAGGCATAGGCCGAGTGCGGAATCGAGGGGTTTGAAAACCAGCGGAATGTCCAAATCCCCGATTGCCTCGAAGACGTCGACGAAACCGGCTCCTTCAATGACGCGGCGACGCAGGTCGAGATCGGCGTGCAGCCTGTTTGCAGCAGCGACGGCTTCAAGGCGTACGGCGGCCGCGGCAGACCTAGCCATTTCCGTCGACCTTAGGAGAACGAGCCTGTAGAAATTCGGCAAATCGCAAGAGTTCGTCGCGATCGTTTGCGGACAGTTCGGTCGCCGCGCGGGCAAGCGCCTTTACACTCTCAGGCAACGGGGGGAGTGCCGAAACCCCGGCCAACGCATCCACCGATTGACCGTAAATTCTCGCAAACCTGGTCAATTCCTCCGAGTCAACTTTTCTGCGACCGTGCTCAATGAGCGACAACGCCGAGCGCGATATGCCAACGGCCATTGCCGCTTCCTCTTGGGTTAATTCCAAGAATTCCCGCGCAGAGCGAAGGCGATCACCAATGCCTCCCCCATTGTCGATTTCGTCACTCATTGGGCATTCCTCATGCGGGCTCGGCGACTTTGGCCTGCCGGCGCTTTTTGACTTTCAATTCACCGGTATAGACCCGTTCCAGTTTCGGGATCAGGTCGTTGATCATCTCCTCGCAACTCTCGTAGCCCCCGCGCTTGATGATCTCCGGAGGTAGCTCCATTTCCAAGACGGCGCGCGTTACTCGGGCGGCATCGACTACTCGCTTGGAATCTATCGCTGGCCGCATTCCGACAATCGAACCGCCTGCGCCAGCAGGCGCGGGCGGCGGAGAGCCGTCAATAGGTGCCGTCTCCTCTTCGAACCAAGCCTGCAATTCCTGCACAAGCCTAGTCGACTTTTCCCTGAACTGCCTTCGTAACTCTTCGATGTCCGTAGTCATGACAGACCTCATGTTCGATTATCGAACAAGAATGGGCCGCCTTGTCGGAATTGTCAACGAAGAACTAATTGCGTTATGAACGAAGCGCTTATGGCGAGGATCGCGCAGGTGATGTCATAAATCTGGCCAGTGGACGTCGGTGTGACGCGCAACGTTATTTCCGGCGCCTCGCCGCCCTGCGGCGAAAAGAAGCGCTAGAAGGCAACCTGTTGAACTCAGCGGCGCTGGCTATTCGGGGACGTGTTGCATCTGAGATTGATCGCGCCACATCCGGATCGATCGTTCCCTGAAACGGCAATCCTACCTTCCACTCTTCGTTAAAGGCTGGGTTCCAACATATAACCATGGGGTTCCACTGATTGACCGGATCGACGCTCATCGAAGGTCGGTAGGCGCTGAATAGCACGGCCCCGATGTGACACGATTCACGCGTCGCAAAGAAGTAGTTCGCAACCACGTTCAGCCGCTCAGCGACATGAGGGTAGAATAGCTCTGAAAAATCGAGGTCGTCGAACTGAAGGGCCACGAACGCTGGCCTGTCAGATGGAAGTTGGCGAGCGGCAGCCTTCAGCGCGTCAAGTTGCGGCTTCGTGTGATCGTCACCAACCAAGCTCCGCATCACAATCGTCAGACCGGCATACCGATCTGCAGTGGTCACAGCATGGCAATCTGCGCCGAAGGATTTTTGAGCGCGCTCTTGGAACAGCTTTTGATCGGTAATTGGCTCCAATCCAAAATGTTCAGCATAGCTGACTTTCGACACTTCAAAGGATGTGCCCCGGACCTTAGATCCAAGTGGTTCGACCGATATCTGTCTAATTGCCCTGACCAGGTCACGCCGAGCCGAATCCGCGGCGGATAGGCGATCGTCGAGCGTAACCAAAATCACCGCGGGGATTGCCGTGGTGCTGCCGGGCGGCACCAAGGTATCGTAGAGATCATCGATTATTCGGTAGAAATCTTTTTGGTGGATCCGTCGTCCAGCGTCTGCACTGACGTGCTTGCACTCCACTGCGAAGACACAGCCATTTCGCTCGCCAGCAACGTCAAAGCGAGCGTTCTTTTCGAGATCAGGAAGATCTATATCAAACCCATGGCTCGAAAGTCCGATGGCATGGAGCACCTCGAGATAAATCGGCGCAAATCCGCAATCTGATTTCAACGCATCGCGAAGACGTCCGCGAAATTCAGCACGCCCGCGGTGCGTCAAATTCTGATCGACTTCAACGCAAGCCGCGGCGAATTGAAGGGCAGAAGTACTGGTCGCACTTTCCATTCTAGCAGACAGCCCGCCGGCCTTCCGTCGCCATCGCCTAAGATGGGCAATTTCGAGTTCGAGCCAATGATAACGTTGGATCACGTACGACTGGAACGCCGTTCCGCGCGCCTGCTGCACAAGTGCGGCGGCGCGTTTGTCCCACGCTTTTACCCCGATCATGGCGACAAACCGGGGCAGGTAACCTTGCAATCGCCCAATATCTTGGTCGAACTGTAATTGCATGGGTTGGTGCACCGCCGCCTCATCGGGTTAAGCATCTGCACCCGATCTCCAATCATTTACCCACCAAGCATGCGTATCTGCAACTACAACGCGGAGCAAACTGGATGTCTGCTTCAGGGCATCGCTGTTCAACGGTCGCAACGGCCGACATTAGGCGCGAAGCAGTCGCATGCTCCAACTATCCTGCGGCGCGTGCCGTCTCCTCTAGCTGTGCAATACGCTCGCTGCAGATGCTCTCCACAATCGCGGCGAGAGCCTCGACGCGGGCGCCGAGCCAAGTCAGTTCGTCCTCAGAAATCCGATAATGTTTCGAATATCGGGCCTTGATGTAGGCTTCTTTCAGCTTCTCGAAGCGCGACCGGTCAGCCTTCGTCTCGCGCGGCCAAGCGACGATCAGCCGCGTATCGAGCCGCTCTGCCTGCGTCCTCAAGAACGCCAGATTATGGACGTGCGGCGTGTAAAATGAACAGACTAGCAAAGCGCAGTGGTAATAGCTTTCAACCGACTGATGCAGAAGAAACGCGGCCTTTTTGGTCCATCCGCGCTGCCTTGCGAATGATGCTGTTTCGAAAAACTCCCCGCCGCTGGGATACCACCCGTCGAAATATTCCCGCGCCATTTCCAGCGCCGCATGCGGCGTTTTCGGTTGCGGCTCCGGCAATTCATCATCGACCGCCTGATAAATCGCGATCCCGTCACGCGCGACGTCCATGAAGAAATAGCGGCCCTGCGACAGCCCGGCGTTCACCTCGCCGTTGCTATGGACGATGAAGTTCACCGGCGTGCGCAATGTTTTCGTGACCGACAGCTCGCGGATCAGCCGATCGTCGAGCTTCGACCAATATTCGACGCGGTCGGTTAGCCGGTCGTCATTCACGATGATCAGCAGGTCATAGTCCGACTGATAGCCCTTGGCGGTATGCGGCTCGTCGACCCAGCCGCCGCGCGCATAGCTGCCGTAGAGTATGATCTTCGAAATCCGCCCCTTGCGCTTCCAGTCCTGTGTGGCGAGCGCCAGCGCATCCTCGAATTCTTCGAAGACGATCTGGACGATGCGTTCGAGTTCGCGCTGTTTGTGCGGAGGGAGATGATCGAGACTGCTGCGCATTGCGGTCACCCTAACAAGGTGGCGACACCCTTGCACGCCGAGATTGAACCACGCGCGAGGGTGCCGCCGACGGCGGTCAATCTACGGGATTCCACAGCAGCGCATAGACGTCGGGATTGTCCTGCCCTGCAGCGCGGCCGAGATTGGCATAGATGCGCCGGGGCCCGAACTCAGGCGCTTCGAGGGTCAGCGAGACATAGAGTTTGCCCGACGCCTCGCTGCGACGGAGCCACCCCGCGCCGCATTCGACGCCGCCCGACCAGACGCGATAATCGGGCTGCACCTCGCCGTTCTTGCTCGGGTTGGGGCGGATTTCGACGGGGACGCGGATCGAGATCGTCGCGAGCTGGCCCACAAAGCCCTTCTCGTTCGTTCCGCTGACAAGACCGATTGCCGCCATGATATTGCTCCTTCGAAGCCCGGGGCCATCCCCGGGGCACCGGCGGCCAGGGAATGGCGTCAGGCCCGCTCGCGCACCTGAAGGGCCGGAGCACCAGCGAAGGACGGCGCCACACCGGCTTTTTGCGCGCGAAGCGCCCGCGAGGAGGCCGCCTGCGGCCGGGGAAAAAGGCGGTGCGGCGCCGTTGCGCGCACGGGCGCGCCATTCATCTCGCCGGACCTGCACCGGCTGGCTCCGGGCGTGCCGGAATGGAGATGGACGGCAAGGATTTGCTCACCGGATCACGCTATGGGCAGCGCATGAGACTGACGATCACCGCCGCCTTGCTTCTTTTCGCCCTTCCTGCCTCGGCGCAGCAGGTCAGCGGCCCGGCCCGCGCGGCCGACGGCGATTCGCTCGACCTCAGCGGAATTTCGGTGCGACTCTTCGGGGTCGATGCGCCCGAGTTGGCGCAGAATTGCGAACGTGGCGGCGCGTCCTGGCCTTGCGGAAAACAAGCCGCGTCGAAGCTCGCGACCCTCGTCGCTGGAACATCGGTCGTGTGCGAGCAGAAGGATATCGACGATTATGGCCGGATCGTCGCCACATGCCGCGCGGGTTCGGTCGATCTCGGTGGCGCGATAGTCGATGCGGGGCTTGCGGTCGCCCTGCCGCATTTCAGCGACCGCTATGTTGCTGCCGAGGCTCGCGCCCGCGCTGCCGGTCTCGGGGTGTGGGCCGGCACGTTCCAGATTCCGGCGGACTATCGCGCAGCGCGTCCGAGGCCGGGGCGCCGAACGCCGGGCCTTTCGCGAGACGCGGCGCCAGTCCGTGTGCCAGGGCCGAGGCCGACCGGAGCCTATTTCCGCAATTGCAAGGAAGCCTGGGCGGCGGGTGCGGCTCCGCTTCGCCGAGGTCATCCCGGTTACCGGCCGGAAATGGACGGCGACGGCGACGGGATCGCTTGCGAGCCCTATCGCGGACGTTAGCGCGTCATCCTCATACGTCCGCTATGCCAAAAAAAGACCCGCCCAGTGTGCATGTCCTTACGAACAGAGGCCGGGCGGGTGCGATGATGCCCACATAGGGTAATGATACGATCAAATCCATGACCGCTTTGCAGCGCAACAGGGAATAGGGCCAGTTGGGCAAAGGCAAATCATAGCCTCACGCGACAAATCGAGGTGTCCAGCCAAAAAAACTCAATCTGGACCCAATTGCGTGGCGCGGGCTTGCCCTGACGTTACGTCCGGCTATGCTTACCATGCACCGGGCCAGAAGGCGCGCGGTGCCGGAACGTAAGAATTCTGCTCGGGCCTTTATGATATTCCCATCCGTTGCCGGGTGGCCGACGCGTATGTCCAGGCCTTCGGGCTAAAGGCGGCGGCGCATATTTTTCCGAGTATGTTCTTACCTCCCGGCATCCCGCTTTCCGGTCCGACCGGAGGCGATGGACATGGATTTCGACGAGGAACAGAACCGCGCGCACGCCTTGAACAGCGGCGATCCCGTGCCGCCGTCCGACTGGACGGGCTTTGGCCAGACCGCCAGCATGGAAGCGATCTACAATGCGCATCAGCCGGCGCTCGCACGCTATCTGCGCCGCCGTGCGCCGAAGCAGGATCTCGGCGATCTCGTCCAGGAATGCTTTCGGCGGCTTGCCATGGCGAAGGGCGGGAAGCTGGCGCTGATCGAAAAGCCCGGGGCCTATCTCGTCAGCACCGCCCGCAACCTGCTCACCGATCGGGCGCGTACAGACACGGCGCGCCAGACATCCCAGCACCATAGTTTCGAGGATGAAGATATCGCCGGCCCCGACCCCCATGCTGCGCTCGAAGCACGCGACACGATGCGGCGCGTCGGAGAGGCGATCGAGAAATTAAAGCCTCAAACTGGTTCTATATCGACCGAGAAGGCCATCAGCTGATCGAGCGTCATGCCGTCCTCAGCGTAGATGCCGTGCAGCTTCGGCGACACGTCGGCGAGCTTGAGGCGCTGCTTCACGACCGCCGGGGTGACCATGAAGATCGCCGCCACGGTTTCGATGTCGCTGCCCTGCTCGACGAGCTTCTGCATTGCGCGGAACTGGTCGAGCGGGTGCAAAGGCTCGCGATGGACATTTTCGGCCAGCGAATCTTCCTCGGCCGACACGGCGTCATCGTCGCGCACGATGCAGGGCACCGGCTCCGTCTTGGCCATGCGACGCTGCTTCACGAGCTGTTGCAGCGCCCGAAAGCGGCGCCCGCCGGCAGGGACTTCGAAGCGCCCCGTCTCGTTGCCTTCTTCGTCGCGCTGCGCCCGAACCGTCAGGCTCTGGAGCAGGCCGCGCCGTTCGATGTCGGCCGCAAGGCCGTCGATCGACACACCCGCCTTGACGCGCCGCACATTGGCCTGGCTCAGCATGAGGGCACTGAACGGGATGTCCCGCGCGCCACTGAGCGTGATCTTCGCATGTTTCGTCATGACTCGTCTCCATGACGGGCCGCCGCGAGACTCTCTCCCGGCTTTCAACCCGCCATGGCTCCGGCGCAGCCCTCTTCCTCTAGGGAAGAGGGCTGCGCCGAACCGAAAGTCGACGCCGGATCAGCGCACCGACGCGAGCAATTTTGCTCCCTTTCCTTCAAACTCCAGCCGCGCGTCCTGATGCGGGCGATCCCGGGCCACAGCATTGATGCCCTGCACGAAATCGAAGATCGACGATGGCGGATGTCCTTCTTCTTGAAGGACGGTGGCGATGATCTTCTCGGTCTCGCCTTTCGAGAAACCCCGCTTGCGGAGGAAATTCTGTCGCTCGTCGGCGTCGCGTGCGACGATGGCAGCCCGAGACGCCTTGATTCCATCCAGGAATGAACCCGGCGAAGACGACGCGAAGCGCTCAAGCGCTGGCGCAGCCTCCTGCGCGAATCGTCCAGCGGCGAATTTGCTGTGGCGGATGCTGATTTCCTCGAAGCCTTCCGCACCCCAGATATTCCGGTTCATGCAAACAGCTCGGAGGTAGAAGGTCGCCATGCCGAGCGTTTTCGATCCGACTTCGCTGTTCCAGCAATAGAAGCCGCGAAAGAAGAGATCGGGATCCCCGTTGGGCAGTCGCCCCGCCTCGATCGGGTTCGTATCGTCGACGAGAAAGAGAAACACGTCGCGGTCGCTCGCATAGAGCGTCGTCGTGTCCTTTGTGACGTCGACCAATGGATTGTGACGCATCGTCGACCAGTCGAGCATGCCCGGCACTTTCCAGCGCGTGTCGCCCGTTCCATTGCCCGCGATCTTCATGACTGCAGATACCAGCTCATGGTCCCAGATGCGCCCATAATCCGGGCCGGTGACGGCACGCAGTTCGGTGCGGCCGTCGCCCGTCTCCAGGGTTTTCACCAACTCGCCGCGATGCGCGAGCAACCCGTGCTGCATGTTGATCCCCGCCAGGGCCGCAGGCAGCTGGCGCAAATAGCCCGAAGGTGCGCCCACAAGGCTGCAGAGCTGGCCGAAGGACCAATGGGTCGGCGCCACAGGCGCGTCGCGGTCAGGAAGCAGGAGGGTGAGCCGCTCCGGATTGTCGGTGGCGGCCTCGACGCGGATCGCGCGCGTCTCGACTGTCCGGGCCGTTGCGGCCTCGGCACGCGCGCGGACCGCGTCAAAAAGCTCGTTCAAGGAAAGGTAGCGCTCGTCCTCGGGGCGCGAGAACCATTCGGATGAAACGCGGCCAATGCGCTGACCGCGCGAGATATCGACCTTGTAGCCCGGCGCGTGATCGGCGGGCGCCGCTTGGATAGGGTGGGTCATGGCAAATCTCCGCGACGAGCGCCCGGAGCCTCTCTCCAAGCCCTTGCCCGTCACGGGTTTCCCCGTTCCCCTCTCACTCTATGGGCCAGCGGGCGTAGCGCGCCGGGCCCGCGGACTGGCGCGGCGCATGCCGCGCGCGAGACAGACTGGCCACGCGAAAGCTGCCGCGCCTATCCGTATCTGCGATATTTTTTGGAGACATTGTGGAGACAATGCGGTGGGTCATTGCCCGTGTCACCACAAAACGCGCTGACCGCGCGACACTAAGTGACTGATTTTCTAAGGAAAACTGGAGCGGGCGAAGGGATTCGAACCCTCGACCCCAACCTTGGCAAGGTTGTGCTCTACCCCTGAGCTACGCCCGCTCTGGCGGCTGGCGACCGGGTGGGTGCCAGCGGGTGAGGCGGGCGATTAGCACCGGCTTTTGGAGTCGGCAAGCCCTGTTTCGCCCTTTTCGTCGTGATGGCCGCGAAGGGTTGGCATTGGCAGCACAATTCCCACATAAGCGGGACAGCGGTTTACCGGCGGGCGCCGGGACCGCGCGCAAACGAACGACAGGAGCATCGATACAGTGGCCACCCTCGGTCTGAATCCGCAAGATAAGGAGGCGGTCGAGGCGTTCCGCCGCGATGTCGTCGAACCGTCGATGACCCGGCTCGTTATTCTCGATTTCTGGGCTGAGTGGTGTGGACCGTGCAAACAGCTCGGCCCCGTGCTCGAAAAGGTCGCCGCCGATTACGCCGACAAGGGCGTGGTGCTGGCGAAGGTCGACGTCGATGCCAATCGTTTCATCGCCAGCCAGTTTCAGGTCCAGTCGATCCCCACCGTCTACGCCATTTTTCAGGGCCAGCCGGTCGCGAACTTGACCAACGCGCGCACCGAAGGCCAGCTCAAGACGATGCTCGACCAACTGCTCGCCCAATTGCCGATCGAAAGCGAAGCGACGGCGCGGGCGGTCGAGATCGCGCCGCTGATCGAGATGGGCGAAGCGGTGCTCGCCGAAGGCGACGGCGACCGCGCCGCCGGCATCTTTGGCCAGATCATCGAGATGGCGCCCGACAATGCCGCGGCGCACGGCGGACTGGTCCGCGCCTTTGTGCGCGCCGGTGACCTGACCAGCGCGCAGGGCGTGCTCGACATGGTGCCGGCCGACATCGCCGACGATCCCGCGATCGCGCAGGCGAAAAGCGCGCTCGCGCTCGCCGCCGACGCCCCCGACGCCGCCGAACTCGCGGCGTTCGAGGCGGCGGTGGCCGCGAACCCCGACGACCATCAGGCGCGCTTCGACCTGGCCGGCGCGGAGATCGGTGCCGGGCAGCGCGATGCCGCCGCCGACAATCTGCTCCGCATCGTCGAGGCCGACCGCGAATGGCAGGAAGGCGCCGCGCGGGCCAAATTGCTGGCGCTGTTCGAAGCGGTCGGGCTGGAAGACCCCTGGGTGGCGGCGCAGCGCCGCCGCCTGTCGCTGATCCTGTTCGGCTGATGAACGCCGAGGCGCCCCTGACCATCCAGCGGATCGCGATCTTTCCGCTGCCCGGCGCGGTGCTGTTCCCCGGCCTGCACCTGCCGCTGCATATCTTTGAGCCGCGCTATTCGGCGATGGTGCAGGAAGTTCTGGCGCGCGACCGCCAGATCGGGATGATCCAGCCGCGCCAGTTGCCCGGCGAAGAGGATCGCGAACCGCCGGCGCTTTACGATATCGGCTGCGTCGGACGCATCGTCGATGTCGAGGCGCTCGACGAGGGGCGGTTCAACCTCGTGCTCGAAGGCGTCGCGCGCTTTCGCGTCCGTCGCGAGCTCGACGTCACCACCCCGTTCCGCCAGGTCGAGGCCGAGATCGAGGCCGAAATCGAAGACGATGCGGTGCTGTCGAGCATCGAACGCGCCAGCCTCGAGCGCGAAGCCAAGCGCTTCGCGGCGCGCCAGGGCTATGTCGTCGACTGGGATTCGGTCGGTCAGCTCGATGACGCGACGCTGGTCAACGGCATCGCGCAGGTCGCGCCGTTCGACGCTGCCGCCAAGCAGGCGCTGCTCGAGGCGACGCCGATCGATACGCGCGCCGAACTGGTCGTCCAGATGATGCAATTCTTCGGCCGTTTCGACGGCGACGACGGGCGCGCGACGCTGCAATGACTGCGGTGAGGCGGTCACCGACCGCCGTCCTGAAGCCCTAATTCAACTTTGCTCCGCCGAAGCGGCACGCCATGTCGGCGAGCGCGCGGCGAACGATATGGCGATCGCTTTCCGACAGCCGCGTGCCGGCGTCGGTCGTTTTCAGCTGATGGCGGATCAGCGTTCGCTCGGCCGCGACCCGTTCGAGCAGGCGCCCCGGCGCCGTGGCCGCGGGCGCCCCGCGCAACAGCGCACGCTGGCGCCGCGCCGCCCAGTCGTCGGTGAGCCGGTCGGCGGCGCGCGTCGCCAGCCAGTCGGCCGCGGACGCTTCGGCGGCGGTCTCTGCGGCAGGATCGGCGAGCCACGCGTCGGCGCCGGCTTCGATCAGCGCGTCGAGCGACAGGGGGGCGCCCACCGCACGTCGCCCGGCAGAGCGCTGGTCGCCGTGACGGCGCAGGCGCAGCGCCTGCAATTCGGCGCGGATCTGCCAATTGACATAGGTGGTGAAGCGCGCACGGCGCGGGTCGTAGCGCTCGGCGGCGCGGTGGACCCCGATGGCCGCGGCCTGCGCAGCGTCCTCGGCCACGTCGGCAAGGCCATAGGCGCGGGTGAAATAGCGGATCCGCGGCGCGAGCAGGGCGGCGAGGCGGGCGAAGGCGCGGTCGGCCCGCGTGCTGGCGCGCGGCGACGGCGCGGTGTCGAGCGCGGTGCGCGCCTCGATCAATTCGGTGACCGCGCGTTCCAGCGCGTCGCTCTTGTCCGACATGGTCATGTCCCCATCCTGATGCGACCCGATGATCGCAAGACGGGGATAGGCGGCCGTGGTTAGCCGCGAGCTGCCACAGGCCTAGGTAGAAATACCTAGACTAGATTTCCGCGCCTGCCAGCAGCCGCGGCAGGTCGCCCGCCTCGCCGCGCGCTTCGTCCATGAAGAAGCGCTTGAGCATCGGCAGTCGCTGGACGGCGCCGAGCCCGGCGCGGCGCACTGCCGATGCGGTGCGGCCGGGAATCCCGAACAGGCGGGTCAGCCCATCGGTGGCGAGGCTGACCATCAGGCTGTCGAGCCCGCGCCAGCGCTGATAACGCGCGAGCAACGCCGCGTCGCCGAGGTCGAGCCCGAGCCGCGTCCCCTCGACCAGCACCTCGGTGAGTGCGGCGACGTCGCGAAGGCCGAGGTTGAGCCCCTGGCCGGCGATCGGATGGATGCCGTGCGCGGCATCGCCGACCAGCACCAGCCGGTCGGACACGATCGTCGCGCTGTGATGGAAACCCAGCGGATAGGTCATCCGCGGCGCGACCAGCGCCATCGTGCCGAGCAGGCCGCCGGCGCGCTTTTCGAGTTCGGCGGCAAAACCGCGATTCCCGAGCTTGGCAAAGCCCGGACCGTCCTGTTCCGATACCGTCCACACGAAGGCCGAGCGATGGCGGCCCTGTTCGTCGTCGACCAGCGGCAGCAGCGCGAACGGGCCGGCCGGAAAGAAAATTTCGTGCGCGACATGGCCATGCGGGCGGCTGTGGGCGACCGCACCGATCAGCGCGTGATGGTGATAGGACCATTGCGCGATGCTGAAACCCGCGGCCTCGCGCGTCGGCGAGCGGCGACCCTCGGCAACGATCAGCAGCGGTGCGGCGAGGCGCGTTCCGTCGGCGAGGGTCAGCGTGACACCGTGCGGCCGGATGTCGCGGTGGGTGACGTGTGCCGGCATCATCAGCCGCGCGAGCGGCGCGGCGGCGAGCGCGTCGCGTAGCACGAGCCGCAGCTGGCGGTTCTCGACCATCGTGCCGAGCGGCGGCGTGTCCGGCGCGGTTTCGAAATCGAGCGCGCCGCCGCGTCCCTGCTGCTGGGGTCCGCCGTCGCTGAC
Source organism: Sphingopyxis sp. (assembly GCF_050916055.1). GTDB lineage: Bacteria > Pseudomonadota > Alphaproteobacteria > Sphingomonadales > Sphingomonadaceae > Sphingopyxis. The sequence continues at coordinate 2,848,333 of NZ_CP051527.1, forward strand.
CTTGATCGCGCGGATCGGGCAGCCGTGCCCGGTCAGGCGCTCGGCAATGCCCAGCACCTCGAACATCTGCCAGGTCGCGCTGGCGATCGCCGAGGCGCGGCCGTCGAAACCCGGCGCGATCGTCGCGAGCGGATGGGCGGGATCGACGATCACGCTGGACAGGCCGTGGTGCGCGAGCGCGAGCGCCAGCGTCTGGCCGACCAGGCCGCCGCCCGAGATGATCACGTCGCTGCGCTGGATGTTCGTCATGGGTTTTTGCCCTAGACCGCATTGATGCGCTTGAAAAGCGGCGTGGCACGGGCTGCAGCGACGGATCTTGTTTGTTTCGCGCGAAGGCGCAAAGGCGCGAAGAGACCGCGCCAGCCGCGAAGCGGCGATCCATCCAACGCCGCATGCGCCGCACCGTCGGAAGGGTGAGGAGCCTGTCGGCCCGAACGATCTTCTTCGCGTCTTTGCGTCTTCGCGCGAAACCCTTTCTGAAACCCACCGCCGCATTCGGGGCCGCGCTTGACGCCGAGTCCACCCCATGCGCATATCGCCGTGGTTAATCGATTCAGGACCGCAACGAGCATGGCAAGCCGCAAGGCCGCACCTTTAAAGGCCGACTGGCGCACCGTTTTCCGGCAAAGCGTCGCGCGATCGCTGGTGATCGCCGCGGCGGTGGCGCTTGGTGCTTTCACCCTGTTCCTGACGCTGGCGCTCGTCACCTATGACAGCACCGATGCCGCGCTCAACACCGCGGCCGACGGCACCGCGGCCAACTGGATGGGCGGCGCGGGCGCGTGGTTCGCGGACCTGGGCCTGTCGATCGGCGGCGTCGGCGTCGCCTTGCTGCCGCCGCTGCTCGGAATCATGGCGTGGCGGCTGTGGCTGGGGGCGCCGCAGCCCTATTGGGCGCGCCAACTCGCTTATGCTTTTGCCGGTATTCTGCTCGTCGGGCTCGGCGCCGAACTCTGGTCGCCCGCGACCACCGCGCCGCTACCCGCCGGGTGGGGCGGCATCATCGCGCTGCTCGTCGGCAGCGCGATAGCGCCCTTGTTCGATCAGGTCGGCGAACCCGCGGCTGCGCTCGTCCGCATCGCGGCGATTTTGCTGCTCGTCGGCGTCGGACTGTGGCTGGCGTGGCGTGCGCTGCGGCTCGAAAAGGGCTGGGCGCAACGGTTCCGCCTGCCCGCTGCCGAAGGCGGCCGGGTCGGCACGCCCGCCCCGGCGATCGGTGCCGATCCGGCCGAGCGCGGCCCCAATCTGATGGACCGGGTGATCCGGCCGCGCCCGAAGGCCGAGCCGAGCGACCGGGCACCGCCCGAAATCGCCGATCCCGCGGAGCGTTCGATGCCGTCGAAGCCGCGGCCGAAGCCGCAGACCGAGCTGTTCACCAACTATCGCCTGCCCTCGATCGACCTGCTCGCGCCGCCGCCGCCGGGGCCGACCGGGCAGATCGACAAGGCGGGGCTGGAACGCAACGCGCGCCTGCTCGAATCGGTGCTCGAGGATTTCCAGGTCAAGGGCGTGATCACCGCGGTGCGCCCCGGCCCCGTCGTCACCATGTACGAACTTGAACCGGCGCCGGGGACGAAGGCGAGCCGCGTGTCGAACCTCGCCGACGATATCGCGCGCAATATGTCGGCGCTGTCGGCGCGCATCGCGCCGATCCCCGGCCGCACCGTGATCGGCATCGAACTGCCCAATGCGCAGCGCGAGGCGGTGGTGCTGCACGAAATCATCGGCAGCGCGCTGTTCCAGGATCAGACCGGCGCACTGCCGATCATTCTGGGGAAGAATATCAGCGGCGACCCGATGATCGCCGACCTGGCGCCGATGCCGCATCTGCTGATCGCGGGGACCACCGGGTCGGGCAAGTCGGTCGGGCTCAACGCGATGATCCTGTCGTTGCTCTATCGCCTCGGTCCCGATCAGGTGAAGATGATCATGATCGACCCCAAGATGCTGGAACTCAGCGTTTATGACGACATTCCGCACCTGCTCGCGCCCGTCGTCACGGAACCCAAGAAGGCGATCCGGGCGCTGAAATGGGCGGTCGAGCAGATGGAGGACCGCTACCGGATGATGTCGTCGCTGTCGGTGCGCAACCTGGCATCCTACAACGACAAGGTGCGCGGCGCGCTCGCCAAGGGCAAGTCGCTCGGGCGGCGCGTTCAGACCGGTTACGATCCCGACACTGGGCAGCCGGTCTATGAGGAAGAGGCGCTCGACTATGCGCCGCTGCCGCAGATCGTCGTCGTCGTCGACGAGCTCGCCGACCTGATGATGACCGCGGGCAAGGAGGTTGAATTCCTGATCCAGCGGCTCGCGCAAAAGGCGCGCGCGGCGGGCATCCACCTGATCCTCGCGACGCAGCGCCCCTCGGTCGACGTCATCACCGGTGTGATCAAGGCGAACCTGCCGACGCGGATCAGCTTCAACGTGACGTCGAAAATCGACAGCCGCACGATCCTGGGCGAAGCGGGCGCCGAGCAATTGCTCGGCAAGGGGGACATGCTCTATGTCCCCGGCGGCAAGCAGATCACCCGTATCCACGGCCCCTTCGTGTCCGACGACGAGGTGCGCGCGGTCGCCGACCATTGGCGCGGCCAGGGCCGCCCCGACTATGTCGAAAGCGTCACCGAAGACCCTGAGGACGGCGGTTTCGCGATGGAAGGCGCCCCTGCGGGCGGCGACAGCGCCGAAGATCGCATGTATGCGAAAGCGTGCCAGATCGTCGTCGAAAGCCAGAAAGCTTCGACCAGTTGGCTGCAACGGCAATTGCGCATCGGCTATAACAGCGCCGCCCGCCTGATCGAGCGGATGGAGGAGGAAGGGCTGGTCAGCCCGCCCAATCACGTCGGCCGCCGCGACGTGCTGACCGACCAATATGGCCAACAGCGTTGAAGCGCCAGATGGGAACTATTTGCCCACCGATGACTTGAACAGCGTCTAACGGCCGGGTTCACGGCGGGTTCAATAGCCCGCCGCCATACCGGCCCGACCTATCGCAGAATGAGAGTTTCATGACCTTGAAGATTGTCCGCCCCACCCTGACCCGCGCCGCCGCGTGGACGCTCGCCCCGCTCGCCGCGGCGGGCCTTGCACTCGGCGTGCCGGCGATCGCGCAGACGTCGAATACGCTCGCGGCGGTGCAGGCGCATCTGCGCTCGACCGGTTCGATGACCGCCGATTTCGTCCAGACCGACCGCAACAACCAGCGGCTCAGCGGCAAGCTGACCCTGAAACGCCCGGGCAAGATCCGCTTCCAGTATCAGAAGGACGTCCCGATGCTGATCGTCGGCGACGGCAGCCGGCTGACCGTGATCGACTATGAAGTGAAGCAGGTGCAAAGCTGGCCGGTGAAGAATTCGCCGCTCGGCGCGCTGCTCGATCCCGACCGCGACCTGTCGCGCTACGCCAAGATCGTCCCGACCGGCAGCCCGTCGGTGTTGAGCGTCGAGGTCAAGGATCCCAAGCGCCCCGAATATGGCACCATCACCATGGTGTTCGTCCGCGAGGCAGCGGCACCCGGCGGCCTGCGGCTGCGCGGCTGGGTCGCGCTCGATTCGCAGAACAACCGCACGCGGATCGACCTGTCGAACCAGAAATTCAACGTCGCGGTCGCCGATTCGGCGTTCCGCTGGACCGACCCGCGTCCGAAACAGCGCGGCCGCAGCGGCTGATCGCCGCCGCCGCGATCGCGAAATTCAACCGGCGCCGAATCAGAATGCGGATTCGGCGCCGTTTTTCCGCCCAACCGACATCCAGCATCGACGAACTGCAAAGACGCCGCAAAACCGCCGTATTTCGTTCAGCTTGGCGACAGGGAAGCGGGGCTATTTCAACTCTCGAAGGCGCCAAACACGGCTCCCGGATTTGGGTTTCCCCCTGTTGCCCCTCTCGGGTCGCCAGGTGTCTTCATTCAAGAGCGTGACGAACGCTGACCTTGAACCCCCGTTCCACCGCCCCTGGGACGGGGGTTTATGATTCGGCGCCACGCCGGTGCCGCAACCACGTTGCTAAGCACCGCGCGCGCCGATAGAGCCTCCGGCATGACCCGTACCAGCATCGCATCGTGGAACATCAACAGCGTCCGCGCGCGCATCGGCATCGTCGAGAAATTCCTGCGCGAAGAAGCGCCCGATGTCCTCTGCCTTCAGGAGACCAAGGTCGAATGCGGGCTGTTTCCGAAGGGCATGTTCGAGGACCTGGGGTACCGCCACATCGTCACCCACGGCCAGCGCATGCACCACGGCGTCGCGATCGTCAGCAAGGTGCCGCTGGCCGATGTCCGCAAATATGACTGGCAGGCGAACGGCGAAGCGCGCCACGTCGGCGTCACCCTCCCGTCGGGCGTACGGCTCGATAATGTCTATATCCCCGCCGGCGGCGACATCGCCGACCGCGCCCTCAACCCCAAATTCGGCCAGAAGCTCGATTTCTTCGGGCGGATGACCGAATGGTCGGGGCTGCTCGACCAGCCGACGGTGCTGACCGGCGACTTCAACGTCGCGCCGCTCGAAAGCGACGTCTGGAACCACCGGGCGCTGCTCGATGTGGTCAGCCACACGCCGGTCGAGGTCGAAACCCTCGCGCGGTTGCAGGCGGCATCGGACTGGGTCGATCTCGGCCGCCACTTCATCGCGCCGCCGACCCCGCTGTTCACTTGGTGGAGCTATCGCGCCAAGGACTGGGAAGCCTCCAACCGCGGCCGCCGCCTCGACCATATGTGGGTGACCCCGGGATTGAAGGATCAGGCGATCGCGCACCGCATCGTCCAGCCGGCGCGCAGCTGGGAACGCCCGTCGGACCATATTCCGCTGATCACCGAGTTCGCCTTTTGACAGGCGTCGGCGCTCGCCGGGCCGCGCGCGCCATCGACGCGCTGCGCCGCGGCTGGCCGTTTCGCATCGTGGGCAGCGCGGGCGCGCTCGATCTGCTCGCGGTCGAAAGCGCCGCCGATGCAGCGCTGGCCGATTTCGCCAGCCGCGACCTGCTCATCTCGGGCGAGCGCGCGGTCACGCTGAAGCTCACCAACCAGCGCGTCGCCGCGGCCCCCGGCCCGGTGCGGCTGGCGGACGCCGCCGGCACGATGACCGCAGCGCTGGCGATCGCCGACCCGTCGCTCGACCTCGCCCATCCGCTCAAGGGGCCATTTCGCACCATGGCGACCGGCGACGACGTGGCGGCGATGAGTGCGATGACGATGGCGCGGCACGCAGGGCTGCTGCCCGCCTTCTTCGTCCGCGCAGCGGCGGGCGAAATCGAGACCGAATGCAGCACCGAAGATGTCGCGGCGCTGCTCGACCCCGCGCGCCTCGTCATTGCGGCGCGGGCGCGGCTGCCCGTGGCGGTCAGCGAAACCGCTGAAATCGTCGCGTTCCGGACTCCCGAGGAAGCGTCGGACCATGTCGCGCTCGTCATCGGCAAACGCGACGCAAGCCCGCCCGTCGTGCGGCTGCACAGCGAATGCCTGACCGGCGATGTGCTCGGCAGCCTCAAATGCGACTGCGGACCGCAGCTGCATGCGGCGCTCGCCGCGATGGCCGACGCGCCTTGGGGGGTGTTGCTCTATCTCAGGCAGGAGGGGCGCGGTATCGGGCTGGTCAACAAACTGCGCGCCTATGCGCTGCAGGATCAGGGGTACGACACCGTCGATGCCAATTTGCGGCTGGGGTTTCCGGTCGAGGCGCGCGATTTCGCGATCGCGGCGCGGATGCTGGCGCTGCTGAACGTGCCGCGCATCCGGCTGATGACGAACAATCCCGAAAAGGTCGCGCGGCTGGAAAGGGAGGGAGTCGAGGTCGTCGAGCGCCTGCCGCTCGCGCTGCCGACGAACAAATATAACGAGCAATATCTCGCAACGAAGCGGGACAGGACGGGGCATCAGCTGTAACCGCGAGCAACGCCATTTTTTGATCGCACGAAGCCACGAAGCCACAAAGATTCCCGTTCCCATTTGTGCTGCGCTTGTCGAAGCACCGTTCTTATCTTCGACTTCGCAAAGAAAGAACGGCCCTTCGACATGCTCACGGCGAACGGGTTGAGAAATCTTTGTGGCTTTGTGGCTTTGTGCGAAATTTAGTGCACGAACCGCGCCACCACATCCCTGTAGCTGCGGCTGACCTTCACCTGCGCGCCCGATCCGAGTACCAGGAAACATTCGCCGTTGGTGTGCGGCTTGACCTGCTTGACCTGGCTTAAATTGACGATCGTCGAGCGGTGGACGCGCTGGAAATTGCGCGGGTCGAGCCGCTTTTCCAGATCCTTCATCGTCTCGCGCAGGATCAGGCTGTTGTCGGCGGTATAGATGCACATATAGTCGCCCGCGGCGTCGATGCGCTCGATGCTGTCGACATCGACGCGGAAGATCTGGCCGCGATCCTTGATGTTGATCATCTTTTCATAACGGTCGGCGGCGTGCGCGTCGGGCTGGATTTCGGCGTCATAGTCGCCCACCGCCTCGGGAGCGACCTCGGCGAGCACGGTTTTCAGACGCTCGACCTCGGCCGCGCCGCGCTTTTCGGTAAGCCGCTGGCGGACGCGGTCGAGCGCATCGGCCAGCCGCTCGGGCTCGACCGGCTTGACCAGATAATCGACCGCCTGCGCCTCGAAGGCGCGGATCGCATGGTCCGAATAGGCGGTGACGAAAACGACGAGCGGCGGCTCGACCTCCATCAATCCTTGAATCACCGAAAATCCGTCGAAGCCCGGCATCTGGATGTCGAGGAAGACGAGGTCGGGTTTGTGGGTCTTGATCTTGCGGATCGCTTCGCGCCCGTTCTGGGCGGTGTCGACAATCTCGACGTCGCCATGCGGTTCGAGCCGCAATTGCAGGCCTTGCGTCGCCAATTTTTCGTCATCCACCAGGATGGTTCTGATCGTCATGGGCCTTCGGTTCCAATCCTTGCTTGTCCATCGGGTTGAAACGGAAACTCGACAATAACCGTGAAGCCGCCATCGGCACCCGACTGCACCTCGAACCGATGCTGGTCACCAAATGCCTGCGCCAGCCGGTCGCGGATATTGGCTAAACCCACGCCCGTCGATTCCGTTGCATGGCTCGACGTGGCGTCGGCGGGGTCGGCTGGCAATCCCGCACCCGTGTCCGACACGGTGATCCGGACATTTTGACCGGCCAGTTGCGCAGAAATGGTGATATCGGCGCCGTCTTCCTGCGGCGTCACGGCATATTTGATCGCATTTTCGATGAGCGGCTGGAGCAGCAGCGACGGCAGACGCGCCCGCGCAACCGCCGGATCGATCGCGAAATGCGGGCGCAGCCGTTCCTCGAAGCGCATCTTCTCGATATCCAGATAGAGCTTCAGCGTCTCGATCTCCTGCGCCAGCGTCACCTGCGCGGTCGGCTCGTTGGCGAGCGTGTAACGCAGGAACGCCGACAGCCGCGACAGCATGGCGTTGGCAGGTTCGGACTGTTTCAGCAGCACCAGCGTCGAAATGCTGTTGAGGGTGTTGAACAGGAAATGCGGGTTGAGCTGGTAACGCAGCATCGCGAGCTGTGCCGAAGCGGCCTGCGTTTCGAGCCGCAGTACGCGGTCGGTCTGTTCCTCGAGCTGGAGGAAATAGTTGATCGCGAAATAGAGCGCCGACCAGGCGGCCAGCGACGTTGCATCGACATAGACGAGCGCGAGGAGCAGCCCGGTGAACCCCGTTTCGCTGTTCGGGTTCATGATCTGCACCACCCAGGCGTCGATGAACGCCCACAGCGCGGTCGCGAGCACCATCAACCCGAAGCTGGCACTCCACATCAGGATCGGCCGGCGGCTGATCAAGGCGCGGTAGCAGGCCGAGAGTATCAGGGTCAGCGAAAAGCCGGTGAGTGCCGACACCAGCACCGGGACCAGAAAGGTGAAGGACTGCCCGCCGGCAAGCCCCGAGACGCCGCGCAGCCCGAGCCACGCCAGCCAGCCCAGAATCTGGAGATTCCAGAAGGCCCGCACCTTGTTACTGAAAAAGGGGCCGGGTGAAGAAAGTCCGAACAGCGGCATGGAGGCGTTCTGAAGTCCGATGATCAGCGCCGGGGTGCGGCGGGCCCGGCCGGGCCGCGGTGGCGCTTCGTCATTCCGCGGCGACCGAGGCCATCCGATCTTCGGCGCGCACCCGCGCCTGACCGAGCGGCTGGAGTTCGGAGCGATGCTTCCACACCAGTTCCTTGTAACCGAGCGGCCGGCCGTCGTGCGCGGTGATCGTCACCGGGCCGATCGGCTGTTCGTCGCGGACGTCGACGAGCACCGGGGTCGAGGGCACGCCGGCGCCCCATTTTTCGCCCCATTGGCGCAGCGCGATCATCGCCGGCAACAGGGCGACGCCTTTGTCGGTGAGCTGGTAGCGCACCTTGCGGCGATCCTCGGCCATCACTTCGCGCGCCATGATGCCATGATCGACCAGCCGCGACAGCCGGTTCGACAGGATATTGCGCGCGATGTTGAGCTCCTGCTGAAACTCCTCGAAATGATGGACCCCGTTGAAGGCGGCGCGCAGGATCATGAACGACCAGCGTTCGCCCATCGCCTCGAGGGCGAGCGGGAGGGCGCAATTGCCCCCGTTCAGATCGTTCAGCGGTTCGCGTAATTTTCCCATAGGCCATGCCCTAACGTAAAATCCGCCCCCGCGCCAAAAAAATATATGGCCTGCGTTGCATTTTGCAACCGGTGCCGTCGGCGACGCTGCAGCGGCCTGAAACCGCCGTCAGCGGGCTGGCGACGTCAGGTTGCGAAGCGGTTTCGCGCCACCACCAGCGACCAGCGCGCCAGTTGCGGCAGGCGCATCGCGACATGGCCCGGGTCCGACCGGAAGGCGCGGCGGACCAGATCGAAGCGCCAGCGCAGCCGGCTGTTCAGCGCGAGTCCGAGTAATATCTCGCTGCGGCTGCGCGCCGACAGGGCGGCGGGCAGCGCCCGTTCGACGATTTCGGCGGTCAGCGCCTGGATGCGTTCGGCGCGCTGGCTCGTCAGGCTGCCGCCATGCTTGCGATAGATGTACAGATCCTCGTGGAGCGCGACGAAGACGAAACGCGACGCAGCGCGCAGCCAGAAGTCGTAATCCTCGACCCCGAACAGCGCGGTATCGTACCCGCCGAGCGCCTCGGTCACCGCGCGGCGATAGAGGAAGCAGGCGCCGATATTGTTGCCGTGGAGCAGCCGCTCGACCGGCCCGACGCGCGACCGGCCGAGGTCGGTTCCAGCCTCGTCGATCAGCGTGAAGTCGGCGTGGACGACGCCGGCGTCGGGGTGCGCGTCGAGCGTTGCGACCAGCCGCGTTAGCATCGCCGGGCGCAGCAGATTATCGTCGGAGGTCCAACTGTGGAACTCGCCGCGCGCCTGCGCAAAGCCGTGGTTGAGCGCGGCGGGCAGGCCGACATTGTCCGCCAGGCTGACCAGCCGGACACGTCGATCGCGCGCCGCCGCGGCGGCCATGATGGCGGGCGAGGCGTCGCGCGAGGCGTCGTCGACCAGGATCAGCTCGAAATCGCGATAGTCCTGCGCCAGCACCGAATCGATGGCGTCGGCCAGCCAGCGCGCGCCATTGTGCACGGGCATGACCATCGACACGCGCGGTGTCGCAGTCGAATCGAGCGCTTCGGTCCCCATCATCGTCCGCCGTATCGCGCGCGCACGATGCTTCCAATGCCGTTTACCAATGTTGCGGCGGCGGGGGCGCCTCGCGCAGCTAAGTTTCGCATTGCATTTGCCCGCGCATGCACGACATTGGCACAGGATGCTGAGACAGTATGAACTTGTCGAGCGCGTGCGCGCTTATGACCCCGACGTCGACGAGGCGCTGCTCAACCGCGCCTATGTCTTCACGGTCCAGAAACATGGCAGCCAGAAGCGTGCGTCGGGCGACCCCTATTTCAGCCACCCGGTCGAGGTCGCGGGGATTCTGACCGACCTCCACCTCGACAGCGAGACGATCGTCACCGCGCTGCTCCACGACACGCTCGAGGACACGCTGACCACCCCCGAAGAAATCGAGCGCCTGTTCGGCGCCGACGTCGGGCGGCTCGTCGATGGCGTGACCAAGCTCAGCAAGATCGAGGCGCAGACCGAGAACGAGCGCGCCGCCGAAAATCTGCGCAAATTCCTGCTCGCCATGTCCGACGACATTCGCGTGCTGCTCGTCAAGCTCGCCGACCGGCTGCACAATATGCGCACGCTGCATTTTATCCAGAACCCCGAAAAGCGCCGCCGCATCGCCAAGGAGACGATGGATATCTATGCCCCGCTCGCCGAGCGGATCGGCATGTATGAATATATGCGCGAGATGCAGCTGCTGGCGTTCAGCGAACTCGAGCCCGAAGCCTATGCGACGATCACCGGCCGCCTCGCCAAACTGACCGCGGGCGGCAAGGACAAGGTCGCGGCGATTACGCGAGAGTTCAAGGATCTGCTCGCCAAGGGTGGCATCGAGGCCGATATTTCGGGGCGCGAGAAGCACCCTTATTCGATCTGGCGCAAGATGCAGGAGCGCCATGTCAGCTTCGAACAGGTCACCGACATCATCGCGTTTCGCATCGTCACCCCGACCGACGCCGATTGTTATGCCGCGCTGGGGATGATTCACCGCAAGTGGAAAATGGTCCCCGGCCGGTTCAAGGATTATATCTCGACCCCCAAGCGCAACGGTTACAAATCGCTGCACACGACGATCATGCACCAGCAGAACATGCGCATCGAAATCCAGATCCGCAGCCTGTCGATGCACCAGCAGTCCGAATTCGGCTTTGCCGCGCACTGGGCCTACAAACAGGGCGGCAGCGCCCCCGACGGCCAGGCGGGCTGGATCCGCGATCTCATCGAGATCCTCGAACAGACGCACGATCCCGACGAATTGCTCGAAAACACCCGCATCGCGATGTATCAGGATCGCATCTTCGCCTTCACCCCCAAGGGCAGCCTGCACCAGCTGCCCAAGGGCGCAACCCCGGTCGACTTCGCCTATGCCGTCCACACCGGGCTCGGCGACCGCACCGTCGGCGCCAAGGTGAACGGGCGGCTGGTACCGCTGCGCACCCAGCTCGCCAACGGCGACACCGTCGAAATCCTGTCGTCGGACAAGCAGACCCCGCAGCCGGCGTGGCTGGGCTTTGCTGTCACCGGCAAGGCGCGCGCAGCGATCCGCCGCCATGTGCGGACGAAGGAAAAGGTCGAGCTCGCCGCGCTCGGCCGCAAGATGTACGACGAGATCGTCGATCGCCTGCCCAACCGCGTCGGCGACAAGGCGCGCGCGGCGGCGCGGGCGCGGTTGCGGATGGACGACGATACCGCCTTTTACGTCGCCATCGGCCGGCGCCAGCTGTCGGACAATGCGGTGCTCGAGGCGCTCGTTCCCGGCATCACGGCGGACCTGAAGTCGAAGCCCGGCAAGCTGCGCCAGGGCGCGGCGGTGTCAATCGAGGGGCTGACCCCGGGGGTCGCCTACAAGCTCGCCGATTGCTGCCACCCGGTCCCCGGCGACCGCATCGTCGGCCTTGCGCGCGAAGGCGAGGGGATCGAGGTGCACGTCATCGACTGCCCCAGCCTCGCCGACGGGGTCGATGCCGACTGGATCGACCTCCGGTGGCAGGAAGACAGCGAAGGCGGCAACGCGCGGCTGTGCATCGTCATCCGGAACGAGCCCGGCACGCTGGCCGAAATGTCGGGCATCCTGGCCGCCAATATGGCGAACATCACCAATTTGCGGCTGTCGAACCGCGAAGGCGGCTTTCACACCTATGACGTCGTCGTCGAAGTGCGTGACGTCCACCATCTGATGCGCATCTTGTCGGCGCTGCGCGCATCGGATACCGTGGTGCAGGCCGAGCGGCTTTAGGCGGCACAGCGACCGCCCGCTGTTGTGGGTCAGGGAAAACCGACCCCGCCCAGCACTTCGTCGACCCATTTGGGCACCAGCGCGCTCGCCGGCCCGTGTCGCGCCTCATTGAACCAATGGCTTCCCTGGCTCGGCTCCATGTTCAGCTCCAGCGTCCGGGCGCCCGATTGCCGCGCCTCGCGGACGAATCCCGCCGCCGGATACACCGCGCCCGAGGTGCCGATCGACACGAACAGGTCGGCGCGGTTCAGCGCCGCATAAATCTCGTCCATCCGGTACGGCATCTCGCCGAACCACACGATGTCGGGGCGCAGCGTGCCGACCACGCCGCAGGCCGCGCAGGCCGGCCGGTCGAACAACGGCCCGGTCCACGGCAATCGCGCGTCGCACGCCGCGCACCAGGCGTTCAGATGCTCGCCATGCATATGGATCAACCGCTTCGCCCCCGCGCGCTCGTGCAAATCGTCGACATTCTGGGTGACGATCAGCAGGTCGCCGGGCCAAGCGGCGTCGAGCCGTGCCAGCGCTGCGTGCGCCGCGTTCGGCACCTTGGTCTGGATTGCGGCGCGCCGCGCGTCATAGAAACGGTGGACCAGGTCGGGGTCGCGGGCAAAGGCTTCAGGGGTCGCGACATCCTCGACGCGGTGCTGTTCCCACAATCCGCCGCCGTCGCGAAAGGTATCGATGCCGCTCTCCGCCGATACGCCGGCGCCGGTCAGGATGACGATGTTGCGAATTTTTTCCATGTCCAATCCTATCCGTTCGCCGCGAGCGAAGTCGAGAGGCGTTTGACACCGCGTCGACGTGTCTCGACTTCGCTCGACACCAACGGCTAAAGGAAGGCCGCACTTCAGGGGATCGGGCATATGACCAGCATCGGCATCATCGGCAGCCAGGGCCGCATGGGCATCGCGCTCGCCGCGGCGATTGCCGGCGCGGGGCAGCAGATGCGCGGCATCGATCAGGGCGGCGACATTACGGCCCTTGCGAGGGACGCCGATGTGCTCGTAGATTTTTCGTCGCCCGCCGCGCTCGAGGCGACGCTTGACGCCTGCATCGCCGCCAAGACGCCGATCGTCGTCGGCACCACCGGGCTGGAGGAACGCCACCATTATCTGATCGACAATGCCGCCGCCGACATCGCGGTGCTCCAGACCGGCAACACTTCGCTCGGCGTCACCCTGCTCGCGCATCTGGTCAGGGAAGCCGCGGCGCGGCTCGACGCCGACTGGGATATCGAGGTGGTCGAAATGCACCACCGGATGAAGGTCGACGCCCCCAGCGGCACCGCACTGCTGCTCGGGCAGGCCGCCGCCGACGGGCGTGGCATCGACCTTAAAGCTGGGTCGGAACGCGGCCGCGACGGGCTGACCGGCGCGCGCGGTCCTGGCAAGATCGGCTTTGCATCGTTGCGCGGCGGCACCGTCGCGGGCGACCATGACGTGATTTTCGCGGGCGATGAGGAAATGATCACCCTGTCGCACCGCGCCGAAAACCGCATGATCTTCGCGCGCGGCGCGGTAAAGGCGGCGCTGTGGCTGGTCGGCCAGGGGCCGGGGCGTTATACGATGCCGCAGGTGCTGGGGCTGCCCGAACGGTGAAAAAGGCGGATATTTTCGAGTTCTACCGGCGCCTCGCCGAACTCAACCCCAGTCCGGAGACCGAACTCCAGTTCGGCAACACTTACCAGCTGCTCGTCGCGGTCGTGCTCTCGGCGCAAGCGACCGATGTCGGGGTGAACAAGGCGACGCGGACGCTGTTCGAGGAGGTGAAGACCCCGCAGCAAATGCTCGATCTCGGCGAGGCGGGGCTGAAAGAGCATATCAAGACGATCGGGTTGTTCAACGGCAAGGCGAAGAATGTCATCGCGCTGTCCGACATCCTCGTCCGCGACCATGGCGGCGCGGTCCCCGCCGACCGCGACACGCTCGTCGAATTGCCGGGGGTCGGCCGCAAGACCGCCAATGTCGTGATGAATTGCGCCTTCGGGGCCGAAACCTTCGCCGTCGACACCCACATCTTTCGCGTCGGCAACCGCACCGGGCTGGCGCCGGGCAAGACCGTGCTCGCGGTCGAAAAACAGCTGGAACAGAAAACCCCGCAGCCGTTCCGCGTCGGCGCGCACCACTGGCTGATCCTCCACGGCCGCTACATCTGCAAGGCGCGGACCCCCGAATGCTGGCGCTGCCCGGTCGCCGACCTGTGCCGGTTCAAGCCGAAGACCCCGGCGCCGAAGGCGAAGCGCACCGGGTGACGTTCAGCCGCCCCAAATGTCGGCTTATGGTCACTACCCGCCTTAATCCTCAATTCGCGTAAAGCAGCGGCGGCCGCCACGCCGTCTGATCGACCTCGTCGCGGACTCGGTACACCAGCCCGCGGCTGTTCAGGAACAGCTTCTCCATCTCGGGCCGGGTGAACGGCCGCGAGCCGAGGCGGCCGAATACCGCCATCTGACCGCCGGTCTCGTCGACCGCGCGGTCGCGGTCTAGCCCCTTCGACAGCGCCAGCGCCGGCGAGGGCGTCTTGGCCCAGGCGATCAGTTCGGGGGTCGGTTTGGGCGAGAAGCCATAAAGGCCGGGATTGTCGGGGCTGGTCAGCTGGATCACCTTGATGCCGCCACGCCCGTCGGCGACGTAGCCGAACAGCGAGGCGTTTGTCGACGCGACGATCACATCCTCGGCGTCTTGCATCGCGCCGCCGAAGGTCAGCCCCGGCCAGACCACCGGCGCGGTCGGGCGCGTGACGTCGACGATCACCAGCCCATCCTGTTTCGCCGCGACATACATATAGGTCCGCGCGAGATAGATTTTCCGCGCATTGGTCAGGCGGACCGTCCCCTCGGGCACCGCAACCGGCTGCGCCAGATTGGTGACGTCGAACAGCTTCACCCCCTCGGCATCGGTGACCCACAGGTACCGGAACTGGACCGCGCTGGCGCGCGCGTCGGTGAGCGGCAACTGCGCCGCGACCTTGGGCGCCAGCGGCGTGGTCAGGTCGAGCACGACCAGCCCGGCATCGGTGGTGATATAGGCGATGCTGCCCGCCAGCGTCACATGCCGCGCCCCCGCCAGCACATTGCCCTCGTTCCAGGTCAGCGCGCGCTGCAGCCGGTTGTTGCGGAACTCGCCGTCGGCCAGCGTGTCGATGTCGACCAGCACCAGGCCTTCGACGCTGTCGGTGATGACGGCGTAGCGATAGATGTCGTGCATCACCTGCTCGTGGTTTTCGGGAAAATCCTTCACGATCATCTCGTTGCGCGACACGCTGATCGGCTGGGTCGTCGCGATCGCCATGCAGGTCGCGTTCTTCGTCTTCACATGGGTGTCGTGGCCGAGCGGTGAGAAGGGGGCGCGGACGATGCGTTCGGAAAACCCCTTGTTGCCGATCGAGGCGACGTCATAGACGCGGAAACCACCGCGCCCTTCGGCGACGAACATATATTCGCCGCGCTGTTGCAGGCAATTCACCCGGCCGCTGGTGTCCTGAACGATGTTTTCGAACTCTTCGAGCGCCTGCGTTTCGCCCGAGCCCTTGGCGTCAAAGGTCTTGCCGCGGACCCAGTTTTTCAGCTCGCGCCCGTTCTGGTCGACGTGCAGCTTCCAGTAATCGGGATAGGAATAGCGGTGGAGGTAGCTGCCGATCACCGCCTGCGGCTCGTCCCATTCGGTGACGCGCGTCGCCTGGAAGCCATCTTCCATCCCCGACCAGACGTTGAGCCCGACGAAATTGACGAAGTTGGTGCCGAGCAACATCAGCTGCGACATGATCGCATTGTTGTCGTCGCTTGCCGACACATGGCAGTCGCTGCACTGCTTGGTTTCGGAACGGCGCACCGTGTGCGGGAAATGCGGGGCAAAGGCCTGGCTCGAATAGCCCGCCGACGAAATCGGCGGCTGCTGCACATAGATGCGCTCACGGTTGATGTTGGTCGACGACAGGATCAGCGCCGAGGTCGAGCGCACCGGGGTGATGATGCCGCGTGCTTCGCCGTTCGGACCGGGCTCGCCGGGCTTGGTCAGCTGGTGGCGGCCGAGCTGGAACATCTCGTCGCGCGCGACCTGCGGGTTGTAGGTCGCGAAGTTGCGCGTCTCCTCACCCTCGAAAT
The DNA here is from genome assembly GCF_050916055.1 of Sphingopyxis sp. Taxonomy (GTDB): domain Bacteria; phylum Pseudomonadota; class Alphaproteobacteria; order Sphingomonadales; family Sphingomonadaceae; genus Sphingopyxis. The sequence continues at coordinate 2,864,255 of NZ_CP051527.1, forward strand.
GGTGCATCTTGGTTTTCCAGTTCGCCTCGATCGGCAAATGGCAGCCGCCGCAACTCGTCGTCCACGACAGGTGACAGGTGAAGCAGGTCATCTTGTCGTCGCCGTGGGCGCGATCTTCCTTGGCAATCCCCGGCCCCCATTCATACTTGCCGTCGTCGCTGCCCGATCGCGCCATCAGCTTGGCGCGCGCCGCCCTGGCGTTGAATTGCGGACCGGGGGTTACGGCCTGCTTGACCAGGCTGACCTGCCATTCGAGCTTCGGGTCGACGATCGAGCGCTGGATCAGCCCGATCACCTCGGCGTCGTCATTATACTGGAATTCGAAACGCCGCCGCCCGTCGGGGTTGCGCAGCAGCGCCAGATTGGTCCCCTGCGGGCGCGCCGCGACGTTCGAGGTCAGGAGGTTGGGCAAGGCGTCGGCGGTGCCATGGCAATCCTTGCACCCGATCTCGACCGCATTGGCGACTTCGCCCTGGATATAGCCATTGCCATGGCTGTCCTGTGCGAAGTGACAGTCGGCGCATTGCATGCCCTTTTCGGCGTGGATGTCCATCATGTGGACGGCCTTGCCGGGGTTGATGCCGGGCGGCACGAACTTGCCCTCGACCCCCGGCTTGCCGGGATCGGCGCTGGTCAGGCACAGGTCGCGCTGCTTGGGATCGGTGTAATGGCTACAGCTTTTGCGCCATTTTTCGGGATCCGCGGGATCGACGATGTTCGCGGTGTCGGTGCCGTAGGTTGCCATATTGCCGTCGGCGTTCAGCAGATTGCCATTGCGATCGCGTTTGAAGATGCCGCGGAAATTCCAGCCGTGACCATGATAGTCGGCGAACTGCGTGTCCTTGTTGCTGTCGTTGACGTCATAGACGTCGCGCAGGAACTCGACATCGGCCCACAGCCCGCGCGTCGCCGCGGCCTCGGGATTGCGTTCGAGCACCGCATGCGCCTCGGCGGCGGTCGGATAGCGCTGCTGCTTGTATTTCTTCTGATAGTCCTCGTCGCTCATCCCCGGCGGGCGCGGCGCCGTGTTGTCCGGCCCGGGCCACATCTGCGGCGCGTCGGATTCATAATCCCACATCGTGTAGCCGAGGTACGAGTTCAGGAAGATGTTCGGCTGGTGCATGTGGCAGGTCATGCATTGCGACGTCGGGATTGCGCGGGTGAAGGCGTGGCTGATCGGGTGCCCCGATTCCCGGCGCGGGCGCGGTTCGCGTTGTGGCGCCCCGGCGGTCGCGGCGGCGGGATCGATCAACCCGCCATGTCCGGTTCCGCCGACAAAACCGTCGTCAGGGGCCATGTGCGACGCTTCGGAATGACCGCCGCCGGCGGGTTGCTTGCCGCCGTCATGGTCGCCGCCGGTCCATAATTTCTCGCGGATCGTCGGGTCGACGGTATCGGTCTCGCCGTCGCGGCCGAACTTGGCATAGGTCAGGCTGTGGCGCGGTTCGCGGTCGTTGGCATAGACGACGTGGCAGCCCGAGCAGCCCGAATGGCGATAGTCGCCCGGCTGGTCGTTGGTGCCCATGAACCACATCAGCGGATCGTTGAGGCGCGTCTTGTGGATATTGAGCACCGGGATCGCGACGCGCAGCCCGGTGCCGGGGCCGCGGTTCGATTGCTTGAGGTCGGGGCGGCCGGGCTCTTCGAGCCGCTGGATGCTGCCGCTCGGGTTGGGCAGGCCGATTTCGGGGAATTGCGTGATGATGTTGCGGCCGCCGCGCTCGAAGACGCGGAACACGTCGCCGGGCGGGATGACGCTCCAGCGCGGCAGCGGATACATGCGCGCGAGCGCGCCGCGTTTCGTTTCGTCGTCGGTCAATATCTTGTCCGACGCGAAACCGGGCTTGCACGCCTCCTTATATTCCTCGGCGGTCAGCCGCGACGACGGCGACAGGATGCAGGCGGCCTCGCCGGTGCGGGTATAGGCCTCGCCGAACACGTAATTTTTATACGGCACGATGCCATTGTTATACGCCGCGCCGCCCCACAGCATCGCCGAGGTCGACATCAGCGAGCGTTCTGTCGCCTCGATCACCTCGAGGTGGCAGGCGCCGCACGCCTCGCGCGCGACGCGGTAATCGCTGGGATTGACGAAACGGATGAACTCGGGCGATTCCTTGTTGAGCAAGGTATAGCTGCGCTCGGGATTGGCCGAGCTGTAGTGCCAGGCGCCAGGCAGCGTCGGCTGCGGATGCGCCAGCTTCATCGCGGCGATATTATAGGCATTCCGGTAACCGAGTTCGGGTTTGCCGAAGGCGGCGGGGGTGGCCGCGTCGCCGCCGTGGCAATCGGTGCAGCCGAGCCGCACCGCCGGGGTCGCGTGCATCGACGGCTGGTCGGTCTGGGTGTGGCAGCTGTAGCAACCGGTCGATTTCGCCGCCACGTCGGCCTCGCTCTGCTCGCGCGGGGCAGGGGGCGTGAAGCGATATTCGATCTTGAGCGGCTTTTCCTCTTCGGCGGCGCGGGTGACCCCGACGCCAAGGCTGACGCTCATCAGCAGGAAGGCGAAAAGGGCGAAGATCTGGCGCGTCACGATCAGAAACTCAAAATCACATTGGCGAGGATCGAGAGATAGGCGTCGTTGTTCTGCTTGTTGTCGAACAAATCCTTGAACCCCTTGCCCGGCAGCAGCACCGCGGCGCTGAGCCGCCCGACGATGTTCTGCGTCGCCTTCGGCCGCCAGATGCCGGCGATCGACAGGTCCCAGCCGATGTCCTTCGGGATCGAGCCCTCGACGCGCAGCGCCTGCAGCGACGATGTGTTCTCGAACCACAGATGGTTGGCGTTGACGCTGATCCGCGTCTGCGGCGACAGGTCGAAATCGGCGCCGGCGCCGACGAAGACGGTGCCGGGATTGTTGAAGTTCGACTGCCCCTCTTCCTTCGACGAGCGCAGCGAGTTCAATATGCCGTTGCGGCCGTTGATCGCAATCGCGCGCCCGCCGCCGGCGAACGGGATCGTCTGGCGGATCCAGTAGCTGGTGTCGGCGCCGCCGAAGATCGGGTTTTCGAAGATCGCGTCGAAACCGCCTTCGGTCCTGTTATACGGATCGCCGTCGCCGGTGGCGTAGAGCCCCGACAGCCGGAAGCGCATCCAGTCATAATCGTAGCTGAGCTCGATGGCGCCGAAACCGGCGCGGATTTCGGCGGGCTGGCTGGTGAAGAAGCTGTTCCGGTCTTCGCCGAGTGCGGCATAGAAGCTGGCGGTCAGGTTGATCCGCCCGATCCGGCCGTCGGCGCTGTAGCCGAGGTAGACGACATCATATTCGCGCCCGCGCAGATCGCCGAGCAGCGCCGGGCGCACCGGAAAGCCGTTGTGGTCGATCTGCACGTCATTCTTTTCGCGGTTCATATTGTACGTCACGCTGACCTGGCTGGTCAGCCCGACGACCGGGAAATCCTGGCGATAGAGGTTGGCGGTCAGGATGAAATCGTCGCGCGGGGTCTGGGTGATGTCGTTCAAACCCGAATTGGTGTCCTTTTCGAGCCGCCAGAAGGCCGCGAGATTATATTGGAAGCGGTTGTTGTCGCGGTTGCCGAAGAGGCGGATGCCGAGCTGGCTGTCGTTGAACAGGAAACCGCGAAAATCGCTCTGGAACGGCTGGATGCCTAGGCGGATCGAATAGAAATCATAGCGGTCGGACGTGTTGCCGAGATGCTTGTCGACGAACAATTCCTGCACGCCGAGGAAGCTGTCGTACCGGTGGCTCGCCTTCGACGGACGCACGTCGAGCACGCGCCGTTCGGGTACGTCGACATAATTGGCCTGATACGCCAGCGTGACGCGATATTCGATGTCGGGCGGCTTGAACGCGGTCGACCCCTTGATCAGCGCCGCGCCAACGATGAAGGTCTGCGCGACGACGAAACTGCGGTCCTTGCCGAACACATCGAGGCTGCCCGGCCGCTCGGTCGTCTGCACGCCCACCGGGATCGGAAACGTCCGCGGTTCGAACACGGTGTCGGACACTGCATTGGCGACGAAGAACCAGTCGTCGCCCTTGATCGGCAGCCAAGGCACCTTGCTGCGGTCGATCGCGCGGTCGCCCTTGTAGGTGTTCTGTTGATAAGGATCGAACCAGCGTTCCTTGACCACCCCCAGGCTTTCGATCAGCCGCCAGCGGTCGGGCACCGGCAACTGGTCCTCGAGGCCGGGAAACGCCTCGGGCGGCGGCGGACGTAGCGCGCCTTCATTGTCCTGGGTCAGCGCATCGGGCAGGTCGGGGCGATAGCCGGGGCGGCGGCGGCCGTCGATGATCTGGGTGACGAGGTCATCGTCCATCATCTGCTGCCAGTCGATCGGCGGCGGCGGCGGGGTCAGTTCTTCAAGCGCCGGCTGTTCGGCGGCGGGCGGCGGTGCGGGATCGGCGGCGTCGCCGGGAACCCCCTGCGCCGCGAGACTCGCGATAATCGGCCAAAGGCTGCCCCCCGTCATCATCGGCTATAGCCCGTCGCAGACATTTTGCTGCGCCGTATCGAGGAACGGCGCGAAGGGGCAGCTGATATAGCGCAACCGCACGGTCCGGTTGTCGGCGAGCGTCACGACGACGCGGTCGGCACGGATCGCGCTCGGCGCATTGCCGATACCGCCGACGCGGGCGCCGCCGTTGTGCGCGCCCAGAAAGCTGATCATGTCGTCCTGATCGATGCCGTCGCCCGACACGCCGATCGCCCCGACGAGCCGGTTGCCGCGATAGATGGGGACCGAGCCCGGAAAGATCTGGATGCCGTTCTGCAGCCGGTTCTGCCCCGCTGCGACATCGGGCAGCGTCGTGCAGCGTTGCGGCGTGTCGGTCGGGCTGGCGCCCGAAACGAAGCCCAAATGCGCGCCAAGATTGCCGATGATCAGCGCCGATTGCAGCCCGGTCGAAAACGGATTGAACTGCGCGATCGGGCGCGAGAGCGGCCCGTGCGGGCGCCCGACCTCGCCGTCGGGGAAATAGGGCCGCGACAGATTGCCGCCCGAGCGGTCGGCGAAGGCGATCGTGCCGGTGAGCGCGGCGGGATCGTTCAGGAAGCTGCGCGTCGCGGTGACGAACTGGCGGACATCGGCGCTGGCATTGGCGGACAGCTCCGCCCCCGCCTGTGCACCCGAGAAGAAGGCGGCGGTACGCGCCTTCTGCAGACTGACGTCGGTGCCGAAGATCGGTGCGTCGGGCGAACGGACGATGCCGAGCACCGCGCCATGGGTGTCGACGAGGCTGATCGTCACCTGCGCGCGGCTGTCGAGCGGGCGGCGGATCTGCGCGCGCGCGCGGCTCATCACTGCGAACGCCTCTTCGAGCACCGCGCGCGTTTCGGCCGCCGACAGCGGTGCTCCGTTCGTCGCCGCGTCGGTGCCGGCGCGGATCGGGAAGCGATTGGCGCCGCTGCCGTTGGTCAGGATGAAGGCGTCGCGGTTCGAAAATTCGGCGGCGGTCGCGGCGCGGATGCCCGACGCCTCGCTGCCATAGGCCGTGCCCGCGATCACTGCGGCATTGGCATAGCCGATCACCGCGACGAGGCTGCCCGCGGCGCCGTTGACGCTCGCGAAACTGGCGCCGCCGGCGGTCTTCAATCCCCCATAGGTGGCGTCGGAAAAGCGCAGCGAGGTTCCATCGACGGCGATCTTGTCGGCGGTGATCGACGTCGGCGCCTCGAACCCGCGCGTCCCGGCCAGCGCGATGAACTCTTCGGCGTCGCTGTCGATATCGAGGATGTTGGGGTCGCTGCCATAGACGCCGTCGCCCATCACCCCGATGCCGCCGACGAGCACGCCATTCTTGTACAGCGGCAACCCGCCCGGATCGGCGGCGAGGCCGAGCGGCGAGCGCTTCGGCCCGATCAGCGCCGCCCCGCCCGCGGCGCCGAAACGCGCCGACAGGTCGCTGCACGGCAATTGGCTGAACTGCACCCCGAACAAGGGGCCGCTTTCCAGCCCGACGGTCGTCGGCGCGGGCGGGAAATGTTCCTGGACGATCTGGCTCGCGGTGCGGGTCGAAAAGGCGTTGCCGCCGCTCGACAGATAGGCGCCGGTCACCGCCTTGGCGATCGCGCCGCCCTCGGCGGGGAAAGTGACGTTCTGCGCGTCGATGCTGACGCCGTTCGGTGCCGGCGACGTCGTCGCGGTGGCGCGCGCGCCGGTCATGCGGAACACGCCAAGCACATTGCCGACGCGGTCGGTTACCGCGATCACCGAAGGCAGGCCGCGCGCCCGCGCCTCGGCGACGGCATTGGCGACGACCTGCTGCACCTCGGCGACTGTGAGCGACTGCGCGGCGGGCGGCGTGTAGAGGCCGCCGGTCGGGGTGGGGGTGGGCGTCGGGACCGGCGTGGGGGTCGGCGCCGGGGTGCCGCCGCCGCCACCGCCGCCGCACGAGGTCAGCAGCAGCGCGCCGATCGCCGCGCAGGTCGCCGAGCGAAACAGGGAGGAGCGACTTTTCATGGCGTTACCTGAGCGCCCGGATCGCGCGCACCGCGCTGCCGAGCGAAGCCTGGAATTCGGCGGGTCGATAGGCATTGGGATCCTTGACCGCGGCATAGGCGCGGTCGATGTCGCCGCGAATCCCTGCGGCGGCCCCGACCGTGACCCGGCCCGACGACACCATCGCACCCAGCAACGTATCGACCCCCATCACCGCCTGCTGCGATCCCGCATAGTCGGTGTAGCGATCGCTGATCGCCTTCGCGGCGATCGCGTCGACGAGGGCGAAGGCGTCGGTGCCCGAAAAGCCGCGCGATGCAAAAGCCCCCTTCAGCGCCGTCACCGTCTGGCCGAGCTGCGCCGCCGCGGCGACCGCGCTGGCCCGGTCGGTCGCCATCGCCTGGTGGAAGGCGGCGGTGCGCGCGCCGAGCTGGTCGGCGAGCGCGGGGGCGGCAAGGCGGGCCGCGGCGGCAAGCATGATCAAATTCTCGTCATTATACGGCGGCATGCCTTCGGGAATCTGCCGGCCCGGGTTGTCGATACCGCTGCGCACCGGCTTCGCCTGGTCGAAGATGCGGCGGTGGCAGCTATGGCAGTCGAGGAAGTAAAATTCGGGGAACATCCCCTCGGTCCCGCGCCGCGACTGGAACAGCGCGAGGCTGCGTTCGAGCGCGGTCGCCTGTCCGACCGCCCACATCTGGACGTGATCGGTGCGGGCGGCCGCGGCGCCGAACTTGCGCCAGCCGTAATCGGCATCCTCCTGATGATGCGCCTGGAGTGCGGAGAAGAGGTCGAGTTCGAACGAAATGCGCGGATGCCCCGCCGCCATGATGCGGTGGGTGACGAACTGCCCTTCGCCCGCGGCGCCGAAATGGCAGTCGACGCAAACCCCGGCGCGGACCACCGGATCCTCGAGCTTGCGCACCCCGGCGCGCAGGTTCGCGAGATGCTTTTCGCGCATTTCGCGGTCGGGATCGGCATTGGTGCCGATGCCGGCATAGTGGCTGGCGATCCAGCTGCCCGCCGGGCCGTGGCACGATTCGCAGCTGACCCCGTCGGCGAGCGGCGCGGTGCCGCGGCTCGCCGCCGCGTCGCTGTGGCAGCCGAGGCACATCGGCGCGCGCGCCGGGTCGCCGATCCCCAGGTTGCGCGCGATGAACTGGCTGCGACTATTGCCCAGCACCGCCCAGGCGCGGCTGTGCGCGCCGCCGGGGGTCGAGGGCTCCTGCCATCGCATCAGCTCGTCCTGGCGGACGACGGTCCCGTCGCCCTCCATCCGGCCGTGGCAGGTCGATCCGGCGCACGAGGCAACGCCGAGGAAGCGACCGCCGGCCTCGTCCTGCGACCGCGCCGGCGCGGCAAAGGCGAGCAGCGCCAGACCAAGCGCGAGCAGCATCGCCGCGAGCGCGGCAACCCACGCCCCCGATCGATCGCCGCGCCCTTGTCCAGCGTGCGTTGTCATGCCCACAGTCCCCTTTTGCCCGGCCCGGCGCTTTTGCGCCTAAACCACCCCGAACGCCAGCATCGCATCGGCCACCTTCTTGAAGCCGGCGATGTTCGCGCCCTTCACATAATCGATATAGCCACCGCCCTGGTCGCCATAGGTCAGGCAGCGCGTGTGGATGCCGTCCATGATGTCTTTCAGCATCTGTTGCAGTTCGCCCTCGCTCCAGCTGCGCCGGCCGCTGTTCTGGCTCATTTCGAGGCCCGACACCGCAACGCCGCCGGCATTCGCCGCCTTGCCCGGCGCGAACATGATCTTCGCATCCTTGAAGACGTGGACGCCCTCCAGGTTGGTCGGCATGTTCGCCCCTTCGCTGACCGCCATGCAGCCGTTCTTGACCAGCGCCTTCGCATCGTCGCCGAGCAGCTCGTTCTGCGTCGCGCACGGCAGCGCGACGTCGCAGGTGACCCCCCACGGCGTCTTGCCCGCGGTGAAGGTCGAGCCTTTGAATTCGGCGCAATAGTCCTCGATTCGGCCGCGGCGGTGGGTCTTGTGCGCCTTCACCCAGTCGATCTTTTCCTGGGTGATGCCGTCGGGATCGTGGATGAAGCCGCCCGAATCGGACAGCGTCAGCACCTTGCCGCCCAGCTGGACGATCTTTTCGGCGGCGTGGGTCGCGACATTGCCCGATCCCGAAATGACGGCGGTCTTGCCGACCAGATCCATGTTCTTCGCCGCGAGCATGTTGGCGAGGAAATAGACCGCGCCATAACCCGTCGCCTCGGTGCGGATCAGCGACCCGCCCCATTCGAGCCCCTTGCCGGTGAGCACCCCGGTGAATTCGTTGGTGATGCGCTTATACTGGCCGAACATGAAGCCGATCTCGCGCCCGCCCACCCCGATGTCGCCCGCCGGCACGTCGACGTCGGCGCCGATGTGACGATAGAGCTCGGTCATGAAGCTCTGGCAGAAGCGCATGATCTCGCGGACGCTCTTGCCTTTGGGATTGAAGTTCGACCCGCCCTTGCCGCCGCCCATCGGCAGCCCGGTCAGCGCATTTTTGAACGTCTGTTCGAACGCGAGGAACTTGAGCACGCTTTCGGTGACGCTGGGGTGAAAGCGGATGCCGCCCTTATAGGGGCCAATGGCATTGTTGTTCTGGACGCGCCAGCCGCGCTGGACGCGGATATTGCCGTTGTCGTCCTCCCAGCAGACGCGGAAAGATATGACCCGGTCGGGCTCGGCGATGCGGCGCAATATCTGCTGCGCATGATATTGCTCCTTGTCGGCGATGAAGTCGAAAATGTCTTCCGACACCTCCTGCACCGCCTGCACGAACTCGGGTTGCCCCGGGTTGCGCTTTTTTACGCCTTCCATGAACGTCGAAAAATCGACGTGATCCGAAACTGCCATGCACCCCTCCCCTGATGACTGGGAAAGCCGGTGCGACCCTGGCGTTATTTTATCGTTGACCGACCTTGTGCCGGAAAGGCTACACCATCGCCGGGCAAAGGCAATATGACGGCGCGCACAGACGCCATTTTTTCGTGCGCTGCACAAAGGGGCAAAAATGAGCGAGAGCAACGAGATGTCGGGGAGCACCCGCGGCGGCATGAGCGGCGCCAATCGCGCGATCCTGATCGCCGCTTTCGTGCTGCTGGTCGCCGCGATCGGCTATGCGATCTGGCGCGATTCCGCGCCGGTGAGCGCCGATGCCCCGGTCGAGGGGGCGATGGCGCCGTCCGACCAGCTCGCGGCTTTGGAGGCGCGTACCAAAAGCGAACCCGACAGCGCCGAGGCGTGGACGGCGCTCGGCGCGGCGCGATTCGACCTTGGCGATTTTGCCGGCGCGGCGGCGGCGTATGAGAAAGCGACCGCGCTTTCGCCCGAATCGGCTGGCCTCTGGTCGGCGCTGGGCGAAGCGCGGGTGATGGCGAGCGAGCGCGACCCGATGCCCGCGGCGGCGCTCGCGGCGTTCGAAAAGGCGATCGCGCTCGATGCCAAGGATCCGCGCGCGCGCTATTTCCTCGCGGTCAAGAAGGACATCGGCGGCGACCACCAGGGCGCGATCGACGACTGGTTCGCGCTGCTCGCCGACACGCCGCAGGGCGCGCCATGGGAAGCCGACCTGCGCCGGACGATCGAACAGGTCGGCAAAATCCACGCGATCGACGTCGCGCCGCGGCTGGCAGCGACCGAGGCGCGGCCGCTGACCGCCGACGAAATGCCGGTCGCGGCGCGCGCGATCCCGGGACCGAGCCGCGCCGACATGGAGGCCGCCTCACAGCTTCCCAAAGGCCAGCAGGACGCGATGATCGCGGGCATGGTCGACGGGCTGGAGGCGAAGCTGAAGGCCAATCCGGCCGATGTCGACCGCTGGATCATGCTGATGCGCAGCCGCATGACGCTGGGCGAGACGGCAAAGGCGGCGCAGGCGCTGAAGGACGGGATTGCCGCGAACCCCACGGCGGCGGGGCGGCTGCAGGCGCAGGCGCAGCTGCTGGGGGTGCCGGGGGCTTAAGAGGGCTCGCACGAAGCCACAAAGACGCTCCATACCCCGTTTGCCCTGAGCTTGTCGAAGGGCCGCTTTTCCTCTCTCCGACGTGGAAAGGACGGTGCTTCGACAAGCTCAGCACGAGCCGATTTGATGAATCTTTGTGGCTTCCAGGCTTCGTGCGAAATCCTTCTGCCCTGCTTACTCCTAACCCGCCATCAGCGCCGCATTGCCCCCCGCCGCGGTGACATCGGTGCTGATCGTCTTTTCCTCGGCAAAGCGGTGCAGATAATGCGGGCCGCCCGCTTTCGGGCCGGTGCCCGAAAGGCCGCGGCCGCCGAAGGGCTGCGAGCCGACGATGGCGCCGATCTGGTTGCGGTTGACATAGACGTTGCCGACCTGTGCGCGCGCCGCGACATGCGCCGCGACCCCGTCGATGCGCGTGTGGACGCCGAGCGTCAGGCCGTAACCCGAAGCGTTGATCGCATCGATCAGGTCGTCGAGTTCGCCGCCCTGCCACGTCGCGACATGCAGCACGGGCCCGAAAATCTCGCGCTTCAAATCGCTGACATGGTCGAGGCGGATGACCACCGGCGGCACGAAATGGCCGCCCGCGGGCAGGTCGGTGCGCGCCGCTTCGGCAATCACACGGCCCGCCGCGCGCGCTTCGGCGACATAAGCGGCGATATTGGCCTGCGCCTCTTCGTCGATGATCGGGCCGACGTCGGTCGCCAGTAATGCCGGGTCGCCGACGTTGAGCTCGGCCATCGCGCCCGCGACCATATCGATCATCGCATCGGCGACGTCATCCTGCACGCAGAGCAGGCGTAGCGCCGAACAGCGCTGCCCCGCCGACTGGAAGGCGCTGGCGACGGCGTCGCGCGCGACCTGTTCGGGCAGCGCGGTCGAATCGACGATCATCGCGTTGGCCCCCCCGGTTTCGGCGATCAGCGTCGCGATCGGGCCGTCGCGCATCGCGAGGCCGCGATTGATCGCGCGCGCGACCTCGGTCGATCCGGTAAAGGCGGCCCCGATGATGTCGTCATGCTCGGTGAGCGCGGCGCCGACGGTCTCGCCGCGGCCGGGGAGGAATGCGAGGACGTCGCCCGGCACCCCGGCTTCGAGCAGGATTTCGACCGCGGCGTGGGCGATCAACGGCGTCTGTTCGGCAGGCTTGGCCATCACGGCATTGCCCGCCGCGAGCGCCGCCGACACTTGGCCGAGGAAGATGGCGAGCGGGAAATTCCACGGGCTGATGCACACGAACACGCCCTTGCCCTCGAGCATCAGTTCGTTGCGCTCGCCGGTCGGGCCGGGCAGCGCGACGGGGTAGGTGAAATCGGCGCGCGCCTGCGCGGCGTAATAGCGCAGGAAATCGACCGCCTCGCGCACTTCGGCGATGGCGTCGGCGAGCGTCTTGCCCGCCTCGTCCATCGCGAGGCCGAGGAGCAGCGCATCGCGCGCCTCGATCAGGTCGGCGGCGCGTTCGAGGCGTTCGGCGCGGAAGGCCCCGCCGGCGAGGCTCCAGTCGCCCTGCGCCGCGCGCGCCGCGGCGACGGCGTCGGCGACCGCGGCGCCATCGGCCTCGATCACCTGGCCGATGACGGCGCCGGTGGCGGGGTTGCGCACCGCTGCCGCGGCCCCGCCGCGCGCCCGGCCCCCGACGATCGGCGCCGCGACCGGTTCGGCGCGCCGTGCCGCGGCGATGGCGGCGACCAGCGCCTCGGGCACGCCCGGCTCGCCGAGGTCGTAGCCGCGCGAATTGCGGCGCGCGGGGTCGAACAGGCCCAGCCCGGTCGCGATTTTCGACGGCGCCGACGCGATGCTGCGCGGATCGATCGCTAACTCCTCGGCGGTCACGTCGGGGTCGGAAAACTGGTGGACGAAGCTGGAGTTGGCACCATTTTCGAGCAGCCGGCGGACGAGATAGGCGAGGAGGTCGCGGTGCGTCCCCACTGGCGCATAGACCCGCACCGGGCGCGGCGGCGGGAACAGCGCGACGAGCGCGTCATGCGCGCCCTCGCCCATCCCGTGCAGCCGCTGGAGCTCGTAATCGGCGCCCGCGAACAGCTCGGAGACGAAGGCCAGCGTCATCGCATTGTGGCTGGCAAAGGCGGGATAAATGCAGTCCTGGCAATCGCGCAGCAACTGGGCGCAGCGCAGATAGTTGAGGTCGGTGTGCGCCTTGGTGGTGAAGACCGGGAAATCGGCGAGCCCCAGCGTCTGCGCACGCTTGATCTCGGTATCCCAATAGGCGCCCTTGACCAGCCGCATCGACAGCTTGACGCCGCGCGCGCGGGCGCGCTCGGCGAGCCATTCGATCACCGCGGGCGCGCGCTTCTGATACGCCTGGATGACGATCCCCAGCCCGATCCAGCCGTCGGCGATCCCGGCATCGATAAGCGCCGCGAACACGTCCATATGCGGCTCGAGCCGGTCGCTTTCCTCGGCATCGATCATCAGCGGGATATTCGCGTCGCGCGCCGCCTTTGCGAGTTCGATGACGTTCGGGATCAGCTCGTCGCGGACGCGCGCGGCTTGCAGATATTCGTAACGCGGGTGCAGCGCCGACAGCTTGATCGAGATGCCGTGGTTGGCATGCGGATCGCCGGGCTTGGCCGCCTTGCCGATGCGCGCGATGGCATTGGCATAGCTGTCGTAATAGCGCCGCGCGTCGGCGGCGGTGCGCGCCGCCTCGCCGAGCATGTCGAAGCTCGCGAGTTCGGACTTTTCCTTGTCGGCGCGCCGACAAGCGGCGTCGATCGTCTCGCCCATCACGAACTGCTGGCCGAGCAGCTTCATCGCCGCGAGCGCCGCCTGGCGGATGACGGGCTCGCCCGAGCGGCGAATCATCGATTTGAGCAAGGTCAGCGGGTTCGCCCGGCTCCCCATCGCGTCGAGCATCAGCGTCGCCGAGCCCAGCGACAGGCCGCGCGCCGACAGCGCGACGACCAGCGGGCTGTCTTCATCCTCGCCCTCGCGCCAGTGGCGCCCGGCGATCTTGTCGCGAATCAGCGCATTGGCGGTCGCATTGTCGGGAACGCGCAGCAGCGCCTCGGCGAGGCACATCAGCACGACGCCTTCCTCGGTCGAGAGGCGGTAACGGTTCATCAGCTGCGCGACGAGCGTCTCGCGGTCGCCCTCGGCCTTGGCGCGGCGGATGATCGCCAGCCCGCGCGCGGTCACGGCGGCGACGCCGGCGGGCGAACGGGCGAGTTCGGCGCGCAGGTCGGCGACGATGTCGGCTTCGAAGCGGCGGGCGATGGCGCGCAGTGGCGCGCGGTCGAAAACAGCGTTGGTCATGCGCAACCATATCGCATTGCCTGACGGCATTCTGCCTTCATATGGACTGAAAGTGCTAAGCTTTGACCTATTTATGGCGTTATGGTAGCCGAATGAGATGAAAAACGAGCTCTCCGTGGTCGATCTTGACGAGTTCGACCGCAAGATCCTCGCCATCCTCGGGCGCGACGGGCGGATCACCTACACCGCGCTCGCATCGCGGGTCGGGCTGTCGAAGACCCCCTGTCAGCAGCGTGTGAAGCGCCTCGTCGAAAGCGGGCTGATCGTCGGTTTCCGTGCGATCGTCGATCCGGTGAAGGTCGGGCTCGACCATGTCGCCTTCACCGAAGTGAAATTGTCGGACACACGCGAAGAGGCGCTGCGCCAGTTCAACCAGGCGGTGCGGCAGATTCCCGAGGTCGAAGAATGCCACATGATCGCGAGCAGCTTCGATTATCTGCTCAAGGTTCGCACCCCCGATATCCGCCGCTACCGCATCGTGCTGGGCGAAAAAATCTCCAGCCTGCCGCACGTCGCCAGCACCTCGACCTTCGTCGCGATGGAAACGATCAGCGAAACGACGCGCTGACACGAATATTGACCGCCGCGCAGACCTGTGCCAATCGCGCAGCGCTAAGCGGGTGTAGCTCAATGGTAGAGCTTTTGCTTCCCAAGCAAGTGACGAGGGTTCGATTCCCTTCACCCGCTCCAGTTTTTTGCCGCGATCAGCCCGGCTCAATCCACCGCCGTCACCGTCACCTGCTGGCGCAGCATCTCGATCTCGCCGTAGGCGGTCAGGAAGCTGATGTCGGCGGCGTCGCGGCCGACGCCGATCTTGGCCATTTCGCTTTCCTTCGCCATTCCGGTGGGATCGACCAGATGCCATTCGTCGCCGAGGAACACTTCGGCGACGGCGTGGAAATCCTGCGGTTCGACGCCCAGCGCATAGACGCTGACGATGCGCGCCGGAATCGCGGCGGCGCGCGCCAGGCTGACCAGCACATGGGCATAATCGCGGCACACGCCCTGCCGCTGAACGAAACTGTCGAGCGCATTGGTTTCCGAATCACTCGATCCCGAGACATAGGTGAAATGCGCCTCTATCCAGTCGCGCATCCGGCCGATCTTGGCACCGCCAGCGACGTCTGCGAACTCGTCCTGGACGAAGTGGATGAACTTGTTCGCGGGGCAATAGCGCGATTCGTTGAGATACTGGACGGTCTCGGCCGGCAGACGGTGCATCGGCACCTGGTCGAGCGTCCGGTAATCGGTGAGGACGCGGTTGATCTCGATCGTCGCCGCGTAGCGCAGGTTCAGTTCGCCTCCGCGGCGCAGCCAGATGCGGTCGCCGATCATGTCCTGCGCTGCGATGCGGGCGAAATGCTCGGTCGCACCGACGTCGAGCGACGCGCGAAGGATCGTCTGTTCGGGGATCGCGGCAGCCTCGATCTGCAACATCATGTCGACGGGATCGCCAAGGCGATAATCGAGGGCGGCGGTGATCGCGAGTTTCATCGGCGGATAACGCTCCAAAGCGGGATCGGTGCCGCTAGGGCGGCAAAATCGTCGCGGCAACCGAATTTATTGGCATGGAATTCTCGCGGCGCGGTATGGCGCGGCGCGCACCTCGACCGACGGAACATGGCTTGACCGCATCCCGCACCATTCCCTTCATCGTCGCAACCATTTTCATGGACGCGGTCGGCTTCGGCATCATCATGCCGGTGCTGCCGCAACTGGTGATGGAGGTCGGGGCGATCGACCTGCCGCGCGCGATCGAGGTCGGGGCGTGGATCGGCCTGGTCATGGCGATCGCGACCTTTGTCGCCTCGCCGATCCTCGGCAATCTGTCGGACCGTTTCGGGCGGCGGCGCGTGCTGTTGCTCGCGCTCGGCGGACTCGCGATCGACTATGCGCTGCTGACGATCGTCGAAACCCTGCCTTGGTTGTTCGTCGCGCGCGCCTTGTCGGGCATCTTCGGCGGCAGCTATGCCGCGGCGCAGGCTGCGATCGCCGACATCACCGCCCCCGCGGAGCGCGCGCGCAATTTCGGCTTCGTCGGCGCGGCGTTCGGCATCGGCTTTGTCGCCGGGCCGGCGATCGGCGGCTTTCTGGGCGAGATCGGCCCGCGCGCACCGTTTGTCGCCGCGGCGCTGCTCGCCGCCGCCAACATGCTCTATGGCCTGTTCATCTTTCCCGAAACGCTGCCCCCCGAACGCCGCCGCGCCTTCGACTGGCGGCGCGCCAATCCGCTCGGCGCGCTGCAGACCTTGCGCGGCCTGCCCGGCATGGGCGGGGTCGCGTGGGTTCTGGTGCTGTGGCAGATCGCCAGCCTGGTCTATCCGATGACGTGGAGCTTTTATTGCATCGCCCAGCTCGGCTGGACGCCGGGCATGATCGGCGCCAGCCTGGCCGCGGTCGGGGTGATGATCGCGCTCGGGCAGATGTTCGTCGTCGGCCCGGCGGTCGCGCGCTTTGGCGAACGCGACGCCGCGACGCTCGGCATCCTCGTCGCGGTCGCGGTGTATATCGGTTACGCCTTCGTCACCTCGACCGTCGGCGCCTTCCTGCTGCTGTTGCCGATGGCGCTGCAGGCGCCGGTCCAGCCGTCACTGATGGCGATGATGTCGCGCCGCGCAACCGCCGATACGCAGGGCGAGGTCCAGGGGATCTCGGCGATGGCGATGGGGCTGGGCCAGCTCGTCGCGCCGATCCTGCTGACCGGGACGATGGCTTGGTTCACCGCCGACGCGGCCCCGGTGCATTTCCCCGGCGCGGCGTTCCTGGTCGCGGCGCTGTTCGGCCTGCTCGCTATCCTGATGCTCCGCCGCCTGCCGCGCGCGACGCGCACCAGCGACGACGACGCGGTGGATCAGATGCCGCCGTCGGTCACCGCATAGCCCGCCGCTTCGAGCCCCGCGGTCAGCATCGCGACGCAGGCGGCGACGCTCGCAGCCTCGGTCGAGCGGATGACGAAATTGGCGCCGACGGTGCCGTTGCGAAAAAAGGGATAGCTGCCGATCGCGACGCCGGGATGCGTCTTTTCGCCCTGGCGCAGCAGGTCGGCGACTTCGCTTTCGGGCGCCCAGGCGCCGATCGTGTGCGCGACCAGCGGCGCCCCGCCCTCGAGCGTTCCGGTCAGCGCGTCGAGCATCCCCGCGGTGATGTGTGGTACCCCGGCCATGACGAAGAGGTTGCCGAGGCGAATGCCCGGCGCCCCCGACATGCGGTTGGGGATCAACTCGGCGCCCTCGGGCGTGCGCGCCATCCGCAGCCGCGCATCGGTCAGTTCGCCGCCGCGCGCCGTATAATAGCGTTCGAGGATCGCACGCGCGTCGGGATGCACGATCACCCCGACCCCCAGCGCCTTGGCGACGGCATCGACAGTGATGTCGTCGTGGGTCGGGCCGATGCCGCCGGTGGTAAAGACATAATCGTAGCGCGCGCGCACCGCGTTCAGCGCATCGACGATCTCGTCCTCGACGTCGGGGACGATCCGCACCTCGCGCAACCTTATGCCCTGCACGTCGAGCCAGGTCGCGATCTGCGCGACATTCTTGTCCTGGGTGCGGCCCGAGAGAATCTCGTCGCCGATCACCAGCACGGCGGCAGTCCAGATGCGTTCGTCGCTCATGCCTTGCCTTACCCCGGTGGCATGACAAAACAAGCACCGGCGATGGCGGCGCCCCGTTGTTCATGATATGTTCGCCGCGAATCGCCGCCGCAGAGGAGATGCGCCATGACCGCCGACCTGACATTCTACACCAATCCCATGTCGCGCGGGCAAATCGCCCGCTGGATGCTCGAAGAGGTTGGAGCGCCTTATGACACGCACATCCTCGACTATGGTACGTCGATGAAGGACGCTGCCTATCTGGCGGTCAATCCGATGGGCAAGGTTCCCGCGATCGTCCACGGCGGCAGGGTCGTCACCGAATGCGCCGCGATCTGTGCCTATCTGGCCGACGCATTCCCCGACGCGAAGCTGGCCCCCGCGCTCGCCGGCCGCGCCGATTATTACCGCTGGCTCTTCTTCACCTCCGGCCCGGTCGAACAGGCGATTACCG
The DNA here is from genome assembly GCF_050916055.1 of Sphingopyxis sp. Classification (GTDB taxonomy): domain Bacteria; phylum Pseudomonadota; class Alphaproteobacteria; order Sphingomonadales; family Sphingomonadaceae; genus Sphingopyxis. The sequence continues at coordinate 2,881,944 of NZ_CP051527.1, forward strand.
CGAAACATTTCGGGATCGAACCGACCGAAGAACAGCAACGCATGGCCGGCTTCGGCTCGCTTGCAGCAGCGCTCGACGCGCTCGAAGGTGCGGTTGCGGGGAAGGCGTTCGTCGCCGGCGACCACTTCACCGCCGCCGATGTCTATGTCGGGAGCCAGATCGACTGGGGACTGCAATTCGGGACGATCGAGAGCCGTCCGGCGTTCGAGGCCTATGTCGCGCCGCTGCGCGAGCGCGCCGCGTACAAACGGGCGAAGGACATCGACAATGGGCTGATCGCCGAGATGCAGGCGGCGAATCCGGGTTGATCCGCATGTCACCCTTAGAGTCGTAAGGGTCATTGCCGTCGTCGGTTGGTCCGGGGCGGGTCGCGACCCGGTGGTCGCGGGCACGGGGCCGGGATACCAAAGTTCAGGAAAGTTCAGCCTATTGCAGCTCCCGATTTTGCGTGTTCGGCGGACAGGGGGCTGCTGGATACCAAGCCGCATCCGCGATCCGCACCGCGACCGTTTTCGCCGACAAATTGAAAGAGCTGATATTAAGGCTGGCACAGCCGAATAATGTAGGAAAGCGTTTTTTGCTGCGCATGGGAGCTTTGGGGTGGAGAGCGGACGGTGCAGTAGGCGTCAAGCCCTCCCCTTCAGGGGAGGGCAGCGAGACTTGCCAGCTTGCTGGCGTAGTCGCAGCGGGTGGGGGCCATCTGCCTTATGCTACCTCGCGAGAACCCACCCCAACCCCCCCCCTGAAGGAGAGGGGCTTTTTCGGCAGCTACCGCTCGTTAGCCGCCATTCGCCGCGCAGATTTCAACTTTGGGTAAGCCCTCCACGAAAAAGCCCGGCGAATCGCTTCGCCGGGCTTGTCCTTACCGTTTCCGTCCGTCCGCTTATTCGCGGCTGCCCAGCAGGTTGAGCAGGAAGGTGAACATGTTGACGAAGTCGAGGTAGAGCGTCAGCGCGCCCATCACCACCGACTTGCCGACGAAGTCGGTCCCGCGGACGTAGAAATACATGCTCTTGATCTTCTGCGTGTCATAGGCGGTAAGCCCCGCAAAGATCAGCACGCCGATGACGCTGATCGCCAGCGTCAGGGCGCCCGACTGAAAGATGAACGCGTTGAGCAACATCGCGATCAGGATGCCGAAAACGCCCATGATCAGGAAGGTGCCGAAACCCGACAAATCCTTTTTCGTCGTGTAGCCGTAGAGGCTGAGGCCCATGAACGCGGCGGCGGTCGCGAAGAAGGTCTGCGCGATCGACGCGTCAGTGAAGCGCAGGAAAATCGTCGACATCGACAGACCCATCACCGCGGCGAAGGTCCAGAACAGGGCCTGGGCAGCCGTCGTCGACAGCTTGTTGATGCCAAAGCTCAGCACCATCACGAACGCCAGCGGCGCCAGCGCGACGACCCACATCAGCGGGCTGCCGATCAGCGACTGGGTAAAGCCCGACTGAAAGGCGAGCAGCGCGACGATGCCGGTGAGCAGCACGCCCGACGCCATATAGTTGTAAACCGACAGCATGTACGACCGCAGGCCGGCATCGACGGCCTGGTCCATCGCAGTTGCGTTGGCCCCGAAACCGGAAGCCGCCATATTGGGGTCGTTCCAATTAGCCATTGTTTTCACTCCATAACCGGTCAGCCCATACCGACCGTAGTCCGCAATATCGGCATTTTCCTCCCCGCTTTCAAGCGAAACCGGACAAGCGGCGCGTTTCGGGTTTCCGCGCCGCGCAAAGCGCTTATGCTGGCGGGGTCATGCCGACCCACCGCCTGTTCGTCGCGCTGCGCCCGCCGCGCCCCGTCCGCGCCGCGCTGATCGCGGCGATGCATGGCATTGCGGGCGCGCGCTGGCAGGTCGACGAGCAGCTCCATCTGACCCTGCGCTTCATCGGCGAAGTCGATCGCCACCGCGCGGAAGACATTGCTGCCGCGCTTGGCGCGCTGCACGCCGCGGCGGTGTCCGCGCGCATTGCCGGGGTCGGGCTGTTCGAACGCCAGGGGCGGCCGCACATGGTGTGGGCCAAGATCGCGCCCGAAGAGCCGCTGGCGGCACTGCACCGCAAGGTCGAACAATGCCTGGCGCGCGTCGGCATCGCCCCCGAGACCCGCGCCTTCCTGCCGCACATCACGCTGGCGCGGCTGAACCGCGGCTGCGGCCCGGTCGCACCGTTCATGGCGCTGCACAGCGATCTGGCGAGCGAAGCCTTCGTCTTCGATCAGGTCATATTGTATGAAAGCGAGATGGGGCATGGCGGGTCGCGCTACCATCCCGTGGCGCGCTATCCGCTCGTGCCCGATGCCGCGGCAACCAGCGCCGCGGCGACCGCGCTGACATCGTCCCAGGTTGCCGCAAAACCGCCGTCGTCGCCATAATAGGGATCGGCCACGCTGGCGCCCGCGCGGCCGGGGACAAGATCGAGCATCAGCGCCAGCCGCGCCGTCGCGCCGGGCGGGGCGAGCGCGCGGGCCTCGCGCAAATTGCTGTCGTCGGCAGCGAGGATCAGGTTGAAGCGGGTGAAGTCGGCGGGCGCCAGCTGGCGCGCGCGGAGATCGGCGATGTCGACGCCGCGGCGCCGCGCTTCGGCCTCAGCCCGCGGATCGGGCGGGCGGCCGACGTGCCAGTCGCCGGTTCCTGCCGAATCGAGCGTCGCGTCGATCCCCGCGGCGGCGAAGGCGGCGCGCGTCGCGCCTTCGGCGAGGGGCGAGCGGCAGATGTTGCCGAGGCAGAGGAAGAGGATGGCATTTTGTCTATCATCGCGCATATCGACTGTCCTTTCGCGCGAAGTTGAACCGGTTTTCAACTTGCGCCCGCGTGCGGCTCTGCTAGCCATGGCGGCCAACGATAACGGGTCCGGGAGAGGGTTGCCAGATGGCCGAGAACGAGATGAGCGCTGCGCCCGATGCGGCGGAGCCGAAGGCCACGGGCTATAGCTGGTACGTCCTGTCGGTCCTGGTCGTCGTCTATATCCTCAACTTCATCGACCGGCAGATTTTGAGCATCCTCGCGGTCGATATCAAGGCCGATCTGGGGTTGAGCGATGGCGATATGGGCTTTCTCGGCGGCGCGGCTTTTGCGGTGTTCTATGCTTTGTTCGGGATTCCGCTCGGGCGCCTTGCGGACAATTGGAACCGCGTGAAGCTGTTGTCGATCGGATTGTCGCTGTGGTCGGTCATGACCGCGCTGTCGGGTTTCGCTTACAACCAGATCACCCTGACCCTGGCGCGCATGGGCGTCGGCGTCGGCGAGGCAACCGCGAGCCCGACCGCCTATTCGCTGATCTCCGATTACTTTCCAAAGAAACAGCGCGCCACCGCGCTCGCCATCTATTCCTCCGGGCTCTATCTGGGCGGCGGCGTCTCGCTGTTCATCGGCGCGTCGATCAGCGAGGCGTGGAACGGCACCTACCCCGCCGGCGGCCCGCTGGGCCTCGTCGGCTGGCAAGCCGCGTTCCTCGCCGTCGGCATCCCCGGGCTGCTGCTCGCTCTGTGGGTTGCCAGCCTGCGCGAACCCGCGCGCGGCGCCATGGACGGCGTACCGACCCATGATTCGGCGACGCCATTTCGTGAGTTCGGCAAGGATCTGACCATGATCGTGCCGCCGCTGACGCTGTATGGCGCGTGGCAGCGCGGACCAATGGCGCTGGCGATCAACATCGGGTTCGCGATTGCAGTTTCCGCCTTTGCTTGGTGGATGATCGAACTGACGGCCAACGAGGCGCAGTGGATGGCGGTCGCACTCGGCTATTATGCCGTCTTTTCGTGGGCGTGCACGCTGCGCGCGCGCGACACTGCGACCTTCCGGCTGATCTGGGGCACCCCGGCGTTCATCTGCACGACGCTGGGGTACGGGCTCGTCAGCCTCGCCGCCTATGCGCTCGCCTTCTGGTCGGCGCCTTACGCCGAAATCGTCCTCGGGCTGCCGAAGCAGGAGCTCGCCTTCATCCTCGGCGCCAACGGCGCGGTCAGCGGCTTCATCGGGGTGATCATCGGCGGCCGCATCGCCGACGCGCTGCGCGCCAAGAACCCCGCGGGGCGCGTCCTGATGATCATTTTCGGGGTGGTCGCGCCGATCGTGCCGATCTGGATCGGCTATACCACCGAAAATTCGGCGCTGTTCTATAGCATGAACTTCCTTGCCGGCATGTTCGGGGCAACGGCGCTGGGCGCCGCGGCGGCGACGACGCAGGACCTGGTGCTGCCGCGGATGCGCGGCACGGCGACCGCGGCCTTCTTCCTCGGCACGACGCTCGTCGGCCTGTCGTTCGGTCCGTATATGGTCGGGCAGATTTCGGATCTGGCGGGCACGATGGTCGATGGCCAGCCGGTCGGCGACCTGCGCACCGGCATCTTGTCGCTGATCGGGGTCGCACCGATCGCGCTCGCGCTGTTGCTATACGCCTATCGCGCCGTCCCGCGCGCCGAGGCGACGATCGTCGAGCGCGCGGCGGCGGGCTGAAGGCGCAGGGCCATGGCGATTATGAGTGGGGAGCGTAGGCGAAGGGATCACGCCAACCTGCGGAAGCCAACCTTGGACACCCTCACCCAACCCTCTCCCAAGGGGAGAGGGCTTTAGGCCTTACCCCGCGGGCGGGGCGACGATCACGCCGCAGGCGATGCGGTCGCCGCTGGCGCCGCTGGGATCGGTTTTCATGTCGTCGGGTTTGGCGTGGATGACGAAGGCGGCGCCGTCGGCGTCGAGCAGCGCGCCCTCGCCGCTCAGCCGGCTGCCGACCAGAGTCAGCGTCGCGCGGCCGATCGTTTCGGGTTCGACGACGAGGTTGGGCAGATCGCCATGGTGCGCGCCGAGCGGGTTTTCGCGGCCGTGCTGCGCCCCGGTCGGGTTCCAGTGCGGACCGGCGCTGGTGAATTTCGGCGGCGCGCACTGGCCGACGGCGTGGACGTGCATGCCATAGGTGCCGGCGGGAAAGCCGCGCGCCACCAGTTCGAGCCGCAACCCGTTGGTGTCGCGAAAGATATCGACGCGGCCGCGATCGGCGCCGCGGGCGTCGGTGAGCTGGGCGACCGCGTCGGCCGGCGGCGGCGTGGGCGCCGGCCGGTCCATGCTGGCGCAGCCCGCGAGCGCGAGGCAGGCGAGCGCGGCACCGGTCATCGTGCGGCCTTTGGTCAAACGCGTCATCATCTTGCTACTCCCCGGAAGAAACCGTTCAGATTTGCAATGCGGGCGGCACGGCAAAGTTCCCCGCGGCGACGATGCCCTTAATTGCCGGCGGTTCCAATAGCGATGTGGCGGAAGCCGTGGCGGAGCACTTCGTCGCGGCGATAGATGTTGCGCAGGTCGACGAGGGTGCGGCTGGCCATCGCGCCGCCGAGGCGTGCGAGATCGAGGGCGCGGAAGGCATCCCATTCGGTGACGATGGCGACCGCGTCGGCGCCGTCGGCGGCGGCATAGGCGCTGTCCTTCATTTCGACCTGCGGCATCATCGACGCTGCGACCTCCATCCCCTCGGGATCGTAGGCGGTGACCCGCGCGCCGGCGTCGAGCAGCGTCTGGACGATCGCGAGGCTGGGCGAATCGCGCATGTCGTCGGTGTTCGGTTTGAAGGTCAGGCCGAGCAGCGCGACCGTCTTGCCGCGGGCGTTGCCGCCGAGCGCGGCGACGATCTTGCGTCCCATTGCGCGCTTGCGCAGGTCGTTGGCCTGGACGGTCGCCTCGACGAGGCGCAGCGGGACGTCATTGTCCTGCGCGGTCTTGAGCAACGCCAGCGTGTCCTTGGGAAAACAGCTGCCGCCATAGCCAGGCCCGGCGTGGAGGAATTTGCCGCCGATGCGGTTGTCGAGCCCGATGCCGCGCGCGACGTCCTGCACCTCGGCGCCGACCGCTTCGCACAGATCGGCGATCTCGTTGATGAAGGTGATCTTCGTCGCGAGGAAGGCGTTGGCGGCATATTTGATCATCTCCGCGGTGCGGCGGCGGGTGATCAGGATCGGCGCTTCGTTGAGGAACAGCGGCCGGTAGACTTCGCGCAGCACCGCTTCGCCGCGCGCATCCTCGGCGCCGATGACGATGCGGTCGGGGCGCTTGAAATCGCCGATCGCGGCGCCTTCGCGCAGGAATTCGGGGTTCGAGGCGACGCTGTGGCTGCGCTCGGGCGCGCCTTCGCGCAGGATGCGTTCGACCTCGTCACCGGTGCCGACGGGCACGGTCGATTTGGTCACGATGACGCAATCGTGGGTCAGCGTCGCGGCCAGTTCCTCGGCAGCGCCGAAGACGTAGGACAGGTCGGCGTGGCCGTCGCCGCGCCGCGACGGGGTGCCGACCGCGATGAACACCGCGTCGGCGCCCGCCACCGCGGGGGCGAGTTCGGTAGTGAACGACAGCCGTCCGGCCGCGACATTCGCCGCGACGAGCGCGTCGAGGCCGGGTTCGAAGATCGGCATCCGTCCCGCATGGAGCGCGTCGATCTTGCCTGCATCCTTGTCGACGCACACGACCTCGTGGCCGAAATCGGAAAAACAGGCCCCCGAGACGAGGCCGACATAGCCCGTTCCGATCATCGCGATTTTCATTGGGAGATTCCTCTATCTTGAGCGTCCGGTCCGGCACCGACCCGGCAGTGCATGCCTGGCCGCCGCGTCCTTAATTGCACGCGTCCTTAATTGCAGACGCCGCAAAGGGAAAGGGCCGCGAATCGCTTCGCGGCCCTTTCTTCAAACGCGCTGTCGATCAACGATCAGAAGACGCGCGCATATTGTTCGTTGCCGACGAAGCCGAGTTTGCCGACGCCGCTTCGCTTGATCACCGCCAACACATTGTCGACGACGATGTAGCGCGCATAGGGATCGGGCTGGACCTGCAATTCGGGTTCGACCGGCAACGCCTTGGTCTGTTCCAGATATTGCGCAAGCTGCGCCAGATCGATCGGCGAGCCGTTCCAGGTGATCGTCCCGGCGGGATCGATCATCACCTTGTTCTTTTCCGGGTCGACGTTGCTGGTGCTGTTGTCGGGCACCGGCAGGTCGATCTTGACCGCGTGGGTCTGGACCGGAATGGTGATGATGAACATGATGAGCAGCACGAGCATGACGTCGATCAACGGCGTCGTGTTCATGTCCATCATCGGTTCGTTTTCGTCGCGCTCTCCAACTGACATGGACATGCGATTTTTCCTTCGTTCCTAAACGGGCAGCGCCCTTACAGGCGGCTTACCGTGCCCGAGCCAGCAGCCGGTTCCGAAATGAACCCGATCTTCTGGAAGCCGGCGAACTGCATCGTGTAAATCACCCCGCCGATGCACTGGTACGGCGTGTTGACGTCGCCGCGGATGTGCACTTCGGGGAAATTGTCTTCGGTGATATTCTCGACGCCGCCGATATCCTCGATCAGCTGTTCGAGCTTTTTCTGGCCGCGATCGAGCAGTTCGCGCGAATCGACCGGGGTCTGGCCCCAATAGACTTCGCAGGCGCTGCTTTCCGCATTGGGCTCGCCGTCGCCGTCGGTATCCGCCGAACGCACCGAGAGCAGCACGTTTTCGGGTTTCGTCGTCGTCACCTCGAACGCCACGTCGGGAAGCTCGAGGTTCACCGTCTGCACCACCACGGGAACCGTGATGAGGAAGATGATGAGCAGCACGAGCATGATATCCACGAGCGGCGTCGTGTTGATCTCGGACATCGGGGCATCTTCGCCCCCATTGTCGCCTACACTCATCGACATAGGATCAGTATCCTGTCACAAAAATTCATCTCACGGACATCGGGTCGGCAAGCCGTGCGGCGCCCACCCTGTCCAGCGGACCCGGACCCCTCGCCACCCGGCGAAGGGTCCTGATCCAGCAGGCCGGTCAGGCCTTCTTCGGCGCCGCAACCGGAGCGGCGGTCTTGGCCGGCGCGGTGGTCACGATCGGCTTCACCTGGCCGTTCGACATGATCGAACCGAGCACGTCGTTCGAGAAGGTCGACAGGCGGCGGGCGATCGACTTGTTGCGGCTCTGCAACCAGTTGAACGCGAGCACCGCGGGAACCGCGACGATCAGGCCGATGGCGGTCATGATCAGCGCTTCGCCGACCGGACCGGCGACGGTGTCGATCGACGCCTGACCCGATGCACCGATCTTCACCAGCGCGCGCAGAATGCCGATAACGGTACCGAACAGACCCACGAACGGTGCGGTCGAACCGACGGTCGCGAGGAAGGCGAGGCCGCTGTTCAGCTTCGAGTTGATGTGGTTCTGCGAGCGTTCGAGCGTGCCGTGCATCCAGTCGTGCGCTTCGACGGGGTCGGTCAGCTTGTTATGCTCTTCGTTGGCGCGCAGGCCGTCTTCGACGACCTGACGATAGGCGCTGTTCTTTTCGAGCTTGGCGGCGCCGTCGGCGAGCGTCGGGGCGCGCCAGAAGTTGGCGTCGACCGCCTTGCCCTGGTTCATCACCTTGTTCTGTTCGAACAATTTGGTGAACAGGATATAGAGCGTGCCGATGAACATGATCAGCAGGACGAGGAAGGTGACCTGCGAGACGATGCCGCCTTCGCAGAGCGCGGGGACGAGACCGTAGGGGCTGGCGCCCTCTTCGACCACGCACATCGCGGCGGGCATCAGGCTGAGCCCCGCGTCGTGGGCCGGTGCCGCCGCGGCGGCATTTGCGATCAGATTAAACATGCTGGATATTCCCTCTCAAGAAATTCGGTAAAGTTCGAAAACCGGCAGCAGCCCGCGGTCAGCGCGGGATCTGCCAGCGAATGCGATTGCTGTACGTGCCCCCGGTGGGGTTGCCCGCCCGGTCCTTGCCCGGATTGAACCGGCCGCGGCGCTGGATGAGCTTGCACGTTTCGGCATCGAGATCGGAGTGACCGCTCGACGACGTGATGTCGCACGACGTGATGCGGCCATCGGCCCCGTAGGTGACGCGGAACCCGGTCGTGCCTTCGCGCTCTTCACGCATGGCACGCGCCGGATAGTCGTCGTTCGTCGCCCAGCGGCCCGGATTGCCGCGCGGCGTACCCGCGGCGCTGAGATCCTGGACGGGCGCCGGCGCCGGCGGGGCCGGCGGAATATAGACGGGGGCGGGCGGCCGCGGCGGGGCGACCGGCACCGACTGCACGGTGTTCGTCGACACCGGCGGCGGGATCGGCGACGGCGGCGTCACGACCGGCGGCGGCGGCGGCAGGACATTGTCCGGCGGCGGCGGCGGCGGCGGCTCTTCCGGTGGCGGCGGCTCTTCGACGTCCACCACGTCCAATTTCTCCGCGATCGTCTTGACGATGCTGATGTTCAAGCCGTTGACCAGGCCGTAGCCCAGAACCGCTGTAAACAAACCAACCAAGACAATCGCCACTACCCTGTTTTTAGGGTCGACATTATCACCATAAGCCATTCAGGAACGACGCTCCTTGCTAGATCATCCTGACACCAATCCGCACTATCGGGTTCGGTTGCCAAATGCCCGGACGATTTCCGATGCGTTCCGCGAGACCCGATAGCGTAGCATAGCAGCCGGCTGTTATGTTCTTGCCGGACGCTTCTAGCTCGTCCTATCGCGGTGGCGGCAAGTTCGCAAACCCTTTATCAGCGGTTAATGTGCGTTGCCCCACGATGGGGCCATGGGGGATGCCGACGGTATCCCGAACGATGGAAAGAGGATCGATCATGCGTGCCCTCCTGCCGGCGCTCGTCGCCGGACTAGCGATAATAAATCCCGCAATTCCCGTCACTTCTGCGGCGCAGGCACCGGCCGAGGCGGCCGCCGCCAGCCCCTATAGCTATGCCGATATCGCCGATCTGGCGACCGCCGCGCCGATGGCGATACACGCCCGCATCCGCAGCGTTGCGGCGCTGAAACCCGAACGCGCGCCGGGACTCGCGGCGGGCCATGTGCGGCTTTATGTCGAGGCCGACGTGGTCAGCCTGATTCGCGGGCGCGGCCCGCTGGCGGCGCGAATCTCCTATCTCGTCGACCTGCCGCTGACCGCGAATGGCAAGGCGCCGAAGCTGAAAAAGAAGCAGTCGGTCCTGCTCTTTGCCCAGCCCGTCGCGGGCGCCGCCGCGGGCTCGAGCAGCACCGGTAGCGTGCGGCTGGTCGCCCCCGACGCCCAGCTGATCTGGGATGCGGCGACCGAGGCGCAGCTGCGCGCGATCCTGACCGAGCTGGTCAAGCCCGGCGCGCCGCCCGCGGTCACCGGCGTCGCCAACGGCTTTCACGTGCCCGGCACGCTGCCCGGCGAGGGCGAGACGCAATTGTTCCTGGCGACGACGACCGGCGAGCCGGTGTCGCTGAGCATCCTGACCGCCGCCGACGGGTCGCGCCGCTGGGCCGCGGCGTTCGGCGAGATCGTCGACGGATCGGCCGCGGTGCCGCGCCGCAACACGCTGGCCTGGTACCGGCTGGCGTGCGGGCTGCCGCGCAGCCTGCCGCTCGACAAGCTGGCGGGCACCGCGCCCGCCGACCGGCAAAAGGCGGCGGCGGACTATGCGATGGTCCGCGGCGCGCTGGGCGAATGCCGGCGCACCCGCACCCCGCCGGTCGCGCGGTAAAGCCAGGCTTGCCGCGGGCGAAGCGGCGGCGGGCTTGTATCGCGGCGAAAAGCCGATAGGGCGCTGGCGTCCGGCGGGCGAGCGCCCGCGCCGTTACGGAGTTGCCCGCATGTCGCCCGCCCCTGCCCCGACCGCCCCCCGCCCGCCGCTGCGCGTCGCGCTCGCCGGGATCGGCGTCGTCGGCGGCGGCGTCGTCCGGCTGCTCGAGGCGAACCGCGAGCTGATCGCGCGCCGCGCCGGGCGGGCGATCGAGATCGTCGCGCTGTCGGCGCGCGACCGCCACAAGGACCGCGGCGTCGACCTGTCGCGCTATCGCTGGGAAGACGACCTCGGCGCGCTGGTCACCGCCGACGACGTCGATGTCGTCGTCGAGATGATCGGCGGCGCCGACGGCATGGCGCTGACGCTGGCGCGCCAGGCGCTGGGCGCGGGCAAGGCGCTGGTCACCGCGAACAAGGCGATGATCGCGCATCATGGGCTGGATCTCGCGCGCCTCGCCGAGGAACGCGACACGCCGCTGAAATATGAGGCCGCGGTCGCCGGCGGCATCCCGGTGATCAAGGCGATCCGCGAGGGCGCGTCGGCGAACGAGATCGCGCGCGTCTATGGCATCCTCAACGGCACCTGCAATTATATCCTGACCCGGATGGAGCGCGAGGGGTCGAGCTTTGCCGACGCGCTCGCCGCGGCGCAGGCCGAAGGCTATGCCGAGGCCGACCCGAGCTTCGACGTCGACGGCATCGACGCGGCGCACAAATTGTCGATCCTCGCCGCGCTGTGCTTCGGCACCCGGCTCGACATCGACGCGGTGACCGCGAACGGCATCCGCGGCATCATCGCCGCCGACATCCGCGAGGCCGAGGCGCTGGGCCACCGCGTCCGCCTGATCGGCATGGCCGAGCGCAACGACGCCGGGCTGTACCAGCATGTCCAGCCGTGCCTGGTCCCCGCCGACCATCCGCTCGCCTATGTCCCCGGCGCGCTCAATGCCGTGGTCGCCGAGGGCAATTTCGTCGGCCGGCTGTTCTTCGAAGGCGCCGGCGCCGGCGCGGGGCCGACCGCATCGGCAATCGTCGCCGACATCATCGACATCGCGCGCGACGAATATGGCCCCGCCTTCGCGATGCCCGTCGACGCGCTCGACGCCGCGCCCCCGGCGGATGCCGGCGCGCGGGTCGGCAAACATTATGTCCGCCTGATCGTCGAGGACCGCATCGGGGTGCTCGCCGAAATCGCCACCGCGATGCGCGATGCCGGGGTGTCGATCGAAAGCTTCATCCAGCGCGGCACCGACGAGGACGACGGCGTCGTCATCGCGCTGGTCACCCACGAAGGACCGGCCAGCGCGATCCACGCCGCGCTCGCCGGGCTGGCGGCGTCGAACCATGTCGTCGGCGCGCCGATGCACATGCCGATCCTGGCGCTGTAGCAACCGCTTGAAATCGCCCGCGTCGCCGCTAATCCTGGCGGCGGGGCAGTGGGGGCGCATTCATGGATATCGAAATCAGGCAGGGGCTGGCCGAGGCACGCGCGCTGGCGGGCGCGCATTGGCGGGCGCTGTTGACCTACACCGCGATCGGGGTGCTGCTGCCGTTCCTGCTGCTGGCGAGCGAGCCGATCTTCAGCCTGCGCACGATCATGGCGATCGTGTCCGATCCATGGACCTATCGCGTCGGCGGATCGATCACCGGGCCGCTCTATCTGCTCGGCATCGTCGCGGTGATCGTCGCGGGGGCGATGCTGGCGGCGTGGAACGCGCTGTTCACCGAATTTCGCGAAGGGGTGATTTCGGAACTGATGTACGGGATGGTCGCGGGCGTCGCCTATCTGCTCGCCAACATCCTTCTGTATGCGATGATCGTTTTCGTGTCGGTGCTGCCGCTGATCCTGCTCGGCGGCGTCGCGGCGTTGAGCGCGGGACGCGAAAGCGACGGCGTGCTGCTCGAGGGTTATCGTTTCCTGCTGTCGCTGGCCGGCAGCTGGATCGGCGCGCGGCTGTGCCTGGCCGGCGCGATCATGGGCGCGGCGGGCAAGCTGGAACCCGTGTCGGCGTTCATCGAATCGTGGCGGCGCACCCGCACCGCGCAGTGGCGGCTGTTCGGCTTCTATTTCCTCTATGGCATCGTCTTTGCCATCCCGATCGTCGGACTGGCGATGGCGCACGGCGCGATCATCATGACGTCGGCGCCGGGCGGCTGGCTGGAGACGCTGATGAGCCTGGGGTGGATCCTGCTCTTCGCGCTCTATTTCCTGGGCCAGATATTGATCCCCGCCGGGCTGTACCGCGCATCGCGGCCCGCAGCGGCGGCGGCCGAGGTCTTCGCATAACGGTCGCCTGTCAGAGCGTCGAGCGTTTGATCTGAGCCATATGGCCCGCTTGTGTCGAGCGAAGTCGAGACACCCATCGGCCTTGCGCCATGCCGATGGGTGTCTCGACTTCGCTCGACACGAACGGAATGGAAGCGTTGCGGTTTTGGCGGACGACGCTCTCGTCCGGCCGCCCTCACCCTTCCGGCGCTGCGCGCCTCCCTCCCTCTCCCATTGGGAGAGGGAGTGGCCCCGTCGGCGCGACCGGTGGGAAGGGTGAGGGTGGCCTGCTAAGGCTGGTCCCCCTCCGGCGGCGGCGGGGTGCCGGTTTCGGGATCGGTGCGCTGCTTCGCCATTTCGTAAAGCGCATTGTATTCGGGGCCGGGGGCGTAGCGGCCGCCGATCGACACCCAGTTGTACGGCAATCGGTCGAGACTCATCGCGCGCGCTTCGGCGCGCGGCAGCTTGGGCGGCGCGTCGCGCCCCACCCCCGCGATGTCGCGGAGTTCGGGCGACAGGCGGTGGCGTTCGGTGTCGGTGCCGCACACGTTGATCGAGCCGTCGTCGCTGGGGCGGCAGCGCCGGATCGGGTCGATCAGTTCCTTCGCATTGGCATTGGCGGTTTCGGCATCGCGCGGCGGCGGCGGGGCCGGCGGTCCCTGCACCTGCGCCGCCGCTGTCACGGCGATGACGCACGACAGGGCGACAGCGGCGCCGAATCGGGCGAAGTATCCTCGACAAGCAACGCGGGCGACCATATGGCGCCCACCATGCCCGACGGGGGCGGCAAGGCAAGACCAAAGACGGAGAGCAGCAGACATGACCGATACCGGCAGCAACCTCGACCGGGTGCTCGTGCTCGAAATGGTGCGCGTCACCGAAGCCGCGGCGATCGCGGCGGCGAAGCTGATCGGGCGCGGCGACGAAAAGGCCGCCGATGCCGCCGCGGTCGAGGCGATGCGGACCGCGTTCAACACGCTGTACATGGACGGCACGATCGTCATCGGCGAAGGCGAACGCGACGAGGCGCCGATGCTGTATATCGGCGAAAAGGTCGGCAATGCACCGGGCAAGGGACCGAAGATCGACATCGCGGTCGATCCGCTGGAAGGCACGACGATCACCGCCAAGGCGGGCCCGAACGCGCTGGCGGTGCTGGCGATCGCCGAGGAAGGCTGCCTGCTCAACGCCCCCGACGTCTATATGGACAAGCTGGCGGTCGGCGCCGGCTATTCCCCCGGCATCGTCAATTTCGACAACAGCGTGCGCGAGAATGTCGAGGCGGTGGCGCGCGAAAAGGGCTGCGCGCCCGAAGATATCATCGTCTGCGTGCTCGACCGGCCGCGCCACGAGGCGACGATCGCCGAACTGCGCAGCATCGGCTGCGGCGTCGCGCTGATCCCCGACGGCGATGTCGCCGGGGTGATCGCGACGACCAATCCCGACACCAATGTCGACATCTATATGGGCAGTGGCGGCGCCCCCGAGGGCGTGCTCGCCGCGGCGGCGCTGCGCTGCGTCGGCGGCCAGTTCAAGGGCCGGCTGCTGTTCCGCAACGACGACGAGCGGCTGCGCGCGAAGAAATGGGGGATCGAGGACCTCGACCGCGTCTATGACCTGGAAGACCTCGCCAGCGGCGACGTGATCTTTGCCGCCACCGGGGTGACCGACGGATCGCTGCTGCGCGGCGTCAAGCGCCGCCGCGACGGGGTGATGACGACCGAGACCGTCGTCATGCGCGCGTCGTCGGGCACGGTGCGCTGGGTGAAGGGCGAGCATCGCACCGACTGAGCCGGCGCATCGCCCAGGGCCCGGCCCTAGCCGCCCTGCTTTTTGGCGCGCGCCGCCTTGACGCCGGCGACGAACTGGTCCTCGGTGACCTTCACCGCCAGCCCCTGTTTCGACAGGAAGAAGGCGGCGCGCGGCATGGTGATATTGCCATCCTTGGTCGCCAGCACCGCGCCCTGCGGCGCCATCGCCGTGACCTTGCCGAGAACCGCGGCGCCGTCGGCGCTGCGCACCTCGGCCCCCGGCTTCAGCGCCCCGTCGACCGCCGCCGCATCGGCCTCGGCCTCCTTGAGCACCGCCAGGATTTTCGCCTTCGGCGCCTTTAGCGCCGGGCCCTTGTCGGTCGCCAGAAAGGCGTCTTTCGCCACCACCAGCCCGCTGCCGTCGATCGCCACCGCGACTTTGTCGCCGGTCACCTTGACGATCTGACCGACCTCTTCGCCCGCCTGGTCATAGACTTTGGTGCCGGGGGTCAGCGAGGCGGCGGCCGGCGCCTGTGCGGCGGCGGGAAGCGCCGCACCGGCGAGGCAGAGCGCGGCGAGCAGACGGTAAGGCTTGGGCATGGAAAACTCCGGTCGAACGACAAAGGCCGTCCGTGGGGCAGCGCGCGCCGCCCCGCCAATCGCCATGGTGCGGGCCGTGCAACGGACGCGGCGAGCCGACCGGGGTGGGCGTGCGGCGCGCGGGGATGGGCGGTGCGGGGCGATTTGCGATTGCCGGCCTTGCAGGTCGCAATTGCGGACCCCGGGGGCGAAGGCAGCGGACAAGTCGCCACGGAGCGCTGTGCCGCCGGCGCCGGCAAAGATTATTTCGCACAAAGGCACGAAGGCACGAAGATGCCGTGCCGACCGCGGAGCGGATTCATGCCTTTGGGCTTTGCGTAGTAGCGCGCAGATGATGAGGAAGCAGCCTCGCCGCCGCGAACCAGCGTCTTCGTGCCTTCGTGCCTTTGTGCGGATATCTTTTGGCACTTCGTCTGCTGCCGACCGGTTGCGGCCCTACTTAACCCCGTTCGCATCGAGCGAAGTCGAGATGCCCATCGGCGTGATATGAGGTCGAAGGGTGTCTCGACTTCGCTCGACACGAACGGATTGAGGGATGGCCTTTGACGACCAGTTGCAGACATTGCCGCCATCTCAGGTGACTGGGCCGTCGCCGCTGTCGTATATGTCGAGATGAAGCGACAGGCCACGGCTCCCCAGCGCCATGAGCGCGTTCGCCGAAAGCTTTGCCTCTTCGTTAAAACGGGCAAGAATGAGACCGCAGACGATCTCGCCTGATAGACCTAACATGATCCGCTGCCACAAGATCGGATCATCGGGCACCTGATCCAATAACTCGATGATTAGGTGCTCCAGCTTCTTCCCCTTCTGCCAGCCGGTCGTGAGCTGAAACCGACCTGTCCTCGCTACCATCTCCTCGCCTTCTTTGGAGTGATAGGTCTCGTCCTTCCGGATTTGATAGGCAGGTGCGCGCCCGAGCCACGACGCCAGTTCGTCCGGGTTGAGTGAGTCTCCAGTGAACCACAATGAGACCTTACATTCGGCAACATCAATCATGGATTTGAGCATACCGGATCGATGTCCGCTTACCACCCCGAAGCCGACGTCAATCCCTATCACCCCAGCTCAGAAAATCCCCGCCGCCAGGCCCTCGGCGAGCGCGGCGCCGAGGTCGCGTGCTTCGGCGATGCGGGCGGCGGGGATTTTCTTGGGGGCGAGGATCGCGTCGGGGGTCTGCGCGGCGGTGTTCACGATCAGCGGGTCGGCGACGCGCCTCAGCCGCCAGCCGGTGGCAATGCGGTCGAGCTGGCGCTGGGCGTTTTCGCCGTCGGAGCCGGCGCAGACGATCGTCGCATAGGGGCGGCCTTCGAGCCTACCCAGGCACGGGTAATAGCAGCGGTCGAACATCTCCTTCATCGCGCCCGACAGCGCGGCGAGGTTTTCGGGGCCGATAAAGAGATAGCCTGCCGCCGCGAGCATGTCGTCGGGCGTCACGTCGTCGGCCGCGACGCGCCGGGCCGCCGCCCCGGCGCCGTCGGCGGCGGCGCGCGCGAGGGCTTCGCTGCCGCCGGTGCGGCTGTGCCAGGCGATCAGCAGGGGCGGCGCGTCGGTCATCGACCGATGCTTGCCAAGCGCGGGGGCGCGGCGCAAGCTGCCGCCAGAATATGGGGGAGACTATGATGCGCCGACTGACCGCCCTGCTGCTTGCCGGCAGCCTGCCTTTTGCCGCCATCGCACAGGACGCCGCGAGCGAGGCGACGCGCGCCGCGCAGGCCGAGCTGGCGGCGCGCCTGCCGCTGGGTGATCCGCGCGACATGGCCAATGCGACGCGCGGCAAGCTGGCCGAGATTCCCGATGCGGTCATTCTCGCCCAGGACGGCAAGACCGTTTGGGACCGGCGCCCCTATGCCTTTCTGGCGAGCGAAACCGCACCCGACACGGTCAATCCGTCGCTGTGGCGGCAGGCGCGGCTGAACGCGGTGCACGGGTTGTTCGAGGTGGTGCCGGACACAATCTGGCAAATCCGCGGCTATGACCTGTCGGTGATGACGATCATTCGCGGCAAGAGCGGGTGGATCGTCGTCGATCCATTGCTGTCCGAAGAGACCGCCGCGGCGGGGTGGGCGCTGTTCGCCGCGACCGTCGAGGCGAAAGCTGGCAAGCGGCCGATCAAGGCGGTGATCTTCAGCCACAGCCACAGCGACCATTTCGGCGGAGTCGGGGGGATCGTGACCCCCGAACAGGTCAAAGCGCAGAAGATCCGCATCATCGCGCCGCACGGATTTTCGGAGGAAGCGACGTCGGAAAATGTCCTCGCCGGCACCGCGATGGGGCGCCGCGCGCTGTATATGTTCGGGTCGATCCTGCCGCCGGGGCCGGCGGGACAGGTCGACACCGGGCTGGGGCCGAAGCTGTCGGCGGGGACGATCGGTTATATGGAGCCGACCGAGACGGTGAGCGACAAGGGCGGGACGCTGACCATCGACGGGCTGGGGTTCGACTTCCTCGACGCCGGGGGGACCGAGGCGCCGGCGGAGTTCGTTTTCTATATCCCCGCGTACAAGGCGCTGCACACGACCGAGGTGGTGACCCGCAACCTCCACAATATATTGACCCTGCGCGGAGCGCAGGTGCGCGATGCGCTGCGCTGGTCGAAGGTGATCGATGCGATGCTGCTGAAATGGGGCGGGACGGCCGAGGTCGCGCTGGCGTCGCACCATTGGCCGACGTGGGGCGCGGGCGAGGTGACGACGCTGCTGACAAACCAGCGCGATGCCTATCGTTATGTCCACGACCGCACCCTGTTCCTCGCGAATCGCGGCGCGACGCTGCACGAGCTTGCCGACGCCACCGCCGAGGCGCCGGTGCAGGCGGCGGATTTTTCGACGCGCGGCTATTATGGCACGCTCAACCACGACATGAAGGCGACGTACCAGCGCTATTTCGGCTGGTGGGACGGCAACCCGGCGAACTTCAACCCGCTGCCCCCCGAGCAGTCGGCGCCGCGCTATGTCGCGCTGGCGGGCGGGGCGGGCAAGCTGCTCGCGGCGGGGAACAAGGCGATCGCGGCGGGCGAATATCGCTGGGCGGCGGAGCTTTTGAACAAGCTGGTGTTCGCCGAGCCGGACAATGCGGCGGCGAAGGCGGCGCTGGCGTCGGCCTATGACCAGCTGGGCTATCAGGCCGAATCGGGGGCGTGGCGCAACTATTACCTCGCCGCCGCCGCCAGCCTGCGCGGGACGGCGGTCGAAAGCGTGTCGGGCAACGGGCAGAGCCGCAGCTTCGTCAGCGCGATCCCGACCGCGGTGTTTTTCGACGCGCTGGCGGCGCGCTTCGATGCGGCGAAGGGGGCGGCGCTCAAAGGGATTTTCCAGTTCGTGCTGCCCGACAGCAAGGAGCGCGTGGCGATCGTCGTCGGCGGCGGGGTGGAGTTTCCGCGCTACGGCGTCACCGATGCGGCGCCGACGGCGACGATCACCATCGACCGCGCGACGCTCGACGCGGTGATGCTGGGGCAGGCGCAGTTCCCGGCGCTGATGCAATCGGGGGCGATCAGGATCGAGGGCGACCGGATGGCGTTCCTGGCGTGGTTCGCGCTCCACCCGCCGGCCGACCCGAGGTTCAATGTGGTTGTGCCGTAATCGTCTGCGCCGGAAACCGGCCTTAAACGTGATTAGATATTGGTTCAGTCCCGACCGATCACGCTCTAAAGGTGGTGGCATGACCGACACCCCCGCCATCCATCCGACCGATCCGTTCGACCCCGAAGCGCTGAACGCCGCCGAGGGGCTCGACCCGGTCGACCCGGCGTTCGTGAAGGTGCTGCGGGTGACCGCGGCGCTGAACCTGATCCCGCTGGCGATCGGGGCGAGCGTGTTCGACTGGCTGCTGGTCCGCCATCTCGAAGGCCCCTATGGGCTGGTCACCGCGCTGGCGTGGCTGGTCGCGATCGTGCTGATCGTCAGCTTTCCGTCGCGGCGCGCGGCGCGCTGGGGGTTCAAGATCGGCGCCGGGCAGCTGCGCGTCGCGCGCGGCTGGCTGTTCCGCACCGACACCATCGTGCCGTTCGTGCGCGTCCAGCATATCGACGTCGGCCAGGGCCCGGTCGAGCGCTGGTTCGGCCTGTCGCACCTGATCGTCCACACATCGGGCACCCACAACAGCACCGTCACCCTGCCCGGACTGCCCGCCGACCTCGCCGCCGCGATGCGCGAGACGATCCGGCGGCATATCCAGACCGACTTCGCATGACCGACGCCATCGACGTCGCGGTTCCCGCCGCTCCGATCGTCGCCGGCGACGCGCCCTGGCAGCGGCTGCACCCGGCGACGCTGGCGCTGGCGGTCGTCAGGCTGGGGCCGCGCAGCCTGAATTTCCTGCCCGCGATCGCGGCGCTCGGCTTTACCGGCAACTGGGTGTGGATCGTCCCGGCGCTGCTCGCCTTCCTGCTGTTTTCGCTGGTCGCGGCGTGGCTGCACTGGCTGCGCTTCCGCTTTCTGGTCGGCGCCGACGAGGTGGTGATCGAAAGCGGTGTGCTGTCGCGCCAGCACCGTACCATCCCGTTCGACCGCATCCAGGACGTCAGCATCGAACAGGGGCTGATCGCGCGCGCGCTGGGGATCGCCAAGGTCGGCTTCGAAACCGGCGCCGGCGGCGCGGGCAAGGAGAATGACGCCAATCTCGACGCGATCGCGCTGGGCGGCGCCGAGGACCTGCGCGCGACGATCCGCGCCCATCGCAGCGTTCCGGTGGCCGCGGCGGCGCAGAACGGCGAACTCGCGGCGTCCGCCGCCACCATTCCGGCGCCCGAAGACCGGCTGTTGTTCGCGATGGGGCTGCCGCGCTTGCTGATCGCCGGGCTGTTCAATTTCTCGCTCGCCGCGCTCGCGGTGGTCGGCGCCGCGATGCAGCTGTTCGACGGGCTGCTGCCGTTCGATTTCAACATCTTCAACCCCAGCGACTGGTTCGACCTCGCCGAGCGATATCAGCTCGACCAATGGCTGCTCGCGCACCGCTGGGTCGCCGGGATCGGCGCCGCGCTGTCCCTGCTGCTGATCGGTTTCGCCAGCGGCGTCGCGACGATGATCTTCGCCAACTGGGGGTTCCGCCTGACCCGCGAACCGCGCGCGCTGCGCCGCACCCGCGGGCTGACGACGCGCACCGACGTCGCGATCCCGGTGCGCCGGGTGCAGGCGGCGATCGTCATCACCGGCTGGCTGCGCAAGCGCTTCGGCTGGCACGAACTGCGGCTGCAGAGCCTGGCGAGCGACGGCGGCAAGGAGCGCGATCATCAGGTCGTGCCCTTTGCCAAGCTGGGCGCGATCGACCCGGTGCTCGCCGAAGTCGGCATCGCCCGGCCCGGCGCCGCGCAGGTTTGGGAAAGCAGCCACCGCATCATCGCGCTCGGCGGGCTGGTCGGCGCGCTCGGCGCGACCCTCGGCGGGCTGACTGCGGTGGCATTCGGGCAGGCGCTCGGCTGGTTCGGGCCGGTCATCGGGCTGCTGATCGGCGCCGGGGCGCTGCTCGGCGCGCGCCGCCACCGCTGGACCGACATGGACGGCCAGGTCGCGATCGAGCGCGGGCTGCTGAAACCCAAGACGACGCTGTTGCCGCACGCGTCGGTGCAGAGCGTCGACCTCAAGACCGACTTCATCCTCCGCCCGCTCGGCCTCGCGACCCTGGTGTTCGGCGTCCCCGGCGGCAGTTCGCTGGCGAGCCATGAAATCCCGGCGATCCCGCGCGCGACCGCCGAGGCGCTGCGCACCCGCATCCTGACCGCGCGGGCGCGGGCATGAGCGACGCCGCGCTGGGCATCACCCGGTCGATCCTGGGGCAGCCGTGGCACTGGCGGCGCGCCAGCGCCGACATGGGCGCCGAGAATCTGGCCCCCGACGACCTCGTCACCCAGTTGCTGCTCGCACGCGGGGTGGCGCGCGGCGACCTCGACCGCCAGCGCGTCCCGACGCTGCGCGGCTTCATGCCCGACCCGTCGCTGTTTCAGGACATGGATGCCGCCGCGGCGCGGCTCGCCGACGCGGTCGAGGCCCGGGAAGCGATCACGATCTTCGGCGATTACGACGTCGACGGCGCGACCTCGGCGGCTTTGCTCGTCCGCCTGCTCCGCGACCTTGGGGTGCCGGTCGGCGCCTATATCCCCGACCGCCTGATGGAAGGATACGGCCCGTCGGGCGCGGCGCTGGTCAAGATCGGTGCCGCGGGATCGAAGCTGGTCGTCACCGTCGATTGCGGCGCGCAGGCGTTCGAGGCGATTTCGGAAGCCAAGGCCGCGGGGGTCGAGGTGATCGTCGTCGACCATCACCAGTGCGCGACGACGCTGCCCGACGCGCTGGCGCTGGTGAACCCCAACCGGCTCGACGAAACGGCGGACGCCGCGATCCACGGCAATCTCGCCGCGGTCGGGGTCGCCTTCCTGCTCGGTGCGGCGCTGCTCCGCACCCTGCGCGCGCGCGGCTTTTTCGGCAGCCGCGACGAGCCGGCGCTGATCGACCTGCTCGATCTGGTCGCGCTCGGCACCGTCGCCGACGTCGCGCGTCTCACCGGTTTCAATCGCGCGCTGGTGACGCAGGGGCTGAAGGTGATGGCGCGGCGCGGCAACACCGGGCTGGCCGCGCTGATGGACGCCGCACGGCTGACCAAGCCGCCGAGCGCGAGCGACATGGGCTTTGCGCTCGGCCCGCGGATCAACGCCGGCGGCCGCGTCGGCAAATCCGACCTCGGCGTCCGCTTGCTCACGACATCGGACCCGCAGGAGGCCGCCGACATTTCGCTCGAGCTCAACCGGTTGAACGAAGAGCGCCGCGCGATCGAGGCGGCGGTACTCGAACAGGCGCTGGCGGCGAGCGCGGCGTGCGGCAACGCCCCGGTGGCGATCGTCGCCGGCGCCGGGTGGCACCCGGGGGTGATCGGCATCGTCGCCGGGCGGCTGAAAGAAAAACTGCACCGCCCGGCGATCGTCATCGCGCTCGATGAGGCGGGCGTCGGCAAGGGTTCGGGCCGCTCGATCAGCGGCGTCGATCTCGGCGCCGCGATCCTCGCCGCCAAGGAAAGCGGCCTGCTCGTCGCTGGCGGCGGCCACGCGATGGCGGCCGGGCTGACCATCGCGGCGGACCAGGTCGATGCGCTCGGCGCGTTCCTCAACGACCGGCTCGCCGCCGATGTCGCGCGGGCGAGCGGCGACAAGGCGCTGCTGATCGACGCGGTGCTGGCGCCGCGCGGGATTTCGCCTTTGTGGTGCGATGCGATCGAGAGCGCCGGGCCGTACGGCGCCGGCTGGCCGGCACCGCGCGTCGCGACCGGGCCGGTGCGGATCGTCGATGCCGGGATCGTCGGCACCGACCATGTCCGGCTGGTCGTCGCGGGCGACGACGGCGGCCGGTTCAAAGCCATCGCCTTTCGCAGCGCCGAGAGCGAGCTTGGCCAGACTTTGCTGGGCACGCGCGGTCGCAAGCTGTGGCTCGCCGGGCGCGCAAAGCGCGACGACTGGGGCAGCCGCCCCGCCGCCGAGCTGCATCTGGAGGATGCCGCCTGGGCCGAGTGAGGCGCGTCCGCGCAACATTTTTACGCGCCCCCTTGCCGCTGTGCTTGACCGCATCGGCGGGCGAGTCTAAGGCGCCGCTTCACCGAATGACGGCCCCTTCGTCTAGCGGTCTAGGACGTCGCCCTTTCACGGCGAAAACACGGGTTCGAGTCCCGTAGGGGTCACCACGGTCGAGCGAGCGGTCGGCTTGCAACGCACGCGAATGATTCCGACCCCAAGGCCCCTTCGTCTAGCGGTCAGGACGCGGCCCTCTCACGGCTGAAACACGGGTTCGATTCCCGTAGGGGTCACCAAATCCTTATCCAGAGGACATGGGTGCAGGTGTCGCCGCGGCGCGGCTAGACCCGCAGCAGCAAACCGCGGCGCTGCAGCGGTACCAGCAACAGCCGGCAGACGATCGTCGCCAGAATCCCGAACAGCAGCGACGCCCCCATCGCCGACAGGCCCGCCGCCGCGAGCCCCGCAACCAGCAGGTCCCAGATCCGGTCGCCGCCATCCGGCCGCAGCCGCAGCACCGCGATGACGAGCATATGGATCACGTAAATGGTCAGCGCCGCCCGGCCGACCGCAACGAAATCCCGCGCGCCCGCATGCGCCGCCAGCGCCGGCCAGGCGGCGCTGGCGGCGGCATAGGCCAGCGCGCCGATCCCCGCCGTCACCAGCACGAAACTGGCGGTCCATAAATTCTTGTTGATCGGGATGAGCTGCGCCGCGAGCAGGCCGCCGAGGACGAGCAGCGCCCCGGCGAGCGCGAGGCGCGATGCGCGCCCCGGCGCCGCCGATGCGCGCGCGAAGGCGATTCCCAGAAAGCCGCTCGCCAGCGCGGGCAGGGTCGACTGCACCCCCTCGGCATCCCAGCTGCCCCCCGACATCCGGCCCGGCAGCAGCTGGCGGTCGAGCCAGCCGCCGATCCCCGCGCCCGGCGCGAGGCTGGGCGCGGAGCCTGGCGCGCCGATGTAGAGCAGGACGACGGTGTGAATCGCGATGATGCCCAGCGCCAGCCCGAGCGGGACCGCGAGGCCGCGGCCGATCGGCAGGATCGCGGCGCAGGCCAGATAGACGATGGCGATGCGCTGTAGCACCCCGGTCCAGCGCAGCTGATCGAGGTCGAGGTCGGGGCGCAGGCACCAGCCGAGCGCCACGCCGATCGCAAACAGCAGCGCGCCGCGTCGGGCAATCGCCGCCCATGGCATCGGCGCCGCGCGGCCATCGAAGGCGCGCGACGCCGACATGCCGACGACGAACAGGAAGACCGGAAAGACGACGTCGGCCAGCGTCAGGCCGTGCCACGCGGCGTGCCGCAGCATCGCCGGTGCGGCGGCGACCTGAAAATTGACCAGCAGCATCAGCATCACGTCGACGCCGCGCAGGAAATCGAGCGGCCCGTCGCGCGGGCGCGCCGCATTCGGTGCGGCGCTACCCGTCGAGACGCCGGCGTCGGTCAAGACGGCGGCGGGGCGCCCGGCGGTGCTGTGGCCGCGCGCGGTGTCATTGGCGCTCGAACGCCGCGATGGCCTTGGCCAATATCCCGTCATTCTCGGACAGCAGCGTCGCGGCCTGTTCGGGCGTGGCGCCCTTGGCGATCAGGATCGCTTTGGTGATGCCGTTGTCGCCGCGTTCGAGCGCGTCGACCGCCGCTTCCTCGGTGCACCCGGTGATGATCCGCACGATGCCGGCGGCGCGCCGCTGCAACTTCGCGTTCGAGACGATCATGTCGACCATCTGGCCCTGATAGACCTTGCCCAGCCTGAGCATGATCGTCGTCGAGATGATGTTCACCGCCGCCTTTTGCGCCGTGCCCGCCTTCATCCGCGTCGAACCGCTGATGATCTCGCTGCCGGTCGCGAGCAGGATCGCGTGGTCGGCCGCGCCGAGCAACGGCGTCGCGGCATTGTTGGCGATCGCAATCGTCAGCGCGCCGCGCGCGCGCGCATCCTCGACGATCTTCAGCGTGAAGGGCGTATGCCCGCTGGCCGCCACCGCGACGACGACGTCGGCGGCGCCGACGGCATGGTCGGCAATCTGCTTCGCCGCATCGACGACATCGTCTTCAGCGCCTTCGGCGCTTTCGAGCAGCGCCGGGAGGCCGCCGGCGAGGAGATAGAGCAATCGTTCGTGCGGCCAGCCGAAGGTCGGGGTCAGCTCGACGCCGTCCTGCACCGCGACGCGGCCCGAGGTGCCGGCGCCGGCATAGGCCAGCCGCCCGCGCGATGACGAAAGCCGCTGGGCGGCCGCTTCGCACGCTGCGGCGATGGCGCCGGCCTGGCTGTTCAGCGCGTCGATCGCCGCGCGCTGCCCCTCGATCATCGCGGTTACGGCGTCGCTCGTCGGCCAGTTATCGATGTCGGCGTAACGAGGATCGACCGCTTCAGTACCCGCCATCTTCACGTCTCTCTTTCTCATTCGCATTGCCGATCAGGCACACCAGCGTTGAAACGGTCACGCCGACGCACAGGTGCCACGGAAAGGCGACGGCCTTGAGCGCTGCGGGCAGGCCGAGCAGGTCGATCGTGAACGGCTGGAACGACAGGACGACGACGAAGCCCGCGGCGAGCGCGGCGATGACCGACGCGGTCGACCCGCGCTTCGTGAACACCGCGGTGATATAGACCCCGAGCAGGCCCGAATAGGCGAAGGCCATGACGCCGAGGACGAATTCGAGCAGCGGGATGTCGCTGTAGCGTTGCCAGTAGAAGCAGACGATCGACATCAGGAACAGGAGGAAACCGAGCACCACCGTCGCCAGCCGTCCCGCCAGGATATAGTGACGCTCGTCGCGCGGTCCGCGGCGCCGCTCGACGAACGGGCGATAAAAATCGTTGATGGCGACCGCCGCCATCGAGATCAGCCCCGAGTTGATCGCGGCCGCGGCGATGACCCCGACGGTCACGAAGCCGCGCAGGCCGGGGGGGATTTCGCTGAGGATGAAGCTCATGAAGACGGTGATCTTTTCACCCTGGAAGGTCGGCGCGATCTGGCCCGGACCGGTCGTCATGATGTCCGGCCGCTCGTAGAAGATATAGAGCAGCGAACCGATGAACAGGAACAGCAGGATCACCGGGATCGACGCCAGCACCGACCAGTAGAGCGCCCGGCTGCCCTGTTTGGCCGAGTCGCAGGCCAGCAGGCGCTGGGTGGTATCCTGATCGAGGCCCGAGTTGGCGGCGTTGATCAGCACCATGCCGGTGACCGCCGCGAGGACCGAGAAGGGCGTGGTCAGATTGACCGACCAGTCGAACACCTGCAGCTTGTCGGCGCCCGACGGCGGGTTCGCCAGCGCCGCGAAAATTTCCGGCGTCGAGGCCGGGATCTTCGACAGCAGGAAAAACACCACGAAAATTGCCGCGCCGACGTAGAGCACGACCTGCACGAGATCGCTCCAGATGACCGAGTTCAGCCCCCCCATGAAGGTGAAGGCGAGCCCGAACACGAGCAGCACCAGCGATGCGATGACGATATGTTCGGGCGCGACGTCGAGGAACAGGATCATCGAGACCGCGATCGCCGCGAGATAGAGCCGGGCGCCGCTCGCGAGGATGCGGCCGACCAGATACATCGCCCCGGCGGCGCGCCGCGCCGTCGTGCTGAAGCGCGTTTCGAGCAGTTCGTAGACCGTCGAGGCGCCCATCGCGTAAAAGCGCGGCATGAGGATCGCCGCGACGAGCCAGGCGCCGATGAGCGCCCCGAGCACGCTGGTCAGATAGGTGTAATTGCCGCGGACGCTGTTGTCCGGCACGCCGAGGAAGGTCGCGGTCGACTGCACCGTCGACAGCACCGAAACGGCGACGAGCCAGGTCGGCGCCTGATGGCTCGCCAGAAAATAATCGTCGGCGTTCTGCATGTGCCGCCGCGTCGAGGCATAGCCCGCGATCGCCAGGATCAGCACATATCCGATCAGGATCGACCAATCGAGCGACGTGAATTGGAGCGTCTGCATACTATCCCCGGTTGGCGGCGCGCTTGGACGACGAAGCCGTTCGACAGGCCCGCGATCCGCGCGGCCGATGGGCGTGGGCGCGCGGCGATCGCCGCGCGCCCACCGCTATCGCTACCGCCGGAGGGTCACCGAGAAACCGAAGGTGGTTCCCAGCACATCGTAGGTGTCGGGGAAGGTGTTGTACGCGCCGGGATTGACCGGCAGCGGCGGCTTCTTGTCGAAGATATTGTCGATGCCGAACGCCAGCGTCAGCCCCTCGACCGGCGGGCGGACCGCCAGGTTCAGGTCGAAATAGTCGTAAGCGGGGATCTTGCCGACGCTGTTCGCGGTCGAATCGCGCACCGCGCCGATCCGCTTCCACCCGAACTGGACCGTCAGCGGATCGGTGTCCCAGGTGATCGTCGCGCGCGACCGGAAATCGGGCGCGACAAGCGTCACGAGATCCGACGAACAGGCCGCGCCATAGGTGCCCTTGCAATCGACGGGGGTGAGCGCGGCGTTGCGCTGGATCGAATATTTGGTGACGATGCTGGCGGTGTAGCCGAGGGTCAGGCGGCTGCCGGGAACGCCGACATCGAGATCGAAGCCATAGCGGAAGTCGATATCGACGCCCTGCTGCTTGATCAGCGCCAGGTTGCGGTCGTCGACGAACGCGTCGAGCAGATAGCCGGTGGTCGGATCGCGGGTGACCGCGTCGCACAGCGGGTTGTCGGCCGTCGGGTCGGTGATGTAGCAGCTGGTCAAGGCATCGACCGGCTGAATCTGGCCGACCGCGTTGCGAATATCGATCTTGTACCAGTCGACCGACAGGTTGAGCCCGGGCAGGAAGGTCGGGGTGAAGACCCCGCCGAGGGTATAGGTCTTGCCGGTCTCGGCCTCGATATTGGCGTTGCCGCCAAAGAAATAGCCGCCGACCAGATTGGCCGGATTGTTCGAATCATAGGCGCCCTGATATCCCTGCGCGGTACATTGCGCGATCGTCGCCGCATTGGTGGCGCCGACGCACGGGTCGCCCGCATAGCGCGGGAACAGACGCGCGACGGTGCGGAGGTTGGCGAAGGGGATCGAGAAGACGGGGTTGGCGAATTCGCCGATGTTCGGGTCGCGAATGACCGTCTGCCGCGTCCCGCGCAGCCGCAGATCGTCCGATACGGTCCAGTTGATGCCGATCTTGTTGGTGTCGTAGCTGCGGTTGTCGCCGACCGACCGTTCGTACCAGGATTTGCGATACGCCCCCTCGACGGTCAGCTTCTGGACCAGCGGAAAGTCGGACAAGATCGGCACGATCAGTTCGCCGAACAGCTCGTTCACCTTGACGAACGGCGGCACCAGCGGCGCCGACTCGGCGCCCTGGTTGAACGACGTGTTCAAGTCGGTGCCATAGCTGAAGCGGCCGTCTTCCTTGCGGAATTCATAACCGGCGGTGAAGCCGACCGGGCCGGCCCAGCCGTTGAAGAAGTCGCTGGTGTCGCCCGAGACATAGGCCGAGGCGACCTGCTGCGTGCGCTTGCGATCGCCGAAGTTGAAATCGCGTTCGAGGCTGGTGAAATCGCCGCCCGGACCGAAGATGTCGGTCGTGTTGACCAGCCCGGCAAAGGCCGAGCGCGTGCCGTCGCCCTTGACGACGATCGATTCCTTCGACTGGCCATATTGATAATAGGCGTCCCAGCCGATCGCCGGGGTGATGTCGCCGCGCAAGCCGATCAGGCCTTGGATCGTCTCGCGGCTGTTCTGCGCAAAGGTCGCGCCCAGTTCGCCGAGCGAGCGGCGCACGTTGACGGTCGCGAAGCCGTCGACGAAGGTCAGCTGCGACCGCGCCTGGGCATCGAGGAACGGATTGTTCTCGGCGATCTGCACGTTGATGCCCGCCGCCGGGGTCGTCGGCGGGTTCTGGCCCGATCGGCTGCCGCCCCGCGTCTTGAGGTCCGAATACATCACCCGGCCGTAAAGCTCGACATTGTCGAGCACGTCATATTTCAGGAAGGCGCTGGCGTTGATGCGGCGCAGCGGCTGCACCAGCAGGAATTGCGGCGTGTAATCGGTCGTCTGGGGGGTGAGGGTGAAATTGCCCTCGGCGTCGTAGGAGAAGGTGCGGCCGCTGGCGACGTCGGTGAAATTGCCGCCGATCGGCGCGGTCGCAACGCCGCGCCGGGCGAAGTCGCGGTTGCCCGCGAGCAGCGGGTCGCGTTCGGTATATTCGCCGTAAACGACGAGGTTGCCGCGATCCCCCAGACGGAGCCCGGCCATCGCATGGCCGCCGAACTGCGATCCGCCGCCGGCAACGGCGCGATAGTTCGCGTTCGCCTGCCAGCCTTCGAAATCGTCGTTGATGATGAAGTTCACGACCCCGGCGACGGCATCGGCGCCATAGACGGCGGCAGCGCCGCCGGTCAGCACATCGACGCGCTTGAGCAGCGGGGCGGGGATCGAGTTGACGTCGACCGCGTTACGGAAGCTGAACGGGATGGCGCGAGTGCCGTTGATCAGGACCAGCGTCCGGTTCTGCCCGAGGTTGCGCAGGTCCAGCGTCTGCGCGCCAAAGGCGTCGCTGCCGACCGAGGTCGAATTCACGCCGCCGGCGAGCTGCGGCATCTTGGTCGAGAAATCCTCGATCGTCACCGCGCGCTGCAGGGAAATCTGCTCGCCTTCCAGCGCGCTGATCGGGCTGGTGGAGGTGAGGCCGGGGGTCCGGACACGCGTGCCGGTAACGACGATGTCCGATTCCGTGCGCGCTTCGCTGTCGGCGCCGTCGGCTTCCTGTGCGAAAGCGGCGCTCGCCGGCATCAGCGCGATCGATGACAAGATGGCCGACCCGCAAAGCAGGTTCCTGCTGTTTACCCGTCCCATAGTAGAGCTCCCCTCTTTGAATATGACAGGACAATAACACAGCGGGATACCATTTCAATACCAATTATGGCGCCAGAAATTACCACTTGTCGGATGTCCCCTCGACCCGCCATATCGCAGGTTATGGGGAATAAACATAAGCAATTTGCGGTGCTTACCTGCATGTGCGCAACGGGGTTCGGCCGCGCGGCGCGGCCCGGTTACGCCGCGGTGAGGCGCGCGCGGACGAAATCGACCGACCGGCCCGCGTCGGCGAGCCGTTCGGCGCCGAGCAGGCGGTTCCAATAGCTTTCCGAGCCGTCGGCCAGCCGCCATTCGTGCAGCCGGCGGGTGAAGAGCTGAAGGTCGTGCTCCTCGCTGATCCCGATCGCGCCGTGCACCGCATGCGCGGTTGCCGCGACCCGTGCCGCCGCGCGGCTCGCCACCGATTTGGCGGTCGCGGCGGCGGCCGGCGACGGCGGCAGACCACCGGCGCAGCCGAGCTGCGATGCGATCCTCGCCGCGACCATCTCTTCCGCCATCACCGCCATCTGTTGCTGCAACGCCTGCTGGCGCCCGATCGGCTTGCCGAACTGGATGCGTTCGTTGGCGTAGGCGGCGGTCATTTCGGTGAGGCGTTCGGCGGCACCGGCGATCAGCGCCGCGCGCAGGACCGCGGCGAGCGCGCGCAGACCGCCGGCGGGGGCGGACGCGACGGCATCGGGCAGCGCGTCCCAGCGCATCCGCGCGGCGAGGCTGGCGGGCACCCCGGTCGCGTTCCGCTGCGCCGCGACGAGGTAGAGCGCGCCGCCCGCCTCGAGCAGCAGCTGGTCGGCGACGAGCCCGCTGGGGACGATCGTGTCGCAGCCCGCTTCGGCGACCGCGAGCGCCACCGCGCCCGGCGGCGGCACGTCCAGCAGCGCCCGCGCGATCATCGTTTCGCCGACCGGCAGCGGCACCGCATGGCGCCCGAGCGCCATCCACAGCGGCTGGACCGCCGCGAGCGGCAACCCCGCGCCGCCGCGTTCGGCAGGCACCAGCGCATCGAGGAACCCCGAATCGGCGATGCCTTGCCACATCGCCGCGGCGCTGCCGCCCCGCTCGATCGCGCGCACCGCCGCGGGGCTTGCGATATCGGCGAGCAGGCGGTCGAAGGGTTCGAGAAATTCGGTCATCACCGCAGCCCCATGCCGCGCGCGATAATCCCGCGCAGCACCTCGCGCGTGCCGCCGCGCAGCGAAAAGCTGGGCGCGATATGGGTCACGAACATCAGGGTGCGGTGGAGTTCGGCATCGACCGGCTCGCCCGGATACGCGGCGAGATCGTCGCCGATCGCCGCGGGCAGTTCCTGTTCGAAGGCGGTGCCGAGGTCCTTGACCAGCGACGCCTCGGTCACCGGGCTTTCGCCGAGCGCCAGCCGCGCGGTGCAGGCGATCGACATCGCGCGCAGCATCGCGAGCCGCGCGGTGAAATCGCCGACCAGCGCCAGCGTCGCCGCATCGTCACGGCCGACGGCGCGCAGATGCGCGATCCACGCGTCGAGCAGCACGACGCTGGAATAGACACGCTCGGGCCCGCTGCGTTCGAAGGCGAGTTCGGCGGTGACCTGTTGCCACCCCTCGCCCTCGGCGCCGACCAGCGCGTCAGCGGGCAGATCGACATCGGTGAAGAACACTTCGGCGAAATGCGCGTCGCCCGCGAGATCGACGATCGGGCGGGTGACGACCCCCGGCGCCTTCAGGTCGACGATCAGTTGCGACAGGCCGGCGTGGCGATCGTCGGCGGTGCCCGAGGTGCGGACGAGCGCGATCATATAGTCGCCGTGCATGGCGTTCGTCGTCCAGATCTTCTGCCCGTTGAGGCGCCAGCCGGTCGCGGTGCGTTCGGCGCGCGTGCGCACGCTGGCGAGGTCCGAGCCCGAGCCCGGCTCGCTCATCCCGATGCAGAAGACGAGCTCGCCGCGGCAGATCGGCGGGATGAAGCGTTCGCGCTGCGCCTCGCTGCCGTAATTGAGGATCAGCGGCGCGCTCTGGCGGTCGGCGATCCAGTGCGCGGCGACCGGCGCCCCCGCCGACAGCAGTTCCTCGACCACGACGAAGCGCGCGAACGGGCCGCGGTCGCCGCCGCCATAGCGGCGCGGCAGGGTGAGGCCGAGGAAACCGGCAGCGCCGAGCCGGCGGCTGAAATCGCGGTCGAACCCCGACCAGGAGCGGGCGCGGACGTCGGCGGGCGCGGCGGCGGCGGCGCTGTCGGCCAGCGCCCGGATCGCGGGGCGGAGCGCTTCGTCCTCGGCGGGCAGGCCCGCCAGCGTCAATGTCTCGAACACCCGTTCGCTCCCCGATGGCCGCGGCCCGCCGCCGCCGCTTCCCTCGCTACCGGCCCGCGCGCGGCCGCGTCAACAGGTGAGCGCCGATTCGAACAGGCAGCGGAAGCGCTCGGCGCAATCGTCGCGGGCACCGGCGCTCTCGCCGAAATTGTCGACCAGCATGATCGAGCGCAGCAAACCGATTCCCATCAAGATCGCGAGCAGCATGTTGGCGCGCAATTCGCCGTCGGCGCCGCCGATCAGTTCGGCGAGCGGGCCGAGCACGTCGAGGTGGACGAGGTCGCGGATGATTTCGCCCGCCTGGGGCGACGAGGCCGAGCGCAGCATGATGATGAACATCTCCATGCGGTGCTGGCGGCTGACATCCTCTTCCTCGACGACGAGCTGGGCCAGGAAGGCCGGGAGTTCGGCGACGCTTTTCGGCTCGCGGAACACCTTCGGCTTCGCTTCGTCGGTGACGACTTCGCGGAACAATCCTTCCTTGCCGCCGAAGTAGCGACCGATCAACGCGACATCGACCCCGGCGTCGCCGGCGATGTCGCGCAGCCCGATGCTGTCGTAGCTTTCGCGCAGGAAACGCGCGTGCGCCGCGGCCAATATCGCGGCGCGGGTCGCCACCGCGTCGCGCCGTTTGATGATGATACCTCGTCCCATATATCTGCCCTACACCATCGCTGAATCAAATCAACAGCTGTTGACTTATTGGCTGACCCAGATTAGTCGGCGGCTTCCGGTATCGCGCAGCGCCCCCCCCCCCCTCCCTGCTGCCCGATGCCGGAAACGCCTTGACAGAAAATCATAGACTATAGGCCGGTGATCATGCGCTCTCCCCTCCTTGCGCCAACCCTGTTCCTTTCGCTGTTGCTGGCCGCCTGTTCGGGCGGCGAGCAGGCCGGAGGCCCGCCCGCGCTGCCGGTGACCGTCGCCGCGCCGCTCGTCCGCGAGGTCACCGAATGGGACGATTATGTCGGCCGGTTCGAAGCCGTCGACAGCGTCGAGGTGCGCCCGCGCTCCACCGGATTCCTGCAGCGCGCGCATTTTACCGACGGCCAATATGTCCGCGCCGGGCAATTGCTGTTCACGATCGACGCGCGCCCCTCGCAGGCGGCGCTCGACCAGGCCCGCGCCCAGTTGGCCCGCGCGCAGGCGACGCTCGCCAACGCGCGCACCGAACTGGCGCGCTCCGAAACGCTGGCCGCGTCGCAGGCGGCGAGCCAGGAAGAGGTCGAGCAGCGCCGCGCCACGGTGCGCACCGGCGAGGCCGATGTCGCGGCGAACCGCGCCGCGATTCGCGCCGCCGAACTCAACGTCGGTTTCACGCGGGTGACCGCGCCGATTTCCGGCCGGGTGTCGCAGCGGCTGGTCGATCCGGGCAATTCGGTGACTGCCGACCAGACGGTGCTGACCTCGATCGTGTCGACCAGCCCGATTCACTTCACCTTCCAGGGGTCGGAAGCCAGCCTGCTCGAATATGAGCGGCAGGGCGACACGTTGCTGGGGTCGCCGGTGCGGATCAAATTGCAGGGCGAAGAGGCTTACAACCGCACCGGGCGCATCGACTTCGTCGACAATGCGCTGAGCAACGGATCGGGCACGATCACCGTGCGCGCGGTCGTTCCCAACGCCGACGGCAAGCTGCGTCCGGGCCTGTTCGGCCAGCTCCAGCTCGCCGCGTCGGCGCCGCGCGCCGCCTTCCTGCTGCCCGACACCGCGATCGTCACCGACGGCGCGCGCCGCGTCGTCTATGTCATCGGGGCCAAGGACGTCGTCCAGGCACGCCCGGTCGAACTCGGGCCGGTGATCGACGGGCTGCGCGTCATCCGGTCGGGCGTCACCGCCAAGGATCGTATCGTCGTCGGCGGCATCCAGCGCGCGATGCCGGGCAAGCCCGCCAAGGTCCAGGCCGGGCGGATCGGCAGCGACGGCAAGGTCATCGCACCCAAGGCGGCGGCGCCCGCCGCCAAGGGCACGGCGGCCGCCGCGGGAGCCGGCAAGTGAATTTCAGCCGCTTTTTCGTCGACCGGCCGATTTTCGCCGCGGTCATCGCGATCTTCATCACGCTGATCGGCGCCTTTTCCTATCCGCAGCTGCCGCTCGCCCAATATCCCGAGATCGCGCCGCCGACGATCGGGATCGTCGCCGCCTATCCCGGCGCGTCGTCGGAAACGATCGCCGAAACGGTCGCCTCGACGCTGGAGCAGGAGATCAACGGCGTCGAGAATATGCTGTATCTGCAGTCGTCGTCGACGCAGGGCGCGGCGCAGATCACGGTGACGTTCGAGCCCGGCACCGACCTCGATGCGGCGCAGGTGCTGGTCCAGAACCGCGTCGCGCTCGCCGAACCGCGCTTGCCCGAACAGGTGCGCCAGATCGGCGTCCAGGTGAACAAGCAGGAATCGGGCTTCCTGATGATCGTCGCGCTGACCTCGACCGATCCCGCGATCGACATCGACTATGTCGGCAACTACGCCAATTCGACGCTGCGCGACCGGCTGCTCCGCCTCGAGGGCGTCGGCGGGGTGCAGATTTTCGGCGGCGGTTTCTATTCGATGCGGGTGTGGATCGACCCCGACAAGGCGGCGGCGCGCAACCTGACCGCGACCGAAATCGTCGCGGCGCTGCAGAACCAGAATGTCCAGGTCGCCGGCGGCAGCGTCGGCGCCCCGCCCTATGGCAGCGGCAACCCCGCGTTCGAACTGCCGGTCGAAGTGCCCGGGCGCCTCGTCACCCCCGACCAGTTCCAGAATGTCGTGATCAAGACCGACATTGCGAACGGCGCGATCACGCGGCTGAAGGATGTCGCGCGGGTCGAACTCGGCAGCCAGGATTATGGCGTGCGCGGCGTGTTCAACGGCCGCGGCGGCGTCGGCATGGCGGTGATCCAGCAGCCGGGCGCCAACGCGCTCAACGCCGCGAACCTGGTGCTGAAGGAGGTCGAAGAGGCATCGAAGACCTTCCCGCCCGGCCTCGAATATGAAATCCCGTTCAACCCGACCGAATATGTCCAGGCGTCGGTGACGGCGGTGCAGGAAACGCTGGTCGAGGCGATCGTCCTCGTCGTGCTCGTCGTGCTCGTCTTCCTGCAGACCTGGCGCGCCGCGATCATCCCGATCGTCGCGATTCCGGTCGCGCTGGTCGGCACCTTTGCGGTCCAGCTGATGCTCGGCTTTTCGATCAACTCGCTGTCGCTGTTCGCGCTGGTGCTCGCGGTCGGGATCGTCGTCGACGACGCGATCGTCGTCGTCGAGGCGGTGGAAAAGCATATCCGCGAGGGGCTGAGCCCGCGCGAAGCGGCGCACCGGACGATGCAGGAAGTGTCGGGCGCGCTGATCGCGATCGGGCTGGTGCTCGTCGCGGTGTTCGTGCCGACCGCGTTCATCCCCGGCATTCCCGGCATCTTCTATCAGCAGTTCGCGGTGACGATCGCGGCGGCGACGGTGTTCTCGCTGCTCACCTCGCTGACCCTGTCGCCGGCGATGGCCGCGCTGCTGCTCAAGCCGCACCAGGAGCATCGCGAAGAGCCGAAGAATCGCGCGATGCGCCTCGTCCGCCGCGGTGCCGACACCTTCAATCGCGGCTTCGACAAATTGTCCGAACGCTATGGGCAGACCACCGCCTCGCTCGTCCGCAAGGCCGGGCTGATGCTGACCATCTATGCGGTGCTGCTGGCGCTGACCGGCTGGCGGCTGACCGATACGCCGACCGGCTTCATCCCCGATCAGGACCAGGGCGTGCTGATCGGCGTCGTCCAGCTGCCGCCGGGGGCGTCGCTCGACCGCACCAGCGAAGTGCTCGCCCGCGCGCAGGAAAATGTCGCGAAGATGGAGGGCGTGTCGAGCATCGCGACCTTCGCCGGGCTCGACGGATCGAGCTTTTCGACCGCGTCGAACGCCGGCACGATGTTCATCCGCCTGACCGACTGGGGCGAGCGCGGCAGCGAAATGAGCGCCGCGGCGATGTCCCAGCAGCTGTCGGGCACGCTCGCCAACCTGCTGCCCGAAGCCAATGCCTTCGTCATCGCGCCGCCCGCGGTGCAGGGGCTGGGCAACGGCAACGGCTTTACGATGATGCTGCAGGCGCGCGACGGGCAGAGCTATCGCGAACTGGAGCAGGCGACCTTCGCGATGATGGGCGGCGCCCAGCAGGTGCCCGACGTCGCGCAGGTGTTTTCGCTGTTCAACACCGGATCGCCGCGCATCTTTGCCGACGTCGACCGCGACAAGGCCCAGATTCTGGGGGTCGACCCGAGCCAGGTCTATGCCGCGCTCGGCACCTATCTGGCGTCGACCTATGTCAACGACTTCAACTTCCTCGGCCGCACCTTCCGCGTCACCGCGCAGGCCGAACCGACGGCGCGCGCGACGATCGAGGATGTCGGGCGGCTGCAGGTGCGTTCGAGCTCGGGCGAGATGGTGCCGCTGTCGTCGGTGGCGACCTTCCGCAACGACAGCGGACCGACCCGCGTCGTGCGCTACAATCTGTTCCCGGCGGTCGAGCTGCAGGGCCAGGCGGCGCCCGGCGTGTCGTCCGGCGCGGCGCTGACCGCGATGGAAGGGCTGGCCGCCAAGACGCTGCCCAGCGGCTTCGGTTATGAATGGACCGGCCTTGCCTATCAGGAAAAGGCGGCGGGCAGCAGCGCGGTGCTGATCTTCCTGCTCGCGGTGGTGTTCGTCTTCCTGGTGCTCGCGGCGCAATATGAATCGCTGCCGCTGCCGCTGGCGGTGATCCTGATCGTGCCGATGTGTATCCTCGCGGCGATGGTCGGGGTGAATCTGCGCGGGATGGACAACAACATCCTGACCCAGGTCGGGCTGGTGGTGCTGATCGCGCTCGCGGCGAAAAACGCGATCCTGATCGTCGAATTCGCCAAGCAGGCCGAGGAGCAGGACGGGATGAGCACGATCGACGCCGCGGTCCACGCCGCACGGTCGCGCCTGCGCCCGATCCTGATGACCAGCTTCGCCTTCATCTTCGGCGTGCTGCCGCTCGCCATCGCGAGCGGGCCGGGGCAGGAGATGCGGCAGGCGCTGGGCACCGCGGTCACCTTCGGCATGCTTGGGGTGACCATCTTCGGGCTGCTGTTCACGCCGCTCTTCTATGTCCTCAGCCGCAAGCTCGGCGACAAGACCCGCGCCTTCGCGCAGCGCCGCGGCGACAAGACGCCGCCGCCCGCCACCCCGCAGGAGACCGCCCGATGACCCGCGCGCTGTGGCTTGCCGCCGCCGCCAGCCTGACCGTGTCGGGCTGCGCCGTCGGCCCCGCCTATGTCTCGCCCACCCCGGCGGCGCCGTCGCAGGCGCCGTTCCTGGAAACCGGCAAGTCGCCGGCCTTCACCGGCGAGCAGCCGCAGGGCGAATGGTGGAGCCTGTTCGCCGATCCGACCCTCGACGCCCTCGTCGCCGAGGCGCTCGCCGCGAACACCGACCTGCGCATCGCCGCGGCGAACCTGGCGCAGGCGCGCGCGGTGCTGCGCGAGACGCGCGCCGGGCGGCTGCCGTCGACCAGCATCGGCGCCAGCGGCACCTATGCCCGCCAGCCGGGCAGCGTTACAGGGATCGGCCCGGTCGAGGGCGAAAGCTATGACGTCGGGCTCGACGTCGGCTATCAGGTCGATCTGTTCGGCCGCGTCGACAGCGCGATCCGCGCCAGCCGCGCCGATGCCGATGCGGTGCAGGCGGCGTTCGACCTGACCCGCATCACCGTCGCCGCCGAAACGACGCGCGCCTACACCGACGTCTGTTCGTTCAACCGCCAGATCGCGGTCGCCGAAGAGACGCTGCGCCTGCAGGAACAGACGTTCGACCTGACCCGCCGCCTGTTCGAGGGCGGCCGCGCGACGCGGCTCGAGACCGGCCAGGCCGGGGCACTGCTCGAACAGACGCGCGCCGCGATCCCGACGTTGACCGCGCAGCGTTCGGCGGCGCTCTATCGCCTCGCGCTGCTCACCGGCAAGCCGCCGGCCGAAGCGCCGCAGCAGGTGCTCGCCTGTCAGGCGCCGCCCGAACTCGATCGTCCGGTCCCGGTCGGCGACGGCGCCAGCCTGCTCGCGCGCCGCCCCGACATCCGCCGCGCCGAGCGCGAACTCGCCGCCGCGTCGGCGCGCATCAACGTCGCGACCGCCGACCTGTATCCGAGCATCAGCCTGGGCGGATCGATCGGTTCGACCGCCGGATCGATCGGCGGGCTCGGCAAATCGGACGGTTTCCGCTTTTCGCTCGGCCCGCTGATTTCGTGGAATTTCCCCAATATGGAAGTCGCCCGCTCGCGGCTCAAACAGGCCGAAGCCGGTGGCGATGCGGCGCTGGCCGGGTTCGACGGGGCGTGGCTTGCCGCGCTGCAGGAAACCGAAAGCGCGCTCGCCGCTTATGCCGGCGAGCTCGACCGGCTCGCTGCGCTGCGCCGCGCCGCCGCCGAAGCGGGCGAAGCGGCGCGCATCGCGCGGCTGCGTTACCGCGCCGGGCGCGAAAATTTCCAGGTCGTGCTCGACGCCGAACGCTCGCTCGCGACGATCAACGCCACGATCGCGCAATCGGAGCAGCAGCGCGCGACCAACCTCGTCGCGCTGTTCCTCGCGCTCGGCGGCGGCTGGCAGGACGGCGCCGGCTGACCCGGAACCGATAAACGTCCGGAACGGCGCCGCCGCCGATATAGTCGCGCTGGCCGGGCGCGGCGTTCGCGGTCAGCACGGCGGCATGACCGATGCCGGGGGCCATATCCACCTGATCCTGCCCGACGCGACCGAACGCGCCGCCTGTTTTCGCGCCCTCGCGGCGGGGGGCGACCGGGTGGTGCGCAGCTTCGCGAGCGCCGATGCCTGGATCGAGGCCGCCGACGCCGCCGGTGCCATCCTGCTGTTCCGCTGGCACCAGCCGGGGGCGACCAGCGGCGCGGCGCTGCTGAAGCGGCTGGCGCTGCGCGAGGACGTCACATCCTTCGTTGCCGCCGAGCGGCTGACCATCGCCGAATCGCGCGCGATCCTGCGCGGCGGCGCGCATGATTTGTTGCCGGCGCCGCTCGACCCGCGGCTGGTGCGGCGCGCGGTCGACCGCGCGCTCGATGCCTGGCAGCTGCGGCACGGCGCGCTCGTCCGCCAGCGCGCGGCGGCGGCGCGGCTCGCGGTGCTGACCCCGCGCGAACGCGACATATTGGGCGCGATCGCCGCCGGGATGGGCAACAAGGCGATCGCCCGGAGGCTCGACCTCAGCCCGCGGACGGTCGAGGTGCACCGCGCCAATTTGATGCGCCGCGCCGGCGCGGGCAGCGTCGCCGAACTGCTGCGGCTGCAATTCGTCGCCGAGAGCGGCCCCGGCGCCGCGGCCGATTCGCTCCATTTCGGCGCATGATCGCCGGGCGCGGGCGGCCAGAAGGCGCGCGGCGCCGCTATAAGGAAAACGAACGGTGTATCGCCCTTGAGTTGGTCCCCATCGGCGTTGCCGTTCGCCCGCGCCGCCCACCCCACCTGGCGGTGCGCCACGACAGGGCCGGCAGCCGATGTTCCTTCTGCTGCCGGCCCTATTGGCCGCCGGTCACCGCGGCGCGCTGATCGGTCCGGCCCATCGCGAGCAGCACCGGATTGCTCGCCTGCCGCGCCGCAAAGTCGGCTTTGCTCGCGATCCCCTGCCATTCAATGCCGATCAGTGCCTGCGCGATGGCGCCGCCCAGCGTGTCGCCGGGGCCGGGCAGGATGATAACGTCGGGGGCGAACTCGCGGACCGCGACCTGCACCGACAGCGCAAAATCATAAGGCGCGAGAATCTGGTGGCCGAAGGTGTAGTCCCGGATGGCGGCGGGGTCGCTGGCGAAGCGCCGCCAGATATGGCCGCGGCCGTCGACCAGCGGGATCGCGGGCGCCGCGAAGAGCGACGGCGGCAGCTCCGCCCTGGCCCTGTCCGAACTGCCGAACATCAGCGGGGTGTGGAAGGGACCATGGCCGGCGAGGCGCAGCGGGTCGCGGTCAGGGGTCGGCGGCGCTTCGGCGAGCAAGGCGGCGAGCCCCTCCTCATTGCCCGCGAACACGAGCATGCCGGCAAGGTCGATCGACAGCGCGAGCGCGTGGCCCGGTCGCGCGGCGATCGCGGCGACGAGGCCCAGCAATTGCGCGCGCAGGCTTGGGACCGGGCGCCAATATTCATCGACGATTTGCAGCAGGACCTGCCCGCCGGGGCCGTGCGTCTGGCTGTTGAGCCCCATCGCATTGCTGATCCGGAACCCGTCGGCGACCGACACCGCGCCGCCGAGCGCCAGTGCGCTGTACCAGCCCATCGAATTGCCGGCGACGGCGACGACGTCGAATTTGTCGCGGTCGATGCTGAGGAAATCGAGCGCGGTGGCGGTGTAGATCAGCGGCGCCGCGACATCGCCGCGCATATGGGTGGCGACGCTGAAGCGATCGGCGCCGTCGAGTTCGGTGACGGTGGGCTGGCCGCGGTCGCGGCGCTGGGCGTCGAAATTGGCAATGCGATCGGCGAAGCGCGCGCCGTGCAGCCGCGCGATGCTGCCGAGTTCGCCTTTGCCATAGGTGCCGCGGCCGGGAGCGACGACGAGCGCGGTCTTGCGGGTTGCGGTCATCGCTGACCTCCGGCCCATCCACAAACCCCGTGCCCCTGCGAAGGCAGGGCCCCATCACCGATGCTACTGGTTGCCAGTGCCCGTCGCGCGGGATCGCTGCGGCGGGTGATGGGCCCCTGCCTTCGCAGGGGCACGGGGGTTTGGGACCTCATACCAAGTGTTCCTTCGCCGCCGCGACGATGCTGTCGCGGCTCGGCAGGGTCAGCGTTGCCGCGCGCCCCAAGGGAATAAAGCTGTCGTCGGCGGCGATGCGCTTGAGCTTCTTGCCCGGCGTCCGCTCGACGAACAGCGCCATCAGCGCCTCGCTCTGCGATCCGGTGATCCGGCACTCGTCGACGATCAGGATGCGCTGCGCATCGCCGACCGCGGCGACGAGCTTGTCGGCGTCGACCGGGCCGAGCCAGCGCAGGTCGATCACGCGTACCTTCACCCCGTCGGCGGCGAGGAGGCGTTCGGTCTGGCGCGAGAGATAATATCCGTTGCCATAGGTGACGATCGCGAGATCGGTGCCGTCGCCGTGGACGCCGACGTCGCCGAAGGCGATCGGGGCGCCCGCTCCGGGGGCTTCGTAGACGCTGGTCCACAGCCCGTCGCCCTCTTCATGAAGGTCGCGGGTCATGTAGAGCGCGATCGGTTCGACGAACACGACGACGCGCTGCTCCTCGCGCGCCAGCCGCACGCATTCGCGGAGCATGTGGACGGCGTCGCGCCCGTTCGACGGCACCGCAAGGATCACGCCGGGAATATCGCGGAAGATCGCGAGGCTGTTGTCGTTGTGGAAATGGCCGCCGAAGCCCTTCTGGTAACCGAGCCCGGCGATGCGGATCACCATCGGGTTGGTGTACTGGCCGTCGGAAAAGAAGCTGAGCGTCGCCGCCTCGCCGCGGATCTGGTCCTCGGCATTGTGGACGTAAGCTAGAAACTGGATCTCGGGCATCGGGACGAAACCGTTGTGCGCCATGCCGATCGCGAGGCCGAGGATCGCCTGTTCGTCGAGCAGGGTGTTGACGACGCGCGCCGAGCCGAAGCGCTGGTGGAGCTTGGCGGTGACGTTATAGACGCCGCCCTTCGGCCCGACATCCTCGCCCATCACGGCGATTTCGGGGTGGGCGAGCATCAGGTCGGCAAGCGCCCAGCTCAAGAGCCGCGCCATATGCTGCGGCTTGTCCATCGCCCCCGCGTCGCTGCCGAACATCGCCTTGCGGTCCGCGTCCGACGGGCTGTTGGCGCGGACCATGTCGCGTATCGGCGGGACGATGCTTTTCATCACATGCGCGGGGGTGGTGATCTTGG
This sequence comes from Sphingopyxis sp., assembly GCF_050916055.1. GTDB lineage: Bacteria > Pseudomonadota > Alphaproteobacteria > Sphingomonadales > Sphingomonadaceae > Sphingopyxis. Next base: position 2,923,537 of record NZ_CP051527.1, read on the forward strand.
GCCGCAGGATCGCGGCTTCGGCCTGCCGCGCCAGCGTCGCGCCGATATCCTGATAGGCATCGGCGATCTCGGCGGGGGTCATCCAGCCCTGCCCGGCCATCAGCGCCGCCCCGGCGAGCAGCGGGTCGCGCGCTTCGTCGGCCTCGATCAGCGCCTTGGGCAGATAGGCGCCCTGCACGTCGGACCCGGCATGACCGTAAAGCCGCACCGTCGCCATGTGGAGGAACACCGGCTTGCGGAAACGCCGTGCATAATCGGCGGCTTCGGCGGCGCCGGCGTAGGCCGAGACGAGGTCGCTGCCGTCGCACTGGATGTAATGCAGCCCGGCGCGGTGGCGGAACTGTGCTTCGATCCAGCCGGCCGGGGTGCGGGTCGAAATGCCGATGCCATTGTCTTCGCAAAGGAAGATCAGCGGCATCGGCGAGCCCTGGAACGCCGCCCAGCCCGCGGTGTTGAACGCCCCCTGCGCGGTCGAATGGTTCGCCGAGGCATCGCCGAAGCTGGTCAGCACGACGGCATCGTCGGGCAGCGGCAGGCCGGTCATGCCCAGCCGCCGCGCGATGCCGATCGAGAAAGCGGCGCCGACCGCTTTCGGCAGGTGCGAGGCGATCGTCGACGTCTGCGGCGGAATATTCAGCGGTTTCGAACCGATCACCTTGTGGCGCCCGCCCGAAATCGGGTCTTCGGACGAGGCCGCAAAGCTCAGCAGCATGTCCCACGTCGGGGTCTGGCCCGGAGCCAAGCGCGCGCGGTGGAGCTGGAAGGCGTTCGAACGGTAATGGAGGAACGCCATGTCGGTGACGCGCAGCGCCGCGGCGACCGCGGCATTGCCTTCATGCCCCGACGAGCCGATCGTATAGAAACCCTCGCCGCGCGCCTGCAACGTGCGCGACAGCCGGTCCATCTGGCGGCTGGTCAGCTGCGACAGGAAAATGTCGGTCGCGGCGGCGCGGGGCAAGCCGGCGGCGGCCGGATCGGGCGCGTCGGCGCGATCGGGCAAGGCCCCGCTCGCCAGCGCGGCGAGGAATTTTTCATGCACCGCCTGCGCTGCGTCCACACTGAAGCTCCCGTCCGCCTTGGCCCGGCTGGTTGCCACCGCAACCATCGGACCGGCATCGCCGCGCGCTAGAACGCGGGCGCCCACGACGCAAGCATCTCTTGCCTTGGCGCGCCGGCTCGCGCTACGACCGGGGGTGATGACACAGCCGGGCGGGACCATCTTTTCAGCATGATATCGATCGCGCTCGCCCAGGCGTCGGCCGCCGCCGGCACGCCGGCAGAGGGTTGGCTTGTCGATCCCGAGCTTGTCGATCCCGCCTATAGCCAGACGACCGCCGGCGGCGCCATCCAGACCGGCTTTCCGCCCCCCGAGCCGCCCCCCGTGATGCCCGAATGGCTGCGCTCGCTGATCGGCGCGCTCGGCGACTTCCTGCAATGGGCGGCGCCGGTGCTGAAACCGCTGATGTGGATCGCCGCCGGGCTGCTCGCCCTGTTCATCCTCTATCATCTGGTGCCGGCCTTTGCGCGCTGGGTCGATGCGCTGCCGTTTCGCCGCAAGCCCGCCGCCGCAGAGGACGACAGCATCGGGCTGGTCGAGGCGGGCGCGGCGCGGTCGCGGCTGGCCGATGCCGATGCGCTGGCCGCCGAGGGGCGCTTTGCCGAGGCCGCGCACCTGCTGCTCTATCGCAGCGTCGAGGATATCGAGGGCCGGCGCCCGGGCCTCGTCAAACCGGCGATGACCTCGCGCGATCTTGCCGCGGCGCGCGACGTTCCCGGCGTCGCGCGCGACGCCTTCAGCCAGATCGCGCGCGCGGTCGAGATCAGCCTGTTCGGCGGCCGCACCATCGACGCCGGGGCGTGGCAGACGTGCCGCACCGCCTATGCCGAGCTGACCGTGCCGCAGAATTGGGCGCGGACATGAGCGCGCCCGCCGCCGACGACGGCGGTTTCAACCCGCGGCTGATGATCGCGGTGGTGGCGGTCGGCATCGTCGCCTTCGTCACCCTGTGGGCGCTGATCGCGCTCGGCCCGCAGCTCAGCAGCGGCAACGACGCCGGCGGCCATGCGCTGTCGAAGGCGGCGCCGGGCTATGCCGGGATCGTCGACCTGCTCGAACGCAGCGACGCCAGCGTCACCCTCCGCCGCAGCGAAGACGCCCCGACCGATGCCGACGAAGGACGCGAATTGCTGGTCCTGACCCCGACCCACCGGACGACCCCGGCCGAAATCGCCCGGGTGACCAAGGGACATCGCGGCGGGCCGGTGCTGATCGTGCTGCCGAAATGGCTGGCCGGGCGTCATCCCGAACGCGCCGGCTGGGCCGGCGCTGCGGTCCCCGTCACGCCGCCGCCGCGGCTGTTGCCGCCGGTCGTCGCCGCGGCGGACCGGATCGCCAGCGAACCCCATGCGCGCGGCGCGGCGGCGAGCGGCCTTGTCGGCGGGCGGCGGATCGTGGTGCCGTTGCCGGGCTTGCGGACGCAGGCCATCGCCTCCGACCGGCTCGAGACGCTGATCGCGCTGCCCGATGGCGGGGCGCTGCTCGCGCGGCTCCGGGGCGAGCAGATCTATGTCCTCGCCGACCCCGATCTGGTCAACAACCTCGCCTTCGCGAGCGGCGCGCGCGCCGGCACCGCGGCGATGCTGGTCGATGCGATCGCCGCCGACGCCGAGGCCGATGCGCTGGCGTTCGACCTGACGCTGAACGGGTTCGGGGGCCAGCGCTCGCTGCTCCGCTTTGCCTTCGTACCGCCGTTCATCGGCATTACGCTGTGCCTGATCGCCGCCGGGCTGCTCGCGCTGTGGCAGGCGTGGGCGCGCTTCGGCCCGGCGCTGAAACCCGCGCGCGCGATTCCGGTATCGAAAGCGGCGCTGATCGCCAACAGCGCCGACCTGATCAAGCAGGCGCGGCGCGAACTCGACGGCGCCGCTGCCTATGTCCGCAGCCAGCGCAGCGCCATCGCGCGGCGGCTGCACGCGCCCGCAGGGCTCGACGATGCCGCCACCGATGCGTGGATCGACCGGCACCTGCCCGCGGACGGCCCGATGTTCTCCGCCCTTGCGCAGCGCCTGTCGCGCGCGCGCAACACCCATGAGTTTCTCGGCGATGCGCAGGCACTGCACGCCATCAGGAAGGATCTGCTCCGTGACAGCCAGTAAAATCGAAGACGTCCAGGCGCTGGGCAATGCCATCGAAGCCGAGGTCGCCAAGGCGGTGTTCGGTCAGGGGCCGCTGACCCGGATGATCACCATCGCGCTGCTCGCCGGCGGGCATGTGCTGCTCGAAGGACCGCCGGGCACCGCCAAGACCCTGCTCGCGCAGGCCTTTGCCCGCGCCACCGGGCTGGGCTTCGGGCGCATCCAGTTCACCCCCGACCTGATGCCCGGCGACATTCTGGGGTCGAACCTGTTCAATTTCCAGACGTCGAGCTTTACCCTGACCAAAGGGCCGATCTTCACCGAACTGCTGCTCGCCGACGAAATCAACCGCACCCCGCCCAAGACGCAGGCAGCGCTGCTCGAGGCGATGCAGGAACGCCGCGTGACGATCAACGGCGAGGCGCATGTCATGAGCCCGCGCTTCACGGTGCTCGCCACGCAGAACCCCATCGAACAACAAGGCGTCTATCCGCTGCCCGAGGCGCAACTCGACCGCTTCCTGTTCAAGCTGGTCGTCGATTATCCCGCCGCCGACGAGGAGCGGCGCATCGTTGCCGACCATGGCGGGCGCTTCAAAAGCCCTGCGGTCGCCGACTTCGGGGTGACCGAGGTGGCGAATGCGGCGACGATTGCCGCGGCGATCGACATGATTGCGACCGTCCGCCTTGCCGACGAGATCGTCGATTATATCGTCCGCCTGATCCGCGCGACGCGCGAGAGCGCCGACCTGGAGTGCGGCGCGTCCCCACGCGCCGCGACCCTGCTGGCGCGCGCCGCCTGCGCCGCCGCCGCGCTCGACGGGCGCGACTATGTGATCCCCGACGACGTCCAGCGGCTCGCCGCCGGGGTGCTGCGCCACCGCGTCATCCTGTCGGCGGCGGCCGAGATCGAAGGCCGCAGCGTCGAGGCGATCGTCGCCGCGCTGCTCGACCGCGAGGACGTGCCGCGGTGATCTACCCGACCCGCCGGGCCATCTATCTGCTGCTCGCCGGCGCGCCTTTGGCGCTGGCGCTCGGGCTGATCCGGCCCGAGCTGTGGCTGGTGGCGCCCGGCTGGATCGCCGTAATCCTGGCCTGCATTATGATCGACGCGGTCGCCGGCGCGCATCCACGCCATCTGGCGCTCGACACGCAGGTGCCGCACCAGGTCGGCGTCGGCGATATGTTCGACCTGACGCTGGTCGCCCGCGGCCCGGCGCTGCCGCGGCGCGCCGAACTTGCGCTCGCGCTCGACGACCGGCTGGCGGCGGGCGGACGGGTCGCCGACGAAATGCGCGCGAGCGAGGACGACGGCGGCATCGACGGCGGCGGGCGCGCGCTGACCCGCACGCTGTCACTGGCGGCATCGCGGCGCGGACAGGCGCTGGTCGAGGCGCTGTGGCTCCGCTGGGGCGGGCCGCTCGGGCTGGTCTGGAAACAGCGCCGGTTCGCGATCGACCGCACGATCAGCGTCGTCCCCAGCCTGCGCGCAGTGACCGAGGCGGGCAGCCGGCTGTTCCAGCGCGACAGCTGGTTCGGCCTGCGGCAGCAGCGCCTGCGCGGCGAAGGCACCGAATTCGAAGCGCTCGCCGAATACCAAGCGGGGATGGACCGGCGCGCGATCGACTGGAATGCGTCGGCGCGCCACGTCAAATTGCTCGCCAAGGAATATCGCGTCGAGCGCGACAACCGAGTCGTGCTGGCGATCGACGCCGGGCGGACGATGGCCGAGCCGGTCGGCGGCATGCCGCGCGTCGACCGCGCGGTGTCGGCGGCGCTGCTGCTCGCCTATGTCGGGCTGAAACTGAACGACCGGATCAGCCTGTTCTCCTTTGCCGCCAAACCGCAGGCGCTGACCCCCGCTTACATGCACACGCAGGATTTCCCGGCGCTGCAACGCGCCGCGAGCCTGATCGATTACGCGCACGTCGAAAGCAATTTCACCCTGGCGCTGACGACGCTGGCGGCGCGGCTCAACCGACGTTCGCTGATCATCCTGTTCACCGAATTCACCGACGCGACGAGCGCCGACCTGATGATCCGCGCGGCCGGACGGCTGGCGCGCAAGCACCGCCTGCTTTTCGTCGTGATCCGCGACGAAGAGGTCGAGGCCGAAGAGCGGCGCGGCCCCGACACCGCGGCCGACATCACCCGATCGAACGTCGCCGCCGCGATGCTGCGCGACCGCCAGCTGGTGATCGCCCGGCTCCAGCGGCTGGGGGTCGATGTCATCGAAGTCCCCGCCGACGCGATGGGCGCGAGCGCGGTCGACGCCTATCTCGGTATCAAACGTCAGGGGAGCCTGTGATGCAGCCCGCAAGCCCCGAGCCCGCCCGCACCGCCGACGCGCCCGCCTTTTCGACCGGCCGCTTTCGCGCCGAGCGCGAGGCCGACTGGATCGCCTTCGAGCGCCTGCTGACCCGGCTCGAGAAACGGGGCGCCAAGGCGCTGACCAGCGACGAACTGCTCGAACTGCCGCTGCTCTATCGCGCGACGCTGTCGTCGCTGTCGATCGCACGCGCGACCAGCCTCGACAAGGCGCTGCTCGCGCATCTCGAGGCGCTGTCGATCCGCGGTTATTTCCTGATCTATGGGGTGCGCGAGACGCGCCGCAGCCGCATCCGCCGCTTTGTCCTCTACGACTGGCCGGCGGCGGTCCGGTCGGTGTGGAAGGAAACGGTGGTCATCGCGATGATCATCCTGCTCGGCGCGCTGACCAGCTATTCGCTCGTCGCGAACAATTCCGAATGGTATTATAATTTCGTCGCCGAAGACATGGCGGGCGGGCGCGACCCGCGCGCGTCGGTCGAATATCTGCAATCGACGCTGGGCCACGGCAATGCGGCCAAGGAGAGCGAGAGCGGGCTGCACGTCTTTGCGACCTTCCTGTTCACCCACAACAGCCGCGTGTCGATCATGTCCTTCGCACTCGGCTTCGCGTTCGGGGTGCCGACGATGATGCTCGAATATTATCAGGGCATCGGGATCGGCGCGATGATCGCGGTGTTCGCCGGCAAGGGGCTGGGGTTCGATTTCGGCGGCTGGCTGTTCATCCACGGCACCACCGAATTGTTCGCCGCGGCGCTGTCGGGCGCCGCCGGGCTGCGGATCGGCGCCGCGGTCGTCTTTCCCGGTGCGCGCAGCCGGCTGCGCGCGGCCAGCGAGGCGGGGCGGACCGCGGGCAAGGTGATGGTCGGGGTGATCGCGATGCTGCTCGTCGCCGGGCTGCTCGAGGGGTTCGGGCGCCAGCTGATCACCGACACGGTGCTGCGTTACGCGATCGGCAGCGCGATGCTGTTGTTCTGGCTCGCCTATTATTACATTCCGCGCCGCGAGGATGTCGCATGACCGCCGCGGCGACCGACGCCCGGATGCGCGCCGCGGGCGCGCGCAAGATCCGCCAGTTCATCACCCCCGAGGGGGTCGACCTGGAACTCAAGATCGCGAGTTCCAGCCTGCGCCTCGGCGCGCTGATCATCGACATCGGCATCATCGTCGCGGTGCTGATCCTGTTCACGCTGCTGATGATCTGGATCGGCGCCGCGTCGCGGTCCGATGTCACGATCGCCGTCTGGCTGCTCGGCGCCTTCGTGCTGCGGACCTTCTGGTTCATCGGCTTCGAACTAGGCCAGCGCGCCGCGACGCCGGGCAAGCGGATGATGGGCATTCGCGTCGTCGCACGCGACGGCGGGCGCCTGACCGCCGACGCGGTCGTCGCGCGCAACCTGATCCGCGAGCTCGAGCTGTTTCTGCCGCTGATGATGCTGGGCATCGACACCGCCGAGGATGTCGTGTCGGGATGGACGATTCTGGCGGGGGTGGTGTGGTCGCTGACGCTCAGCCTGTTCCTGCTGTTCAACCGCGACCGGATGCGGATGGGCGACCTGATCGCCGGCACCTGGGTAGTGATGGCGCAGCGGGTCAAGCTCGACGCCGATATTGCGACCGACGCCGCGGGCGACGCGATCCAGTTCAGCGACGCCGAACTGGCGGTCTATGGCATTTTCGAACTGCAGGAGCTGGAACGCGTTCTGCGCGGCCGCGATGCGCGCGCGATGCGCGAAGTCGCCGACACGATTCGCGGCAAGATCGGCCGCGCGGTCGCCGAAGAGGATGACGCCTTCCTGCTTTCCTACTATCGCCAGTTGAAAGCCCGGCTCGAACGCAAATTGCTGTTCGGCAAGCGGCGCGAGGATAAATATGCCAGCGACTGATACCATCGCCCTCTCGGTTACCGACGCGCTCCACAAGCGCCGTTCGGTGCGCGCCTTCACCGACCGGCCGGTCGATCCCGCGCTGCTCGCCAAGATCTTCGCCGCGGCGCAGCGCGCGCCGTCGGGCGGCAACCTGCAACCGTGGCAGGCAACGGTGCTGACCGGCGCGCCGTGGCAGACGGTGCAGGACGCGGTCGCGGCGCGCATCGCGATGGGCCGCGCCGGGCACGAACCCGAATATGACATCTATCCCAAAGGACTGACCGATCCGTGGGAAACACGGCGCTTCGGCGTCGGCGAAGGGCTTTACGCCGCGCTCGGCATCCCGCGCGAGGACAAGGCGGCGCGGCTCGCGCAATTCATGAACAATTATCGCGGCTTCGGCGCGCCGGTGATGCTGTTTCTCCATTGCTCGCGGATCATGGGGCCGCCGCAATGGTCGGACATGGGGATGTGGCTGCAATCGGTGATGCTGCTGCTCGTCGAGCATGGGCTGGCGAGCTGCCCGCAGGAATGCTGGGCGATGTACGGCGCGACGATCCGCCGCACCCTTGCCCTTCCCGACGACCAGATTTTGTTCACCGGACTGGCGGTCGGCTATGCCGACGACGCCGCGCCGGTGAACCAGTGGTCGGTGCCGCGCGTTGGCCTGGAAGACGTCATCGATTGGCAAGGATTTGCATCATGAGCCGCAAGCGCGCCTGGTTTCGATACGGCACCGCCCTGCCGCTGACCCTCGCGGTCGCGAGTTGCACCGCGATCCCGGCGCCCGAAGCGCCGCCGCCCGCCCCCACCCCGGTCGCCCCGGCGCCCGCCCCCGCGCCTGCGCCGGTCGCGTCCGGATCGTGGGAGAGCCGCGCGGTCAGCAGCGGCGCCTGGCGTTATGAACCGGGTAGCCGCACCGCGGCGTTCGTGCCCGCCAGCGGCGGCAGCGCGCTGCTGACGATGGCGTGCAGCGGCGGCGGCATCCGCCTGACCTCGGCATTGGCCGGCACCGTCAGCCTGCGCACCAGCGCCGGGACCGACCAGCTTCGCTTCGACGGCGGCACCGCGACGGTGCCGAGCCGCGACCCGCGGCTCGACCGCATCGCCTTCAGCCGCGGCCGCTTTGCGCTCGAGGCGCCAGGCGGCGGGGCGCTGACCCTGCCTGTGCAGGCCGAGATCGGACGGGTGATCGAGGATTGCCGCGGTTGACCGGCGGCGCGCGGCCTAGCCGCCGAGCCGCACGGTACCGCCCCTGATCCAGCCCCAGCGGCACGGCCCCTGATATTCGCGCGCGTTCGGCACCGATTTGCCGACCCCGCACATGTCGGGGTCGGTCCCCGGCGCCGCGAACACGACCCCGAACCACGCATCGTCTTCGGTCGCCTCGCACAGCGACACATTGGCGCCCCCGGCGAGCTTGGCCTTCACCGCGCGCGTTTCGCCGGGTGCCCAATAGACGTCGGTGCCGCCGTCCTGAACGCGGCTGATGCTCGAACAGGCGGGCAGGCTTGGCCCCTCGGTGCCGATCATCACCGCGCGCGTCGCGAGTGGTTCGCCAGTGACGGTGGGCGCATTGTCGGCGGGCGGCGCGGGCTGCGAACAACCGGCGACGGCAAGGGCCAGCAGCGCGGCGAGGGGAAGGGCGGGGCGAAGCGAAAGATGGCGTTTCATCCCGCGAAACTAGCCGCCGCGGCGGATGCGCGCAACGCCCCTTGCCCGGCGGCGCCGCGCGGCGTTTTCGCTTGGGTTTTGGCCCCCGTGACCCTATATAATCGCTATGACGGACACCCCAGAAAATATGGCGCCGAGCGCCAACGCCAACCTGCCCAATGCCAATGCCTATGGCGCCGATTCGATCAAGGTGCTGAAGGGCCTCGACGCGGTCCGCAAACGCCCCGGCATGTATATCGGCGACACCGACGACGGCTCGGGACTGCATCACATGGTGTTCGAGGTTTCGGACAATGCGATCGACGAAGCGCTCGCGGGGCATTGCGACCTCGTCCTGATCACACTCAACAGCGACGGATCGGTCAGCGTCGAGGATAACGGCCGCGGCATCCCGACCGGCATCCACGCCGAGGAAGGCATTTCGGCGGCCGAGGTCATCATGACCCAGCTCCACGCCGGCGGGAAGTTCGAGAATACCAGCGACGACAATGCGTACAAGGTGTCGGGCGGGCTGCACGGCGTCGGGGTCAGCGTCGTCAACGCGCTGTCCGAATGGCTGGAGCTGACGATCTGGCGCGACGGCGAAGAGCATTGGATGCGCTTCGAGCATGGCGATTCGGTCGCCCCGCTCAAGGTCAACGGCCCCGCCCCGGCAGGCAAGAAGGGCACGCGCGTGACCTTCTCGGCCTCGACCGACACGTTCAAGAATGTCCTCGAATTCGATTTCGACAAGCTCGAGCATCGCTACCGCGAGCTGGCGTTCCTCAATTCGGGGGTGCGGATCAAGCTGGTCGACTCGCGCCATGCCGAGCATGTCAGCCACGACCTGTTCTACGAAGGCGGCATCGCGGCGTTCGTCAAATATCTCGACCGCAACAAGACCGCGCTGCTGCCCGATCCGATTGCGATCAGCAGCGAGCGCGACGGCATCGGCATCGACGTCGCGCTCGAATGGAACGACAGCTATTATGAAAATGTGCTGTGTTTCACCAACAACATCCCGCAGCGCGACGGCGGCACGCATCTGGCCGCGTTCCGTGCCGCGCTGACCCGCACGATCAACGGTTATGGCGACAAGTCGGGCATCCTGAAGAAGGAGAAGGTGTCGCTGACCGGTGACGACATGCGCGAAGGGCTGACCGCGATCGTCTCGGTCAAGCTGCCCGACCCGAAATTCAGCAGCCAGACCAAGGACAAGCTGGTCTCGTCCGAGGTACGTCAGCCGCTAGAAAGCCTGATGGCCGACCGGATGACCGAATGGCTCGAGGAAAACCCAGCCTATGCCAAGGCGGTGATCCAGAAGGTGATCGACGCCGCGGCGGCGCGCGAGGCGGCGAAAAAGGCGCGCGAACTGACGCGGCGCAAGGGCGCGATGGACATCGCCAGCCTGCCCGGCAAGCTCGCCGATTGCCAGGAACGCGATCCGGCGAAATGCGAACTCTTTCTGGTCGAAGGCGATTCGGCAGGCGGATCGGCCAAGCAGGGCCGCGACCGCCATGTCCAGGCGATCCTGCCGCTGAAGGGCAAGATTTTGAACGTCGAGCGGGCGCGTTTCGACCGGATCATCTCGTCGAAGGAAGTGGGCACGCTGATCCAGGCGCTCGGCACCGGCATCCGCGACGAGTTCAACCTCGAAAAGCTGCGCTATCACAAGATCGTGATCATGACCGACGCCGACGTCGACGGCGCGCATATCCGTACCTTATTGCTCACCTTTTTCTATCGCCAGATGCCCGAGATCATCGAGGGCGGTCACCTCTACATCGCCCAGCCGCCGCTCTACAAAGTGTCGAAGGGACGCAGCGAAGTCTATCTCAAGGACGATGTCGCGCTCGAAAACTATCTCGTCGATGGCGGCATCGATGCGCTGATGCTCGAAACCACCGGCGGCGCGCGTTCGGGCGCCGATTTGCGCAGCCTGATCGAACATGGCCGCCGCCTGCGCGCGCTGATGCGTTATGTGCCGCGCGGCCATAATTATGAGCTGGTCGAGGCGCTGGCCTTGAACGGCGCGCTCGACCCCGCGCTCGACAGCGCCGGTCGCACCGCGGCGGGGGTGCGCGCCGCCGAATGGCTGAACGCCGCCGAACGCGCGCTGACCGGCGGCGCCGAGGCAAAGTGGACGATCGTCGCGGCGGGCGGCGGTTATACGCTCGAAAAGCGCTGGCGCGGGGTCAGCGACCATCACGCGATCGATGCGGCGTTCCTGGCCAGCCAGGAGGCGCGCCGGCTGCACACGCTCGCCGCCGAACAGGCCGAAACCTATGCCCACCCGGCGCGGTTGGTGAAGGGCAGCAGCGCCGCGGCGCAGGCGGCCGATGCCGCCGCAATCGCCGCCGCCGAAGCCGCCGACGACGATGCCGAGGCGAGCGACAGCGACCTGCCCGCCGCCAGCAGCGGCAAGGTCACCGCGATCACGCGCCCCTCCGAACTGCTCGAGGCGATTTTCGCGCACAGCCGCAAGGGTCTCGCGATCAGCCGCTACAAGGGGCTGGGCGAGATGAATGCCGAGCAATTGTGGGAAACCACGCTCGACCCCGCCAACCGCTCGCTGCTGCGCGTCGAGGCCGAACAGGCCGACATCGCGCACGAAATCTTCGAGCGGCTGATGGGCGACGAGGTCGAACCGCGCCGCGAATTCATCCAGACCAACGCGCTGTCGGTCGCCAATCTCGACGTCTGACGCCGCCCCGGCACAGCGGATGGCGGTCGAGACGCTGATCCTGCTGCTCGGCGACCAGCTGAGCCTCGATATTGCCAGCATGCGCGGCGCCGACCCGGCGACGTCGGTGGTGCTGCTTGCCGAAGTCGCGGCCGAGGCCGACTATGTCTGGCATCACCGCAAGAAGCTGGCGTTCGTGTTCAGCGCGATGCGCCACCATGCCGCGGCGCTGCGCGCGGCGGGGTGGACGGTTGATTATGTCGAGCTGGACGATCCGCAGAACAGCGGCACCCTGCAAGGCGAAGTCGCGCGCGCACTGGCGCGCCATGGCGCTGCCCGCGTTGTCGTTACCGAGGCCGGCGAATGGCGCCTGCGCGAGGCGATGGCCGGATGGTCGGCGGCGCTCGGCGTGCCGGTGGAGCTGCGTGCCGACGACCGGTTTTTCGCCAGCGAGGCCGATTTTGCGGCGTGGGCCGACGGGCGCAAGGCGCTGCGCATGGAATATTTCTATCGCGCGATGCGCCGCACCACCGGCTTGCTGATGGAGGGCGGCGACCCGGCGGGCGGGCGGTGGAATTTCGATGCCGAGAATCGCAAGCCCGCCAGCCGCGATCTCCTGATGCCGCGCCCGCGCCGGGTCGCGCCCGATGCGATCACCGCCGATGTGCTGGCGATGGTCGCGGCGCGTTTTCCCGATCGCTTCGGCAGCCTCGACGATTTCTGGTTCGCGGTCACCGCCGCGGAGGCGGAGGCGCAGTTCGATGCTTTCGTCGCCGACGCTCTGCCCCGCTTCGGCGATTATCAGGACGCGATGCTGGCCGGCGAACCCTGGCTTTACCACAGCGTCATCGCGCTTTACCTCAATGTCGGGCTGCTCGACGCGCGCGCGGTGTGCTGGCGGGTCGAGGCGGCGTGGCGCGCCGGCAACGTGCCGATCAATGCCGCCGAGGGGTTTATCCGCCAGATCTTGGGCTGGCGCGAATATGTCCGCGGCATCTATTGGCGCGAGGGGCCGGACTATGCGCGGCGCAACGCGCTGGAGGCGCACCACCCGCTGCCCGATTTCTACTGGAGCGCCGACACCCACATGGCGTGCATGCGCGCCTGTATCGAACAGACGCGCGACACCGCCTATGCCCATCATATCCAGCGGTTGATGGTGACCGGCAATTTCGCGCTGCTGGCGGGGATCGACCCGCATGCGGTGCACCTGTGGTATCTGGCGGTCTATGCCGACGCCTATGAATGGGTCGAGCTGCCGAACACCGTGGGGATGAGCCAGTTCGCCGACGGCGGCCTGCTCGCATCGAAGCCTTATGCCGCGAGCGGCGCCTATATCGACCGCATGTCCGATTATTGCGCGGGTTGCCGCTATGATGTGAAGGCCAAGGCGGGCGCGGGCGCCTGTCCGTTCAACCGGCTGTACTGGCCGTTCCTGATCCGCCACCAGCCGCGGCTGGCGGGCAATCCGCGACTGTCGCCTATGTACCGGACGCTGGCGCGCTGGGACGCCGGGCGGCGCGCGGCGCTGGTCGCCGACGGCGCCGAATGCCTGCGCGAACTGGGTATAGGACCCGACTGACGCCGCGCATCCGACCGCATTTTCGGCGCATCATGTCGAACGGCGCTTGCGCCCGGCGCCCGCGCGGCGAAGAAGCGGCGCACGATCTTGGGGAGGTTTCGATGCGATATGCGACCGCAATGGCGCTGCCGATGCTGCTGGCGATGCCGGCCATCGCACAGGACCAGCAGCCGACGACCTTTGCTGGCGAAAGCGACGCACTGGTCGCCGTTAGCGACGGGGACGAGATCGGCAGCGGCATGGCCAGCTATTACGGCCGCGAGCTCGCCGGCAATCGCACTGCCAACGGCGAACGTTTCGACCCCGAGGGGATGACCGCCGCGCACCGCACCCTCGCCTTCGGCAGCATGGTCCGGGTCACCAATATGGCGACCGGGCAGAGCGTCGTCGTCCGCATCAACGATCGCGGCCCGTTCGGACGCGGCCGGGTGATCGACATCAGCCATGCGGCGGCGCGCGAGATCGGCATGCACCGCAGCGGCACCGCGCGCGTCAACATGACGCTGCTCAAGGAATAGCGCTGGGCTGCGACGCAGCCGCTACCGGGCCTTCCCGCTGACATCCCACCGCACGGCTTCGCCTAAAAATTAGGCAAAGCGCTGCCTCGGCTGCCCAGCAAACGAACGAATGTTCGCCTGAGCCGGCCCACGCCGTCACAAAATGTTAACTTTTCCAAGCCCCGCGCAATCTGGCACGGCTGTTGCAGTGCAACATTCGCCATTAGCACAAGGGGGCAACATGAAGCTGATCCTGGCAATCATCAAACCGTTCAAGCTCGACGAGGTGCGCGAAGCGCTTACCGGGCTAGGCATCGCCGGCATGACCGTGACCGAGGTCAAGGGGTTCGGCCGGCAAAAGGGGCAGACCGAAATCTATCGCGGCGCCGAATATGCGACCAACATGATCCCGAAGGTGAAGATCGAGCTCGTCTGCGACGACGCGCTTGCACCGCGGGTGGTCGAGACGCTCCAGCAAAGCGCCGGCACCGGTTCAATCGGCGACGGCAAGATTTTCGTCCTCGACGTGGGTCAGGCGGTGCGCATCCGCACCGGCGAGACCGGCGAGGCGGCACTGTAATGACGAAGGGGGAAATTATGACGTTCGCAAACAAATTTGCGGCGAGCGCCGGGGCCGTCGGCCTCTCGCTGTTCGCCGCGCTGCCCGCCTGGGCGCAGGAAGCGGCGCCCGCCGTCGCCGAAGCCGCCGCGCCGACGCCCGACAAGGGCGACACCGCTTGGATGATGATTTCGACCGTGCTCGTCATGGCGATGATCGTCCCGGGCCTCGCGCTGTTCTATGGCGGCCTCGTCCGCACCAAGAATATGGCATCGGTGCTGACGCAGATCCTGGCGGTCGCCGCACTCGCGATGATCATGTGGGTGATGTTCGGCTACAGCCTCGCCTTCGGCGGCGACGGCAACCAGTTCATATCGATGGGCAAGACCTTCCTGACCGGCGTCACGGCGGATTCGACCGTCGCGACCTTCAGCGACGGCGTCGTGATCCCCGAGTTCGTCTTCATCGCTTTCCAGATGACCTTCTCGGCGATCACCGTCGCGCTGGTCCTCGGCGGGCTCGTCGAGCGGATGAAATTCTCGGCGGTGATGGTCTTCGCGATCGTCTGGCTGACCATCGTCTATTACCCGATCGCGCACATGGTCTGGTATCTGGGCGGTACCGATGAAGCGACCGGCCTGATCTTCGGCTGGGGGGCGCTCGACTTTGCCGGCGGCACGGTGGTCCACATCAACGCAGGTGTCGCGGCGCTCGTCGGCTGCCTGATCATCGGCAAGCGCACCGGCTACCAGAAGGACATCATGGCGCCGCACTCGCTGACCATGACGCTGATCGGCACCGGGCTGCTGTGGGTGGGCTGGTTCGGCTTCAACGCCGGCTCGGCACTCGAAGCCAATGGCTCGGCTGGCCTGGCGCTGATCAACACCTTCACCGCCACCGCCGCGGGCGTCCTGTTCTGGATGCTCACCGAACGCGCGCTCGGCCACAAGGGCTCGCTGCTCGGCGCCTGTTCGGGTGCGATCGCCGGCCTGGTCGCCGTCACGCCCGCGGCGGGCAATTCGGGTCCGTTCGGCGCCATCCTGCTCGGCGCGATCGCCGGTATCGTCTGCTGCTGGTTCGTCATGAAGCTGAAGGCCAAGTTCGGTTTCGACGACTCGCTCGACGTGTTCGGCATCCACGGCATCGGCGGCCTGATCGGGTCGATCCTGACCGCAGTTACCATGCTGCCCGCGCTCGGCGGTCCGGCGGGCGACGATTATGTCCTCGGCAGCCAGCTGTGGATCCAGATCAAGTCGGTCGGCGTCGCCGTCCTCTGGTCGGCGATCGGTTCGGCCATCGCCTTCTACATCGCCAAGGCGGTTACCGGCGGGCGCGTTACCGAAGAGGTGGAGCGCGAAGGCCTCGACCTCGGCGAACATGGGGAGCGCGCCTACAATTATTGACGAGACAGGATACCCGTCGCCGCACGCTCTCTCTCCTTTCAAACGGCGGCGGCGGGGTCCTCACCAGGTTCCTCCTGCGAACCACTCAGGGCCGGGGCATCATGTCCCGGCCTTTTTTTGTCCGATGCTGCATTGCACAACATTTAGGCAGCGTTGCCGCTAATTTAGGCCTTTTCAACATGACATTAATATGGCATTCATTGCGTCAACAGTTTCAGGAGGGGAGAGCCTGAAAGGCTGGGCCGGGACGAAAGTCCCGGCCCTCTTTTTTTGTCCACCGGCCGTACACTGCAGAATATCCCACGAAAACCGCGGCTTACGCGTTGGGATTCGGCCATGCGCGGCGAGCGCCCTCCGGCTCGTCGATAAAAATCATGCGGCATGGGAACCTTTGCTGCCGCCGGCGCGTTTCATAAACCTGCCCGGTCGAAAGACAGGGTGGAAATTGGCTCTCGTCTCCGGATGGAAGCCAGGAGAGCCCCGCCGCAGAGATGCGACGGGGCTTACCTGTTTCTGGGTCCCGGCTGCCGCAGCAACGGCTCGCGTTACGCGCCCGCTTCGGACCGCGAGAACATGAAGGCGTTGCCGTCGGGGTCGTAAAAGGTGATCAGTTTCACCAGCCCCGGGATGTGCTGAATGTCGCCGTCCTGTCGCACCCCTTCGGCATCGAGATGTGCCTTGGCAGCGTCGATGTCCTCGACGTCGAACACATTGGTCGCGCCGCCGCCCTGCACCACCGCCTCGACCTGACTGAGCCCGATATTGACCCCCGCCATTGGCGTCGCAAGTTCGCACCAGCCGATCTCGTCGGCGCGGTAGAGCAATGTGCACAGCATCACCCGTTCGTACCAGGCGATCGCGGCGGTCATGTCGGTGACCCCCAGCGAACAGGTGAGTTCGGATCCGATCTTCAGCGCCATGGCGTTGCTCCCTTTGTGAACGTAGATTTCGAAGCCGCCGGCCATCGCTTCGTCATTGCGAGGAGCGAAGCGACGCGGCAATCCAGCGTGGCGTAAACAGCCCTGGATTGCTTCGCTTCGCTCGCAATGACGAGGTGAAAGGACGATTGCTTCGATTCCCGTTGCCTCGATGGTCCGGTTTTTATAGTTAGTTGCAAATGCCGTCAAGCGCCCCCGATCCGTTGCTGGTCCAGCTCGGCAGCCATCGCTGGCTGGTGCCGTTGCTCGCCGACCTCGCGGCGCACAAGGGCGCACGGTTCGTCGAACTGGTCCACCGGCTGGGGCTGCCGCGCGACAGCTGCACGCGCTCCCTCGACGCGGCGGCGGCGGTCGGCTGGGTGCGGCGCAACCCCGGCCACGGCCATCCGCTGCGCCCCGAATATATATTGACCGATGCGGGCGAAGCGGCGGCCGCGCGCGCCGCGGCGATCGCCGGCGCGCACGCGGCGATCGGCCTGCCGCCGGGCGGCGCGACGCGCTGGGGATTGCCGATCGTCGCGGGGATCGGCGCCGGCCACGACCGCTTCAACGCGCTGTCGCGGTTGCTGGCCCCAGCCTCGCCGCGCGCGCTGTCGCAGGGGCTGACCGCGCTGGGTGCGCATGGGCTGGTGACGCGCGATGTGGTCGACGGGCGGCCGCCAACGAGTCGCTATGCGCTGACGGGAAGCGGGACGGTGCTGGCCGAGGCGTGTGCATTCTGATCTCCCTCCCTGAAAGGGAGGGGCTGGGGGTGGGTCGCCAGGCATCGCCTCGCATCTGCCCCGTAATAAAAAAGAGCGCCTGCGGCGACCCACCCCTGACCCCTCCCTGAAGAAGGGAGGGGGATCAACCCAGCGCCGACGCCACGAAATCCGCCGCCCGCTCGCCGATCATGATGCTCGGCGCGTTCGTATTCCCCGACACCAGCCGCGGCATGATGCTGGCGTCGGCGACCCACAGCCCGTCGATGCCATTGAGCTTCAGCGTCGGATCGACCACCGCGTCGGCGTCGCTGCCCATCCGGCAGGTACCGACAGGGTGATAGACGGTGTCGGCGCGGTTGCGAATCAGCGCGTCGAGCGCGGCATCGTCGGCGAGATCGGCCGGATGGCGATCGACCCCGGCATAGTCCGACAGCGGCGGCGCCGCGGCGATGCGGTGCATCATCCGCACCCCGGCGCGGAGCGTCGCCATGTCGCGGTCGTCGGTGAGGAAGCCCGGATCGATCGCAGGCGCGGCGGCGGCGTCGGCCGACGCCAGCCGCACCGTGCCGCGGCTTTCGGGGCGCAGCACGCAGGCGTGGCATGAAAAGCCGTGGCCCTTGACCTTGGTCCGGCCGTGATCCTCGAGCATCGCGGGGACGAAATGATATTGGATGTCGGGCGCCGGCAAATCGGGGTGCGATTTCCAGAAGCCGCCCGCCTCGGCAAAGCAGGTCGTCATGATACCGGTGCGCCGGGTGCGATGCTCGAAAATCGCCTTCACCATCCGCCACGTGCCGCCGAGGCTGTTGCCGAGCGGATCGGTCGAGCGCGTCTCCCAGCTCGACACATAATCGATATGGTCCTGCAGGTTGGTGCCGACCCCGGCGCGGTCGGCGACCACATCGATGCCCATGTCGTTCAGATGCGCGCCCGGACCGATCCCCGACAGCATCAGGATTTGCGGGCTGCCGAACGCCCCTGCCGACAGGATCACCGCGCCGCGCGCGCGCAGCGTTTCGCGCTGCGCCCCGCGGCGGATCGTGACGCCCACGGCGCGGCCATTCTCGACCAATATCTTTTCGACCAGCGCTCCGGTGCGGATGTCGAAATTGGCGCGCCCGCGCAGCGGTTCGACATAGGCGCGCGCCGCCGACCAGCGCTCGCCCGCCTTCTGGGTCACCTGATAGAGGCCGAAGCCTTCGTTGTTCGGTAGGTTGAAATCGCCGGTGCGCGGCAGTTGCATTGCCGCGGCGCTTTCGACGAAACGGCGGCTCGTCACATTCGGCCAGCGCTGGTCCATCACATTGAGCGGCCCGTCGCCGCCATGATAGGCGTCGCCGCCGCGCTCATTGCCCTCGCTGCGTTTGAAATATGGCAGCACGTCGGCATAGCTCCACCCGCTCGCGCCGAGCGAGGCCCACTGGTCGTAATCGAACTGGTGGCCGCGGATATAGACCATCGCGTTGATCGCGCTCGACCCGCCGAGCCCGCGCCCGCGCGGCTGGTATCCGGTGCGGCCGTTCAGTCCCTTTTGCGGCACGGTTTCATATTGGTAGTTCGACGCTTTGGGAATGAAGGGCATGAAGCCCGGCGTCTTGACCCGCGCGATGTCGTTGGTTCCGCCGGCTTCGATCAGGCACACCGTGCTTTTGCCATCCTCGGCGAGCCGCCCCGCCGCTGCGCTCCCCGCGCTGCCGCCGCCGATGACGATGATGTCGAACTGATCCCCAGAACTCATGCGCGCCGCTCCCCTCGCCACCCGTCGGGTGGTCCATCGCCACTTACATGAATGTCATTAAGCGGCGTGGCAAGTCCAATACACGTCGCCCCCGCACAGGCGGGGGCCGCTGGAGGTTTACGCCTTCTTCGCCGGACAAGGCCGACTACGGCCCCCGCCTGCGCGGGGGCGACGGACATTATTCCGCCGGTTCCTCCACCGGCCGCCCCGCGGCCCAGCGCTGCTTGATCATCGCGCTCGTCGCGCGGCTGCCGTCGTGGCTCCAGCCGGGTTCGCGCCAGATATAGGAGAGCTTGTGCCGCCAAGGCGCGTGCCAGACGTCCTTTGCGATGCCGACCCATTCGTGGACTGCGGCCCAGAGGATGTTGAAGCTGCCGAGCTGCTTGACGATGCCGTAGCGCACCGGCTCGTTGTCGCGTTCGGGCACGAAGCTGCCGAACATCTTGTCCCAGATGATGAACACCCCGGCATAATTGGCGTCGAGATAGCGCGGGTTGACCCCGTGGTGGACGCGGTGGTGCGACGGGGTGTTCATCACCGCCTCGAACCATTTGGGCAGCCGCTTGATCGCTTCGGTATGGATCCAGAATTGGTAGATCAGGTTGAGCCCGGCGCAGAAGAACACCATCGCGGGCGGAAAGCCGATCAGGAACAGGGGCAGGCGGAACAGGAAGGTCAGGCTGAAAAAGCCCGTCCAGGTCTGCCTGAGCGCGGTCGACAGATTATAATGCTGCGAGCTGTGGTGGATGACATGGCTCGCCCAGAACCAGCGCACGCGGTGGGCGCTGCGGTGGAAGGCGTAATAGGCCAGATCGTCGAGGAAGAAGCAGAGAATCCACGCCCACCACCACCCGGCAAATTCGATGCCGATGTCGAACAGGCGAAACTGGTACACCCACACCGAAGCCGCGATCACCCCCGCACCGACGAGCGCGCCGGCGACCTGGCTGCCGGTGCCGAGCATCAGCGAGGTCAGCGTGTCGCGCGCCTCGTACCGGCTTTTGTCGGCGCGCAGCGCGATCACCATTTCGGCGATCAGCAGCAGGATGAAGGCGGGCACGGCATAGACGACCGGATCGGGGAGTTCAGGCACGGCCAACCTCCCGCATCCGGCTGGCCCACATCCCGGCGTCTCTGCCGAGGTGCAGCGTCACCGCGCCAAAGGTCTTTTCGGGCATCGTCAGGGTCAGGAAATCCTTGTCGAGCCGCCCCATCACGCTGGCGTCGATCGGGCGCGCGGCAAAATGATTGCCGTGCGCGCGGACCAGCATCTGGCGGCCTGCGGCATTGCGGACGATCGCAGCGAACCCCGCGCGGTCGCGCGCGACTTCGATGCCGCGAAATCCCGCCTCGGCCTCTTCGGCGAGGCGGATCGCGTGCGCGTCATCCTCGATCCGGGGATCGGCGCCGAGCCCCATGCGCCTGACCAGCCAGACGACGAACAGCACCGCGAGCACCGATCCGCCGAGCTGGACAAGCTGGGCGAGGGTCACCGCTCGCCCGCCAGCGCGTCGAGCATCGGACGCAGCCCCGACAGGTCATAACCGGCGTTCGCCGCCGCTTCGCAAATCGCATCGACATCGTCGCCGGCGCGCGCGCGGGTCAGCGCCCACAGATGCGTCGAGCGCGTCCCCGAGCGGCAATAGGCGAGCACCGGCCCGGTCGCCGCTGCGAGCGCGGCATCGAGCGCGTCGAGCTGCGGATGGCTGAAGCCGGCATGGCCGATCGGGATGGCGGCATAGGCCATGCCCTCGGTGGTCGCCGCGCCGGCGATGTCGTCGCCCTGCGGCGCCTCAGGCTCTTCGCCGTCGGGGCGGTTGTTGACGATCATCGCAAAACCCGCCGCCTTCGCTTCCGCGACATCCTCCAGCGAGATTTGCGGGGCGACGCTATAGTCGGCGGACAGGGTTCGAAAATCGCTCATGGCCGCGATGTATAGGACGCGCACTATCGCTGACAAGCGTGAAAGCCGCCGGCGAGCGGCCCGCCTAGAAGTTCCGGATTACCGCCAGAAACGCGTCGCCCCATGCCTCGAGCTTTTTGGCGCCAACGCCGGGGATGGTCCCCATCGCATCGGGCGTCGCGGGCTTTTCGGTCGCCATCGCGCGCAGCACCGCGTCGTGAAAGATCACATAGGGCGGCACATTGGCTTCGGCGGCGAGTTCGCGCCGCGTGGCGCGCAGCGCGTCGAACAGCGGATCGCCGATCGGATTGGCGACCGCCGCGCCGGCACCGCCGCGCGCTTCGCGCCGCGTGCGTTTGACCGGCGGCGCGGCGATCAGCACCGTTGCCTCGCCCTTCATCATCGCGCGCGCCGCCGGGCCGAGCATCAGCCCGCCATGCTCGGTCGTCTCGAGCGCCTCGCGCGCCACCAGGGTGCGGACGAGCGGCTTGATCAGCCGCGCCTCGTCGCCCGCGACGATCCCGAACACCGACAATTTGTCGTGCCCACGCCCCACGACCCGCTCGTCGCTGCGCCCGGTCAGCACCGCCTCGACATGGCCGACGCCATAGCTTTGCCCGGTGCGATACACCGCCGACAGCAGTTTTTGCGCGAGCACCGTGGCGTCGATCTGCGCCGCGGGGTCGAGGCAATTGTCGCAATTGCCGCAGCGCGCCGGCGGATCCTCGCCGAAATGGCGGAGCAGCGCGGCGCGGCGGCATTCGACCGTTTCGACCAGCGCCGCGAGCGCGTTGAGCCGCGCCCGCTCACCCGCGACGCGCGCCTCGGGCAGCTCGGACAGTCGCATGCGCGCCTTGGCGAAATCGTCGGCGCCCCACAGCATCAGCGCCTCGGCGGGATCGCCGTCGCGGCCCGCACGCCCGGTTTCCTGATAATAGCTTTCGATCGATTTCGGCATCGCGGCATGCGCGACGAAGCGCACGTCGGGCTTGTCGATGCCCATGCCGAACGCGACCGTCGCGGTGACGATGCCGTCCTCCGACGCGACGAAATCATGCTGGACGCGCGCCCGCACAGCAGGGTCGAGCCCGGCGTGATAGGCCGCCACCGGCCGCCCCGTCGCCTTCGCCAATTGATCGGCCAGCCGCTCGGTGCCGCTTCGCGTCGGGCAATAGACGATCCCCGGTCCCGGATTGGCGGCGATGAAGTCGACGAGCTGGCGCGCCGGAGTGACGCGCGGGCGCATCGCATAACGGATGTTCGGCCGGTCAAAGCCGGCGAGAATCAGCCCGGCGTCCGGAATGCCGAGCTGGACCAAAATGTCTTCGCGTGTGTGCTTGTCGGCGGTCGCGGTCAGCGCGAGGCGCGGAACGTCGGGAAAGGCGTCGAGCAGCGGGCGCAGCAAGCGGTAGTCGGGGCGGAAGTCGTGCCCCCATTCGCTGACGCAATGCGCCTCGTCGATCGCGAACAGCGCCGGGGTTCGTGCTTCGAGCAGCGCGCGAAACCCCTCGCCCGTCGCGCGCTCGGGCGCCACATACAAAAGGTCGAGGTCGCCGTCGCGGTAACGCTGCCGCGTCTCGGCGCCATCGGCATCGACGCTGGTCAGCGACGCGGCGCGAATGCCGGCCGCGCGCGCGCCGCGCAGTTGGTCGTGCATCAGGGCGATCAGCGGCGACACGACGACGACGCAGCCAGCGAGCGCCACCGCGGGGAGCTGATAGGTCAGCGACTTGCCCGCCCCGGTCGGCATCACCGCCAGCGTGCGCTCGTGCGCCATGACGCGGTCGATCACCTCGGCCTGCCGACCGCGGAAATGGTCGAAGCCGAAGGTCGATTTCAAGAGCGGGAGGAGCGCGGCGGCGGACATTGTGGGTGGGCGATAGGCAGTTTACGAAGGCGGGGAAACCCCCGACCTCAACCATTCCAATCCTTTTCCCGTTTGCATCGAGCGAAGTCGAGATGCCGGTCGACCTCGCGCGACGCTGAGAGGTGTCTCGACTTCGCTCGACACGAACGGAACGATGGTTGCGTTTATTCCAACGTCAGCATCAAACCAAAGTCAGCATCGCCCGTTCGGCCATCCGCGCCGCGGTCTCGCGTTCGGCCATCACGACATGGTCGGCGCCGCGCCGCACCAGATCGGCGACCTCCTCGTCCGAATGGGCGCGCGCGACGATCACCAGTTTCGGATTGATCGCCCGCGCCCGCCGCACGATCGCCCCCGCCTCGACTCCCTCGGGGATGGCGATCAGCAGGGTCGAGGCGTCTTCGAGCCCGGCCTGCCGCAGGATGCTTTCCTTGGTCGCGTCGCCGACGATCACCGTCGCCCCGGCGTCGCGCGCCGCGCTCGCCATGTCCTTCTGGTCCTCGATCACCGTCAGCCCTTCGCCGCGGCCGCAGAGCAGGCCGCCGATATGGCTGCCGACGCGCCCATAGCCGATCAGCACCACCCCGGCGTTGCACGGCGCCGGCACATCGACGCCGATGTCCGCGACCGCGGCGGGCGTTTCCTCCGACCGGATGCGCCGCACCGCGAGGGTGAACAGGATCGGGTTGAACAGGATCGACAGGATGGCGCCGGCCAGGATCAGGTCGCGCCCGGTTTCGGGCAGGACGTCCAGCCCGACCCCCAGCCCGGCGAGGATGAAGGAGAACTCACCGATCTGCGCCAGGCTGACCGACACCGTCATCGCGGTCTGGTTCGGGTGGCCGAAGGCGCGAACGATGGCATAAGCGGCGAGCGATTTACCGAGCACGATGATCGCGACGGTGGCGAGCACCGGACCCGGCTGTTCGACCAGCACGCTGGGGTCGAACAGCATGCCGACCGAGACGAAGAACAGCACCGCAAAGGCGTCGCGCAGCGGCAGCGTCTCCTCGGCGGCGCGGCGCGACAGCTGGGTCTCGCCCAGGATCATCCCAGCAAAAAAGGCGCCGAGGGCAAAGCTGACGTCGAAGACGATCGCGGCGCCGAACGCGACCCCTAGCGCGATCGCCAGCACCGCGAGCCGGAACAGCTCGCGCGACCCCGTGTGCGCGACCCAGTGGAGCAGCCACGGCAGGATGCGCCGCGCGACGATCAGCATGAAGGCGACGAAGCCGACGACCTTCACCAGCACGATCGCCGCCGATTGCAGCAGGTTGGCATTGCCGCCCCCCATGCCGGACCCTTCGTCGCCGCGCCCGCCGAACATCGTCGGCAGCAGCACGAGCGCGAGCACCATCGCCAGATCCTCGACGATCAGCCAGCCGACCGCGATCCGCCCCTTTTCGGTTTCGACCATGTCGCGCGCCTGCAGCGCGCGCAGCAGCACGACGGTCGAAGCGACCGACAGCGCGAGCCCGAACACCGCGCTGCCCGCGACCGACCAGCCGAGCCATAGCCCCAGCGTCATGCCGAGCCCGGTCGCCACCGCCATCTGCCCGATCGCTCCCGGCACCGCGATCCGCCGCACCGACAGCAAGTCCTTCAGCGAAAAATGGAGGCCCACCCCGAACATCAGCAGAATGACGCCGATCTCCGCCAGTTGCATCGCCAGCCCGGTGTCGGCGACGAACCCCGGCGTGAACGGCCCGACGAGGACCCCGGCGAGCAGATAGCCCGCGATCGGCGAAATTTTCAGCCGGTGCGCCAACGCCCCCATCAGGAACGCGACGCCCAGCCCGGCAACGATGGTACCGATCAGGGTGGTGTCGTGCGGCATGGAATATGCCTAGGGGGCGGGAGCGCGGGGGGTCAAGGCAACGCAATCATTTTCGTTGTCATTGCGCCTCGTCGCACCTTTTTCTATCTTCCAACGATGCCGAATGGACCCGAACAGGCCGCCTATTGGCGCGATTTTGTCATCGCCCGCTGCGGTTATCCCAACCCGGCACGGCTAGCCGAGCAGTTCGACGGCGCCGAACTGGCCGAATTTTGCGCGTGCGGATGCAACAGCTTTGGCGTCCGGGTGCAACCGGGCACGCCGCCGCTAGCGCGTAGGGGAAAATCGGCTGGGGTCGTTTTCAACGCCGACTTCGCCGTGACCGATAGCCGCCAGCTCGAGATCATGCTGTCGGTCGATGTCGCCGGCAACCTCGACCGGGTCGATGTCAGCTGCAACGCGAACAGCGACCCCGTGCCGCACGCAATTCCGATCGACCTGGAGCCGTTCCATATTTGGACTTCGAGAGCACTGATCGTCTGACCCGCGCGGATCAGGCGTCGACCGTCCCCTCCTCCACTTCCGCCTGCTGCCGCGCCCACATGTCGGCGTATAGTCCGCGCATGCGCAGCAGCTGGTCGTGGGTTCCCGTTTCGGCGACGCGGCCATGGTCGAGCACGATGATGCGGTCGGCGGCGGTCACCGTCGACAGGCGGTGCGCGATGACCAGGGTCGTGCGCCGCGCCGCGATGCGTTCGAGCATGTCCTGGATCGCCGCCTCGGTGCGGCTGTCGAGCGCGCTGGTCGCTTCGTCCAGAATCAGCACCGGCGGGTTTTTGAGCAACGTCCGGGCGATCGCGACGCGCTGTTTCTCGCCGCCCGACAGCTTCAGCCCGCGCTCACCGACTTCGGTATCATAGCCCTGCGGCAGGATGCCGATGAAGGCGTCGATCGCCGCGCCTTCGGCCGCGGCGGCGATGTCGGCGGCGCTCGCGCCTTCGCGGCCGTAGCCGATGTTGTAGCCGATGCTGTCGTTGAACAGCACCGTGTCCTGCGGCACGATGCCGATCGCGGCGCGCAGGCTTTGCTGCGTCACCCCGGCAATATCCTGGCCGTCGATCGTGACCCGCCCGCCCTGCGGATCGTAAAAGCGGAAGAGCAGCCGCGCGATCGTCGATTTGCCGGCGCCCGAGGGGCCGACGATCGCCAGCGTCTCACCGGCGCCGACCGCGAAGCTGACTCCGTTCAGGATCGTGCGGTCGGGCTCGTAGCCGAACACGACATTGTCGAACGCCACCGCGCCGCCATCGACGGCCAGCGGCGGCGCCCCGGCGACGTCGCGGATTTCGGGCGGGGTGTCGATCAGGCGGAACATCGCCTCCATGTCGATCAGCCCCTGGCGGATGACGCGATAGACCATGCCGAGCAGGTCGAGCGGACGGAACAGCTGGGCGAGCAGCGTGTTCACCAGCACCACGTCGCCGACCTTATACTCGCCGGTCGACCAGCCCCACACCGTATAGGCCATCGCGCCCGCCATCGCCGCGTTGGTGATGAAGCTCTGCCCGATGTTCAGCCACGCGAGGCTGTTCTCGCTCTTCACCGCGGCAAAGGCATATTGATCGGCGACATGGCGATAGCGCGCCGCCTCGCGCGCCTCGGCGCCGAAATATTTGACCGTCTCGTAATTAAGCAGGCTGTCGACGCTGCGCCCGACGGTCAGCGTGTCGAGGTCGTTCATCTCGGCGCGCAGCGCGTTGCGCCAGTCGGTCACCTTGCGGGTGAAGATGATATAGACGACCACCATCAGCGCGGTGGCGCCGGCGAGGCCGAAGCTGAACTTGGTCCAGAAGATGATCAGCACCGCGGCGAGTTCGATCACCGTCGGGGCGATGTTGAAGAGCAGGAAATAGAGCATCGTGTCGATGCTCTTCGTCCCGCGCTCAATCACCTTGGTCACCTCGCCCGTGCGCCGCGCGAGGTGAAAGCGCAGGCTGAGCGCGTGGAGATGGGCAAAGGTTGCGGTCGCGAGCTCGCGCGTCGCATCCTGCCCGACGCGTTCGAAGACGACGTTGCGCAGATTGTCGAACAACACCCCGGCAAAGCGCGCGCCGGCATAGGCGAGCACCAGCCCGATCGCCAGCGCGACGCCCTGTTCCATCCCCGGCACCATCGCGTCGATCGCGGCGCCGTACAGAAAGCCCATCGACAGCTGGACGCCCTTCGACGCCAGCACGATCAGCGCCGCGACGACGATCCGCAACTTGTGTTCGGTGTGCCCGGCGGGCCAGAGATAGGGCAGGAAGCGCCGCAGCGTCGCAAGGACGGGCGGCTCCTGGGCCGCCTCGGCGGAGGAGAGGGTGTCGGGCGGCATCGCCCCCGCATGTAGGGGCGCGCGGGCCGAACGCCAAGCGGCGTCGGCGCCGACGCGCTACTTCACGCCGGTTACTTCGCGGCGGCGCGCGAAATTCGGCTACCGCGAATCGCGATAGCCGGCGCGGCGGAGCAGGCGGTCGATCAGCCGCCGTTCGCCGGGCGTCGGGCCGGGAGGCTCGGCGTTACGGGTGATGTCGGCGTGCGGGCCGGGCGCCGGACGGCGCGGCGGGACGAGCGGGGAGAAGCGCATGGGCAGGGCCTTTGTCGGTCGCGACGCCGCCCCTGCGCCGCGGATGTTCTGGTCCCTGCGGCCAGAATGCCCGCTTATGCTTACGATCGGGTAAAGGCGCGGGTCACTGCGTCCGTTCGGGCACGGTGAAGGTGCCCGTCACGCGCCCGCCGGTGCCGCCCTGCACCGGATTGCCGTCAGGCCCGCGCGCACCGCCGCGCCCGTCGACCGTCGCCCGCCCCGAATTGAGGTCGATCACCAGCCGTCCGCCGCGCAGATTGTTGCCGCGCTGGCGCAGTTCGACATTGCCGACCATCGTGATCAGCCGCCGGTCGAGATCGTAGATCGCGACATTGCCCGACGCGCGCTCGTCGCCCTTGGTCACCACCACGCCGCCGGTCGCGTCGAGGCGGTTGACGTCGGTGCCGCCCGACCGCGTGTAGGCGACCGTCATCCGCTGCGAGGTCACGGTCATGCCGGCCTGCGTTACCCGCACCCCGCCCGCCAGGATGACGCGGTCGGCACGGTCCTGGACCTCGATCACCCCGGCATCGAAATCGACCGGGGCGCTGCTGTTGTGGTTGGCGAGCGCCTGTGCCTGCGCGGCGTCGCCGCCGGTGCCGCCCGACAGGATCGCGAGGCTGGTGAACAGGAACGCCGCGCCGCCGAGCGCGACGCTCTCCAGGCCAAACAGGCGCGGCTTCGACTGGCCGTTCATTTGATGACTCCCTGGTTGATCCGCAGCTTGGCATTGCCCGTGAGGCGGACGATGCGCGCGTCGAGATCGGCGTAAAGCTGATTGGCCGAAAAGCGGCCGATGTTCAACGTGCCGTCGACGCCCCCGGTGCCGGTCAGGCTGCGGGTCTTGAGGTCGACCGAAACATTGGTCGCGTCGATGCGATAGCCCTCGGCGCTGTTGACGCGCACCGCGCCGGGCACGAGCATCTTTTCGGTTTCCATATCATATTGGGCGGCCGTCGCGGCGATCGTCGCCGGCCCGTCGGCGAGGCGAATCGCCCCCGACAGGTCGGTCAGGCGGACGACCGGCTCGGCGCTCGATTTCTGTACCGCGCTCCCCGCGAGCAGCGCGAACGGCTGGCCCTTGCCGTCCTGGCCGCGATATTCGGCGCGCGTCACCTTCATCCGCTCCTGCGCCACCTCGACCTTGTCCTTGGCGAGCAGGAAGCTGATTTCGGCGCGCTGGGTGAACGGCGAAAAGATCAGGACCGCGGCGACCACGCCGATCACGAGCGGCAGGCCGAAGCGCAGGATGCGCACGATGCGGTCGTGATTCGACCCGCTCGTCGCCCACAGGCGGCGCATCGTGCGGTCGAGATCGGCGCGTTCGGACATGATGCTGCGATTCGCTCAGCTGTGCGCGAAAATATCGGTTTCGGGCCAACCGGCGAGGTCGAGTGCGGCGCGCGTCGGCAGGAAATCGAAACAGGCCTGCGCCAGTTCGCTGCGCCCTTCGCGCGCCAGCCGGACGTCGAGTATCTCCTTCATCGCGTGCAGGAAGCGCACGTCGCTGGCCGCATAGTCGCGCTGCGCGTCGCTGAGTTCGGCGGCGCCCCAGTCGCTCGACTGCTGCTGTTTCGACACGTCCTGGCCGAGCAGTTCGCGCACCAGTTCCTTCAGCCCGTGGCGGTCGGTGTAGGTGCGGATCAGCCGCGAGGCGATCTTGGTGCAATAGACCGGCGCCGTCACGACGCCGAGCGCCTGTTGCAGCGCGGCGATGTCGAAACGCGCGAAATGGAACAGTTTCAACCGGTTGGGATCGGTCAATATCGCCTTGAGCACCGGCGCGTCATAGGCGCTGCCGGGGTTGAAGCGGACAAGATGCTCGTCGCCCGACCCGTCGCTGATCTGGACCAGACACAGCCGGTCGCGCAGCGGGTTGAGCCCCATCGTCTCGGTATCGATCGCGACCGCACCGGCGCCGAGCACGCCGGCGGGCAGATCTTCTTCGTGGAAATACACCGTCATCGGCTTGCCTTAGGCGAAGCCGCCTTGCCGCTCAATGACTGGTTTTGCGCCGCGCCAACGCGCCGCGGCGACAG
Source organism: Sphingopyxis sp. (assembly GCF_050916055.1). GTDB lineage: Bacteria > Pseudomonadota > Alphaproteobacteria > Sphingomonadales > Sphingomonadaceae > Sphingopyxis. The sequence continues at coordinate 2,952,836 of NZ_CP051527.1, forward strand.
TGCGGGCCAGCGCGCCGAAATCCGCAGCCCGTTCTTGAATTTTCCGTTCGCCCGAAGCGCGGATATAGGTTATATATTGCGTCGTTAGCGGCACGGGGCGAGTCTGTGCCCATGGTGAACTGCGTCCCCGTCCGGCGCAAGACGCCGTTCGAATAGGGTGTGGACGAACCGAAAGCGACTACTAGACAATGAGTTTCAACAAGGATCGCCGCGGCCAGCGGGGGCGCGGCAAGCGCGATGATTTCGGCAATTTCGACAGCTTCGAACCGGCACCCTTTGGCGGCGACAGCTACGGCGGCGGCAATCGCGGTGGCGGTTTCGGCGACCGGAGCGGCGGCGGCGGCGGTGGTTTCGGCGGCGGTGACCGCGGTGGCGGCTTCGGCGGTGGCGATCGTGGCGGCGGCTTCGGCGGCGGCGGCGGTGGCGGCGGTTTCGGCGGCGGACGCGGCGGCGGGATGCCGGCGCAGGTCGTCGGCGAAGGCAATGGCACGGTCAAATTCTTCAACGCCGCGAAGGGCTTTGGCTTCGTCGCGCGCGACGATGGCGGCGAAGACGTGTTCGTGCACATCAGCGCGGTCGAACAGGCCGGCCTTCAGGGTCTCGCCTCGGGCCAGCCGCTCGGCTTCACGCTCGTCGAACGCAATGGCAAGGTGTCGGCGATCGACCTGAAGATCGAAGGCGAACCGATGCCGATCGAGGACAACGGACCGCGCCGCGACGATCGTGGCGAGCGTCCCGGCGCCGCCCCCGGCGGCGCCCGCGGCCGGCGCCAGCTGACCGGCGAGCGCACCTCGGGCACGGTGAAATTCTTCAACACCACCAAGGGCTTCGGCTTTATCGCCCGCGATGATGGACAGGCCGATGCCTTCGTCCACATCAGCGCGGTGCAGCGCGCCGGGATGACCGGCCTCGAAGAAGGCGACCGCGTCGCTTTCGATATCGAGGTCGACGATCGCGGCAAGTTCGCCGCGGTGAACATCCAGCCGCATCAGGACTGACCGGCAGGATCATCGGATAGAGAAGGGGCGGCCTGCGGGTCGCCCTTTTTTTGTTGCCCGATCGGCGGGCTACCGGTTTCGACAGGTTGCGGACATAAAGCCCCTCCCCTTCAGGGGAGGGGTTGGGGTGGGGGCTATCGGCCTTACGCAAGGCCGATAGCCCCACCCGCTGCGACTAAGCCAGCAAGCTGGCAAGTCTCGCTGCCCTCCCCTGAAGGGGAGGGCATGAGGTTGGGCAAACGCCCGCTCTCCACTCCAAACCCGACATTGACTTTCTGCACCCTGAATCGCGGCGCAGCGCTGCGATCGCGACGACCGCAGGGGCTTGCCCCCCGTCCCGTGCAACGCCACATCCTGTCCATGCCGCTAACCGCCCCCTTTACCGACTGGTTCGCCGCGCGCGGATGGCGGCTGCGGCGGCACCAGGCCGATATGCTGGCGGCGGCGCAGCGCGGCGAGAGTGCGCTGCTCGTCGCCGCGACCGGGGCGGGCAAGACGCTGTCGGGGTTCCTGCCGACGCTCGTCGATCTTCATGCGCATCCGACCGACCGGCTGCACACGCTTTATGTGTCGCCGCTGAAGGCGCTCGCCGCCGATGTCGAGCGCAACCTGCTGGGGCCGATCGCCGACATGGGCCTCGACATCAGCGTCGAGAGCCGCAGCGGCGATACCTCGTCGGACAAGAAGGCGCGGCAGCGCAGCCGTCCGCCGAACATCCTGTTGACCACCCCCGAATCGCTGTCGCTGCTGCTGTCGTATCCCGACAGTTTCACGATGTTCGCCGACCTGAAAACGGTGGTGATCGACGAGATCCATGCCTTTGCGCCGGGCAAGCGCGGCGATTTGCTGAGCCTGGCACTCGCGCGGCTCCAGCACATCGCGCCTGCCCTGCGCCGCGTCGGGCTGTCGGCGACGATTGCCGACACCGACGCCTATCGCAGCTGGCTGGCGCCCGGCGGCGACGCCGAGGCGGTGACGCTGGTTGCGGGCGAAGCGGGCGCCGATCCCGACATCGCGATCCTGCTGCCCGAAGGCGCGGTGCCGTGGGCAGGGCATTCGGGGCGCTATGCGGTGCACCAAGTGATGGCCGAGGTCGCGAAGAACCGCACGACGATCATCTTTTGCAACACGCGCGGGCTGGCCGAGCTGATCTTTCAGGAGCTGTGGAAGGTCAACGACCTCAGCCTGCCGATCGCAATCCACCACGGCAGCCTCGACCGCGAGGCGCGCCAGCGCGCCGAAAACGCCATGGCCGAAGGCCGGCTGCGCGCGCTGGTCGCGACGTCGAGCCTCGACCTCGGGCTCGACTGGGGCGATGTCGATTGCGTGATCCAGATGGGGGCGCCCAAGGGCTCGTCGCGGCTGCTCCAACGCATCGGGCGCGCCAACCACCGGCTCGACGAGCCGAGCAAGGCGCTGATCGTGCCGGGCAACCGCTTCGAATATCTGGAGGCGCAGGCGGCGCTCGACGCGGTCGAAGCCGGCGAGCGCGACGCCGACCGCTTTCGCCCCGGCGCGCTCGACGTGCTGGCGCAGCATGTGATGGCGCTCGCCTGCGCGGCGCCGTTTCAGGAGGAAGCGCTGCTGGCGGAGATCCGTTCGGCGGCGCCCTATCGCTGGGTCGATGCCGCGCTGTTTACCCGGCTGCTCGGGTTTGTCCGCGACGGCGGCTATGCGCTGAAAAGTTACGACCGCTTTCGCCGCCTCGCCCCCGATGGACAGGGCGGCTGGCGCATCGCGCATCCGCGACTGGCGGCGCAGCACCGGCTCAACGCCGGGATCATCGTCGATGCGCCGACGCTCGACGTGCGGTTCAAGAATGGGCGGCGGCTGGGCACGGTCGAGGAATATTTTGCGAGTAGCTTGAGCCCCGGCGACACCTTTGCCTTTGCCGGGCTAAGTCTGGAGGTCGAGGGCATCCGCGACTCGGACATCCTCGTCCGGGCAACGAGCAAACCGGCGCGCATCCCCTCCTATGTCGGGGCGCGCATGGCGCTGTCGACGCGGCTCGCCGACCGGGTGCGCGGTTTCCTTGCCGACCCGGCGAGCTGGGTGCGCTTTCCCGCCGATGTCCGTTTCTGGCTCGAAATGCAGCAACTGCGCTCGGTCCTGCCGCGCCCCGGCGAGCTGCTCGTCGAAACCTTCCCGCACGAGGGGCGCCACTATATGGTTGCCTATCCGTTCGAGGGGTGGAACGCGCACCAATCGCTGGGCATGCTGATTTCGAAGCGGATGGACCGCGCGGGGTTGCAGCCGCTGGGCTTCGTCGCGTCGGACTATGCGCTGGCGATCTGGTCGCTGCGTCCTATCGACCATCCCGAGGCGCTGTTCGACGCCGCGATCCTGGAGGATGAGTTCGTCGAATGGGTCGAAGGATCGCACCTTTTGAAACGCGCTTTCCGCGAGGTCGCGGTGATCGGCGGCCTGATCGAGCGCCAGCATCCGGGCAAGCGCAAAACCGGCAAGCAGGTGACCTTTTCGACCGACCTGATTTTCGACGTCCTGCGCAAATATGAGCCCGACCACCTGCTGCTCGAGGCGGCATGGGCCGATGCGCGCGAGCGATTGACCGACGTCGCCCGCCTCGGCGACCTGCTCGACCGCGCGGCGGGGACGATGGTGCACCGGCGGCTCGGCCGGATCAGCCCGCTCGCCGTCCCGGTGCTGGTGCTGATCGGGCGCGAGAATGTCGCGGGCGCCGACATCGACGACGCGCTGCTGGGCGACCTTGCCGACGAGCTGGCGGCGGCAGCGATGCACCCCGACCGGGACGGATGAGACGGTCGCCGGCGCGCCGCTTGCCGCAAGCGACTACGCGGCGTAGACTGGTGCGCATAGATATAATGAGGATGCCCGCGATGACTGAGCTTCGGAAGCGGCCGATGATCTGGAGCGCGCTCGCCGCGGCGCCGCTGCTGCTCGGCGTGAGCCAGCCGCCGGCGCCCCCCGCGTTTCCCGCCGCCCCGGCGACCACCGTCACCGAACCCGCGCTGACGAGCGAGATCACCCCCTTCGTCCAGCCGTTCGATCTCGACGCGACGCGGCGCATGTCGGTGAAGGTCATCGTCGGCGGCGAGGGGCCGTTTTCCTTTCTGGTCGATACCGGCGCCGAGCGTACGATCATCGCGCGCGAACTCGCCGACCGGCTGGCGCTGGTCGAGGGCGGCAAGCTGCGGATCGCAACGATCGGCGGATCGGCGACAGTGCCGAGCTTTCGCGTCGCCGCGCTGCAGATGACCGACCTGCACATGACGGGGTTCGACGCGCCGTCCTTTTTCGGGCGGCATATCGGCGCCGCGGGGCTGATCGGGGTCGACATGCTCGAGGAGCGGCGCGTGCTCATCGATTTTCGCAAGGAGACGATGGAGATATTGGAAACGCGCAAGCGCGCGCGACCGATCATCCGCGACGACGATGCGATCGTCGTGACCGCGCGCAATTCGGCGGGGCGGCTGATCCTGTCCGACGCGCGGCTCGACGGGCGGCGCATCGACGTGATCGTCGATACCGGCGCGCAGACGAGCGTCGGCAATCTGGCGCTGCAAAAGCTGGTGACGGCGAAGCGCGCCAACCGCCTGCCCTTTTTCCCGACGACGCTGGGCGCGGTGACCGGCGAGGCGGTGCCGGCGACGCGCACCGCGATCCGCCGCATCATCATCAACGGCATGGACGTCAACGACCTGCCGGTCAGCTTCGCCGACAGCCAGGCGTTTCGCGCGCTGGGACTGGTCGAGCGGCCGGCCTTGCTGCTCGGCATGGACAGCCTGTCGCTGTTCGACCGGGTCGAGATCGACTTCCCGAACAAGCGCGTCGTTTTCGACCTGCCCGACGGGGCGCGGCGCGACACCGGGCAGCGTTATGCGGCGAACGACCGCGCGCGCGGAATTTAGCGAGCCTAGATTATAGACGATGCCGCGCGCGCGCGGCATAGCGGCGCCATGCCCGCGGTGCCCACCCTCGATTTTGCCGGCCATGCCTTCGTCGTGCTGGCCGACCGCGCGCTGTTCTGGCCGCGCCACGCGGCGCTGATCGTCGCCGATCTGCATCTGGAAAAGGCGAGCTGGTACGCGGCGCTCGGCCAGCCGCTGCCGCCGTACGACAGCCACGACACGCTCGACCGGCTGGCCGGACTTGCCGCCGCGACCGGCGCCCGCGCGATCTGGTGCCTCGGCGACAGCTTTCACGATCGCCATGCTGCGGCGCGCATCGTCCCCGCCGTCGCCGAACGGCTGCATGCGCAGGCAGCGGCGACGAAGCTGCTGTGGATCGCGGGCAATCACGACGGCCTGTCGGGCGGTGCCTGGGGCGGCGAGGTCGCCGACGAGCTGACGATCGATGGGATCGTGCTGCGCCATCAATGCCTTGCCGGCGAAAGGCGCCCCGAAATATCGGGGCACTTCCATCCCAAGCTCCGCCTCGCGGTGCGCGGCCGCAACGTGTCGCGCGCCTGTTTTGCCGCCGACGAGCGGCGGCTGATCATGCCCGCTTTTGGCAGCCTGACCGGCGGGCTGGACGTGACCGCCGCCCCGATCGCCGAAAATTTCGCCGGCGGCTATCGCGCGATGCTCGTTGCGCGCGAACGGCTCCTCGTCTTCCCGTGCCGCGGCACGGGGCGCGATGACGTTACGGCAAGCAATGCTGCGGCGGCGGGCTAAGCCACGCGGCGCCTTGCTTTCGCAATTTGGAGCTGTGACTAAAAAGCATCACTCGGGCAAAGAACGGCGCAAAAGCGGGGGTTGCGCTGGAACGGCGGCGCAATTTCGCTATGACCGACGGGCAACGAAAATAACGAAATTGTGAGAGGAGTGCCCGATATGAAATCATCTTCCCTTCTTGGCGCCCATTTGCTGCGCACCAGCGCGCTTGGGGTATCGCTCGCCATCGCCGTCACCGCGGTTCCCGCTTTCGCGCAGGACACCGCCCCGCCGGCCGACACCGCACCGCAGGATGAAGCCGACGAGTACGGCGCCGACGCACCGATCGTCGTGACCGCGCAGGGCCGTTCGCAATTGCTGTCCGACGTGCCGGTCGCGATCTCGGCGGTGAACGCCGAAACGCTGCAGAACAGCGGCGCGAACGACATCCGCCAGCTGAACCAGGTCGCCCCGTCGCTGCTCGTTTCGTCGACCGGCTCGGAAGCCAACGGTTCGGCGCGTATCCGCGGGATCGGCACCGTCGGTGACAACCCCGGCCTCGAAAGCTCGGTCCCGGTCTTCATCGACGGCGTCTATCGCTCGCGTTCGGGCATCGGCCTCAACGAACTCGGCGAGATCGACCGCGTCGAAGTGCAGCGCGGCCCGCAGGGCACGCTCGGCGGTCGCAACTCGTCGGCAGGCCTGATCAGCATCTATTCGAAAAAGCCCGAATTCGAATTCGGCGGATCGGGTGAGATCACCTATGGCAATTACGACTTTTGGCGCGCCGCCGCCAGCCTGACCGGCCCGATCAGCGACACGCTGGCAGCGCGCATCGACGGCGTGTGGGTGAAGCGCGACGGCTTCTATCGCGACAATACGAACAACACCGACGTCAACAACCGCGACCGTTATTTCGTCCGCGGGCAGTTGCTGTTCGAACCGACCGACGCGCTGTCGGTGCGGCTGATTGCCGATTACACCTATCGCGACGAAAAATGCTGCGCCGCGACCTATATCGACAACAGCGTCAACCCGTTCATCGGCAACCTCAACAACCCCGGCGTTCCGGCGACCGCCACGAGCAACAATATCATCCGGGTGCTCAACGACCTCGGCCAGCCGCTCAGCGCCTTCAATCAGGGCTATAGTCGCGACATCTTCGTATCGCCCGGCCGCAGCTATGCCGGCGAAACCAAGGATTACGGCGTTTCGGGCCAGATCGACTATGACTTCGGCGGCGCGACGCTGACCTCGATCACCGGCTATCGCCAGTATCGGTCGAGCCAGGCCGGCGACGTCGATTACGGCAGCGTCGATATCCTGTACCGCGACCCGAGCGACGACGCCTATCGCCAGTTCCACACCTTCACCCAGGAACTGCGCCTGCAGGGCGAAGCCTTCGACGGCAAGCTCGACTGGCTGGTCGGCGGTTTTTACGCCAACGAAAAGCTGACGGTGCGCGACAATCTGCGCTTCGGTGACGATTATGGCCGCTTTGCGACGTGCCGCATCATTTCGGGCGGCGGACTTGCCGGCCTGTATTCGCCGACGAACCCGCTCTGCGTCGTTCCCGGCGTCGGCCCGGCAACGATCGCGGGCGCCAGCGGCGCGGCGGGCCCCGACGTCCTGGCCGCATTCAATGCGCTCGACGGGCTCAACGATCTGGGCACGATCAACGACCGCTATTTCCAGAACGGCACCAACTGGGCGATCTTCACCCACAATATCGTCCACATCACCGACAAGCTCGATCTGACGCTCGGGCTGCGCTACACGCACGACAAGAAGAAATTCTCGGCGAGCTTTACCAACGACAACACGGTCTGCACCACGGTGCAGGGCCTGCTGCTCGACGATCTGAGCAGCCCGGCCTCGAACGCGACCGCGCGGGCGCTGGCCGGCGCACTGATCGGCCTCGGCTGTCAGGGCAATTCGACCGCCGAGCTCAACGGCGTGTCGATCAACGACCAGCGCAGCGAGGACGAATGGACCGGCACGGCGATCCTTTCGTACAAGGCGACCGACGATCTGCTGGTCTATGCGAGCTTCGCGCGCGGTTACAAGGCGGGCGGGTTCAACCTCGACCGTTCGGCGCTGAAATCGCCGATCGTGCCGTTCGGCGGCCAGGCCGGCGCGCAGTCGCTGGTCGGCAACCTCCAGTTCGATCCCGAACTGGTCGACAGCTACGAAGTCGGTGCCAAATATTCGACCGGCCCGTTCAGCCTCAGCGTGTCGGGCTTCCGTTCGGACTTCAAGAACTTCCAGCTCAACACCTTCAACGGCACGGTGTTCCTGGTCCAGAACATCAACGGCTGTTCGAGCGATCTGGCCGGGGGTGACCGCGACCAGAGCAAGTTCACCGGCGCTCCCAACTTCAACGCCGGGGCGGCGGCGAGCGGCGCCTGCGCCGCCGACGACGTGACCTGGGGGGTGCGGACCGAAGGGGTCGAACTCGAAGCCTCGCTGGTTCCGGCGCGCGACTTCCGCGTTGCGGCGGGCCTGACCTATGCCAACACCAAATATCGCAGCAACCTGGTCGGCAACGCCTCGGGCGCCCCGCTCGACCAGGCGCTGCGCCTGCTGCCGGGCAACAATCTGTCGAACGCGCCCGAACTGGTCGCCACCGGCAGCGTGACCTGGACGCCCGAGATCGGCAACAGCGGACTGTCGGGCCTGTTCTATATCGATGGCCGCATGACCAGCGATTACAACACCGGGTCCGACCTGTTTCCGCAGAAGGAACAGGACGGTTACGCGCTGTTCAACGCTCGCGTCGGCCTGCGCGGACCCGACGAGAAATGGGGTCTCGAATTCTGGGCCCAGAATATCTTCAACAAGCAATATGCCCAGGTCGCGTTCAACTCGCCGTTCCAGGAAGGTGGCACCTCTACCGGCACCGCCTTCGCCGACCCGCAATATCCGGGCGGCCGCCAGATCTTCTCGCAGTTCCTGGCCGAACCCAGGACCTATGGCGTGACGCTGCGCGGCAAATTCTAAACCGCGCCAGCCACTGACACGGGGGACCGCCCGCTTTCCAACCGGAAGGCGGGCGGTTTCTTTTTTCTGGTATCTTTGTCGCACGCCCCCATAGGCTTGCCGCCATGTTCGGCATCGAATCCCTGCTCGTCAAAATCGCCCTGATCGGGGTCATCGGCATTGGCGCGCAGTGGGTGGCGTGGCGCACCGGCAAGCCGGCGATCGCGTTGATGCTCGTCGCCGGGATCATCGCCGGCCCGGTCCTCGGCCTGATCGATCCCGAGCGCGATTTCGGGGCGCTTCGCGAACCGATCATCAAGCTCGCGGTCGCGGTCATCCTGTTCGAGGGCGGCCTGAGCCTGAAGTTCCGCGAACTGCGGCAAGCCGGGCTTGCGGTGTTCATGCTGGTGTTCGTCGGCGTGCCCGTCGGCTGGGCGCTCGGCACCGCCGCGGCCTATTATGGCGCGGGATTGCCGCTCGAGCTTGCGGCGCTGTTCGGCGGGGTGATGGTCGTCACCGGGCCGACGGTGATCGTGCCGCTGCTGCGCTCGCTCAACATATCGCCGCGCGTCAAGAATATGCTGAAATGGGAAGCGATCGTGAACGATCCGATCGGCGCCCTGCTCGCGGTCGGCATCTATGCCTATATCATCCACGGCGGCGCGCAGGCGAACAGCATCGGGATCGCGACCGACGTCGTGGCGGCGAGCATCTTGGCGATCCTGATCGGCGGGGCCGCGGGCTTTGCGCTGACCTGGGCCTTCCCGCGCGGCTGGGTGCCTGAATATCTGAAGGCGCCGGTGCTGCTGACCACGGTGATCGCGGTGTTCGTGCTGTCCGACCTGATCCTGCACGAAACCGGGCTGATCACGGTGACGGTGATGGGCGTGGTGATGGCGAACCGCGAAACCTATTCGACCCATATGCTGCAACGCTTCAAGGAGGACCTGACCGTCCTCCTGGTGTCGGGGGTGTTCATCATCCTTTCGGCGACGCTCGACTGGGAGGTGGTGCAGAATTTCCAGCTGCGCTTCGTCGCGTTCCTGTTCCTGCTGCTGTTCGTGGTGCGGCCGGTGACGATCATGGTCGCGCTGCTGTTCACGCGCATTCCGTTCAAGGAACGGCTGTTCGTCGCGTGGATCGCGCCGCGCGGCATCGTCGCGGTCGCGGTGATCGGCCTGTTCGCGCTGCGCCTGTCCGATTATGGCGTCCCGGGCGCCGAGGCGCTGGTGCCGCTGAGTTTCGGGGTGGTGATCGCGACGATTTTCGCGCACGGCTTTACCGCCGCGGCCTTCGCCCGGTGGCTCGGGCTCGACCGCGGCAAGGGCGACGGGGTGCTGCTGGTCGGCGCCAACAGCTGGACGATCGCCTTTGCCGAATTCATCAAGAGACAGGATCGCAAGGTGCTGGTCGCCGACCCCAGCCCGCTGGCACTGCGCCGCGCGCGGCGGGCCGATATCCCGGTCTATCAGGGCGACATATTGGAAGAGGCGCACGACGACAGCCTGGACATGGGCGAATATCAGCAGCTGATCGCCGCCACCGACAACGACAGCTATAACGCGCTGGTGTGCAGCGAACTCGCACCCGAAATCGGCCACGACCGGGTCAGCCGCCTGATCGGCGCGGCGCGAAACGGCAACCAGCGGCGCGGGCGCGTCTTCACGCTGGCCGGAACGCCGATCGAGCAGCAACTCGACCGTTTGCAGGACGGCTGGAATTTTGGGCGCACCCGGATCACCGAGAAATTCACCTACGCCGATTTCGTCGCGCGGATGAAGGCATCGGGCGGCGACAGCCTGGCAGTGGTGCGCGAATCGGGCGAATTGCAGATTTTTTCGACCCAGCATCGCCCCAGCGTCGATGCCGGCGATACGGTCTGGACCTTCGTGCCGCCCGACGTGCCGAAACGAAAGCCGGTCGAAGCAACCGTTTAGCGCGCGCGCGCCGCCTGATAGGCGATGTCGGTCATCAGCTTGCGAAACAGCACCCCGCCGGCGGTGCCCGACGCCTTGAGCGCGCGCTCGCAGTCGAGCAGCCGGCTCATCAGCCGCGCGACGCGCAGCGAATCCCAGATATGCAGCTGTGCCGTCACCGCTCCCTGTTCCTTCCAGAACACACCGCTGCTCTTTGCCGCGACGACGGTCGCCGGGTGGGCGCCGGCATCGACGTCGGCGCGCAGTCGCGCAAGCTGGGTCGCCCGGATCGCGAGGGCGCGCAGGATGCGGATTTCGGCGACTCCGACCGCGGCGGCCTTGGCCAGCATCTCGGGGAGATCGCCGACCTTGCCGCCGAGCGCGACATTGATGCACTCGCTCACGTCCTCCTCGTGCGTCGCGGCGCCGAGCGCGGCGATATCGGCCGCGCTCACTTGGCGCTGGCGATCGGCAGCGGCGTCGAGGTAGAGCGCGATCTTCTCGATCTCGCGCCGCATCAGCGCCTGGTCGCCCGACACGAGATCGACGAGCAATTGCGCCTCGGCATTGCCGAGCCGGAGCCCCTGTTCCTGCGCGGCGGCCATGGCGATACCGACGAGGGCGCGCCGGTCGGGCTGGTAGCAGATCGCAGCGAGGCCATGGGCCGACCCCTCGACCAGCTTCACCAGCTTCGACCGGACCGTGACCGACGCGCCGGTCGCGATGACCGGGTTGATCGCGGTGTCGGCGGCGAACAGCGCCTCGATCGCGGCGAGGCTATCGTCGCCGCTGCCCGCGAGTTCGAGCCGGATGACGCGCGCCGGCGAAAAAAGCGACATCGATGCGGCCTCGACGGCGAGCAGCGAGGGGTCGTGCGACAGCAGCGAGCCGGTCAGGTCGAGCCGTTCGGCGTCCTTGCCCGCGAGCGCGATCAAATGACCGGCGACCGCGGCCATCGTCGCTTCGTCGGGGCCGGTCAGCAGGAAAAGGCGAACCGCAGGGTCGAGGCGGGTCTGGCGTTCGAGTTCGGCGGGCTTGACGCTCTTCACGAGGCCCTAGCCGGCGGGGGCGGCAGGCGCGGCAGGCGCGGCGGGCGCATCGGCCGAATCGCCGCCGCCGCGATTCGCGAACACCGCGAGCCGCGCCACGATCTGGTCGGCGACCCCCGAGGCGAGGCGTTCGAGCGCCGAGCTTTCGGCGGCGATCGTCGCATATTCGCTGCCGACGACGTCGATCCCGGCGTCGGCGGCGGCGGTCGCGTCGAGCAGGACCTGGCCGCTTGCGGCATCGACGAGCTGGTAGCGGGCGCGCAGGGTGCGGCGTTCGCGCGTCACCGCATCGTCGGCGCGCACCCCGAAGCCGGTGATGCTGTCCTCAAGCCGAACATCGAGCCGCAACCGCTTGCCCGCGCCTTCGCCGCCCTGCGTCGCGACGAAGCGGTCGCGCAGCGCGTTGCGGACGAGCCAGCCCGAATGCCCCTCGATCGGCGCCACGTCGATATCGGCGAGCACCTGGGCCACCGCCCCCTTGCTGCCGTCGGCATAAAGCGGCCGCAGCCCGCAACCGCCGACGGCGAGCGAAGCGACGACAAAGAGAGAGGTGAGAAGGTTGCGCATCAGGGTACGATATTCACCAAACGGTCGGGGACCACAATCACCTTCTTCGGGGCGGCACCGCCGAGCAGCTCGGCGATGCGCGGGCGCGCGAGCGCCGCGGCTTCGATCGCGTCCTTGTCGAGCCCCTTGGCGAGGGTCATCGTATCTCGCAGCTTGCCCGCCATCTGGATCGCGATCGTCACCTCGTCATCGACGAGCAGCGCCGGATCGGCGGTCGGCCATGCGGCGTCGGCGATCATCGGCGTTGTGCGCTGCTGCGCCGGCAGCGCGGCCCAGGCTTCCTCAGCCAGATGCGGCATCATCGGCGCGACGAGGCGGATCAGCGTCAGGCACGCTTCGGCGCGGGTCGCCGACGGCTTTGCCTTTTCGATGTCGTTGGCGAGCGCGTGGATTTTCGCCACCGCCTTGTTGAAGCCGAGCGCTTCGATATCCGTCCCGACCCCGGCGATCGCCTGATGCAGCTTGCGCGCGAGGCCCAGGTCTTCGCCGCCGTCGCCGACGTTTTCGGTGTCGCCGAACAGGCGCCACAGGCGCTGGACGAAGCGCCACGCACCCTCGATCCCCGCCTCGCTCCACGGCAGGTCGCGTTCGGGCGGGCTGTCGGAGAGCATGAACCAGCGGACCGCGTCGGCGCCATATTGGTCGAGGATGGCGTCGGGATCGACGACATTCTTCTTGGACTTCGACATCTTGATCACGCGGCCGATAGTCACTTCTGATTCGGGGCCGCCCTCAAACCTACTATAGTAAGCTTTGCCGTCTCGTTTCACGATTTCGGTAGGCAGATAATATGTCCGCGTCGAAACCTCGGGATTCTCCTCAAGCCTCCAACCATCATCATAGTATGTCTCGTGCGTCACCATGCCTTGGGTGAACAGGCTGGCGAAGGGTTCGACGATGTCGACCATCCCCAGCTTGTGGAGCGCGCGGGTCCAGAAGCGTGCGTAGAGCAGGTGGAGGATCGCATGTTCGACGCCGCCGATATATTGGTCGACGGGCAGCCAGCGACGGATCACCTCGGGATCGAACGGACGGTCGCTTGGCGAACTGGCGAAGCGCAGGAAATACCAGGACGAATCGACGAAGGTGTCGAGCGTATCGGTCTCGCGCACCGCATCGCCGCCGCATGAGGGGCAGCGGAAATGCTTCCACGTGGGGTGACGGTCGAGCGGATTGCCGGGGATCGAGAAATCGACATCCTCGGGCAGCACGACGGGTAGCTGCTCCTTCGGCACCGGCACGGTGCCGCACGCATGACAATGAATGAAGGGGATCGGCGTCCCCCAATAGCGCTGGCGCGACACGCCCCAGTCGCGCAGCCGCCACACGGTGGTGCCCTTGCCCCAACCTTCATGTTCGGCGCGCGAGACAATCGCGGCCTTCGCTTCGTCGATCGTCATCCCGTCGAGGAAGTGGCTGTTCACTAGCTTGCCCGGACCGGTATAGGCTTCGTCGCTGGTGAAGTGCTGCGCGGTTTCATCGCCATCGGCGATCACGCGGTGGACGGGCAGCTCATATTTACGCGCGAAATCAAGGTCGCGCTGGTCGTGCGCCGGGCAACCAAAGATCGCGCCGGTGCCATAGTCCATCAGCACATAGTTGACGACCCAGACCGGCAAATGCAGCGCCGGGTCGAGCGGATGCTCGACCGTCAGGCCGGTGTCGAAACCGAGCTTCTCGCCGGTTTCGAGCTGCTCGGCCGACGTGCCCTGGCGGCGGCATTCGGCGATGAATTCGGCGAGTTCGGGCGCGTCGTGCGCCATCCGTTCGGCCATCGGATGGTCGGGCGAGATCGCGGCGAAGCTGGCGCCGAACAGCGTGTCGGGGCGCGTCGTGAAGACGTCGAAACCCGCGGCGCCGCCGACCAGCTTGAACGAAAATTCCAGCCCCTGCGACTTGCCGATCCAGTTTTCCTGCATCAGCCGCACCTTGTCGGGCCATTGCTCAAGGCCGCCCAATCCTTCGAGCAGGTCGTCGGCGAAGTCGGTGATCTTGAGGAACCACTGCGACAGCTTTTTCTTTTCGACCAAGGCACCCGAGCGCCAGCCGCGGCCGTCGATCACCTGTTCGTTGGCGAGCACGGTCATGTCGACCGGATCCCAGTTGACGTAGCTTTCCTTGCGCGTGACCAGTCCCGCAGCGAACAGGTCGAGGAACAGCGCCTGTTCCTGGCCGTAATAATCGGGCTCGCAGGTTGCCAGCTCGCGGCTCCAGTCGATCGCAAGGCCGAGGCGTTTCAATTGGCCGCGCATCGCGGCGATATTGTCGCGCGTCCAGCCGCCAGGGTGGACGCCCTTTTCCATCGCGGCATTTTCGGCGGGCATGCCGAAGGCGTCCCAACCCATCGGGTGGAGCACGTCGTGGCCGGTCATTTTCTTGAAGCGCGCGAGCACGTCGCCCATCGCATAGTTGCGGACGTGCCCCATGTGGATGCGCCCCGAGGGATAGGGGAACATCTCAAGGATATAGGCCTTGGGCCGATCCTCAGCATTGGCGTCACCCGTATCGGTGGTGGCAAAGCTGTTCGCCGCCTCCCACGCCGTTTGCCAGCGGGCGTCGGCGGCGAGGGCGCCAAAGCGCGGTTCGCGGGTCATTCGTCGGTTACCCCGTTGGTCTGGTTGTCGGCGCCGATCGGCGCCGCCGGATTAGCCCTCGATCGCGGAGCGGCGCAGGTCGCGGGCGCGGGTGAGGATGATTTCCTCCAGCTTTTGCACCGTCGCCGCCTGCACCGGCGCATCGACCCAGGTGCCGCCCTGCGCGACCTGGCGCGAGGCGGCGACGCGCAGCGCGTCGGCGCGCAGATCGCGGTCGAGGATCGATACCGTGACCTTCATGCGCTCGTTCGCATTGCCCGGATTGGCGTACCAGTCGGTGATGATCACCCCGCCCGACGAGTCGGCCTGGAGCAGCGGCATGAACGACAACGCGTCGAGCGAGGCGCGCCAGAGGTACGAGTTCACCCCGATCGTCGTCACCTGCGACGCGGCCAGATCGGCGCGCGGACGCTCCTTGCCGCCGCACGCGGCGAGGCCGACGGCGGCGAGTGCGATCAGCACGGCCGTCGCCGGGCGGCGCGCCGACTGGGCAAGGAGAGAAAGCTGGGACATGCCGAATACCTTATGTCAATGGCGCCGCCGGACGTCGAAAACCGGCCCGCGCACGCGGGATTTGCAAGCGTCTCTATCGCCCTTGCCGTCCCCCTGCAAGCGCGGCAGTTTCGGCTTTGCCGCCGTTCAGATTCTGGTCAGACGGCCGCCGACTGTGGTCATCGCGCAACAACTTTGACGAAAAGCGGAACCGCCCTTGCCAATCGCGCCGGAATCACTGGCAATCGCGCGGCGGGCAACCTATCTTGTGATTCGATTGGGATGGAGTCGCAGAGCAATGGCGCGGACGTCGCGACATTTTTGGAAAGCAAGCCTCGTCGTTCTGGCGATGGGTTCGCTCGCCCTGCCCCCGGCGCTTGCGGCCATGTCGCGCGCCGACCGCATCCGCGATACCGCCCTGACCGAATCGCTGCTCGGCCAGTTTACCCCGGCATCGGGCGACCCGCGCCTGATCGCGCGTTACACCAAAATGTCGGCCGACGCGCGCCGCGGTTTCAGCTTTACCCCCGCGATCACCGACGAGAGTCGCAAGAACCGCGCGATCACCGTCGTGATCCGCGCTCGCGACGATGCGTCGAGCGCGTCGCGCACCGCGGCGATCGCCTCGGGCCGCACCGCACCGGTCGCGATCACCCCGGTTGCCTATAACCTCGGCGCGTCGCTCGGGTTCGAAAAATTCGTCACCCCGCAACTGCCGCGCGGCACCGACCTGCGCAACCTGCCGGTCGCGCGCGCGCCCGACAGCGACGAAAAGAAATCGCGCTTCGCGACGCGGATGGTCGCCCGGCCGAGCGACCCCGCCGGCGCGACCGACCGCCTGACCGCACCCGGCAGCGACCAGACCGTCGATGTCGTCAGCAGCTATCGCCTGACCAAGAATCTCGATGTCACCGCGGGGGTGCGCTATCGCACCGACGAGCGCGTCGAACCGCTGACCGACGCCCGGCGCGACAGCCAAGCGGTCTATGTCGGAACCGCCTTCCGCTTCTAGGCTGCATTGATATTTGGCCCGGAGTGGCCTGCAAATATCACTTTTCCGAGCTTCCGGTGCTCACGTACTGAAGTACGCTGCGCTCCGGGTCTCGCCAAAGCACCATTTTCGACACACCCCAGACCAAATCTCAACGCAGCTTTTGGCAACGTAGCAGCGCTTTTTCTTCCCACGCATCAATTGCCGCCCAGCCAGGTTTGAGTCCGTTTGCCCGCCGGGTGAGCTGGCGCGCGCGGCCCGGGGTCATGCCGCCGAGCGCGATCGGCTGTCCGCCTGCGAGCCGCGCCAGCCGTAGCCACGCGGCACGGCCAAGCACAGACGCTCCGAGGTGCGAGCGTGTCGGGTACAGCGGCGAGATAAAGACACCGTCGGCCTGCGCGCGGCGCGCGCGGCGGCCCTCGCGGGCGTCGTGCACGGGCATCGTCACGATCAGGCCCAGCCGGTGCGCCTGCGCGGCGCGGCGCGCGTCATGCTGGCGCAAGTGAGCCCCATCGGCGCCCCAGCGCCGCGCGACATCCGGCGTTCCGGCGAGCAAAATTGGCAGGCTCCGCGCTCGCGCCACGCGCATCAGCCGCCGCAACAGGCGCCAGCGCGCACCGGCGGCGAGGCTGTCGTGGCGCAGGACGATCCCGCTGCCGGGTGGCAGTGTCGCCGCCAGCTGGACGACGCCGACCGTCAGCCGCTCGTCGCTGAACAGCCATTGCTGCGGCAGGGGGTGGCGTCGAACCATCGCCCTTCCTATAGGCGCGTGCCGACAGGGTGCAACGCACGGGAACGGAACGACGGATGAGCGACGCAGCAGAACGGCTGGCCGAAGTGGCGGCGAATATCGCGGGAGCGGCGAACCGCGCGCAGCGGCGCCCCGGCGACATTTGCCTGATTGCGGTCTCGAAAACGCACGATGCCGACGCAATCCGGCCGCTGATCGCCGCCGGGCAGCGCGATTTCGGCGAAAACCGGGTGCAGGAAGCCGCCGCGAAATGGCCGGCGCTGCGCGCCGAAGCCCCTGACGTCCGGCTCCACCTGATCGGCCAGCTGCAATCGAACAAGGCCGAGGAGGCGGTCGCGCTGTTCGACGCGATCCATTCGGTCGATCGCAGTTCGCTGGCTCAGGCGCTGGCCAAGGCGTGCACCAAGGCCGGCCGCCAGCCGCAATTGTTCGTCCAGGTCAATATCGGCGACGAGGAGCAAAAGGGTGGCTGCGCGGTGGCCGATCTGCCCGCGCTGCTCGACGAAGCGCGCGAAGCGGGGCTCGCGATCGACGGGCTGATGGCGATCCCGCCGGCCGACGTCGATCCCGCTCCCTATTTTGCGCTGCTCGACGAACTCGCCGAACGCCACGCGCTGCCGCTGCGGTCGATAGGGATGAGCGGCGATTATGATAGCGCGGTGATGCTGGGCGCGACGCATGTGCGGGTCGGCACGGCATTGTTCGGGCACCGCGGCTAGACCCGGTCAGCACGACGCGTCAGGCGTCGTCCTCATCCTTGGGCTTGCGGATTTCGCTGACGAGCAGCTTGTCGATCTTGCGCCCGTCCATGTCGACAATCTCGAACCGCCAGCCGCGGTCGGTGAATTTTTCGCCTTCGTTGGGCAAATGTTTGAGAATCGCGAGAGCGTGACCGGCGGCGGTCGCATAGTCGCGGTCGTCGCCGAGTTCGATCCCCAGCCGTTCGGCCATCTGGTCGGCGGGCATCGACCCGGCGATCAGCAGGCTGCCGTCGTCGCGCTCGACCACGAACGGCTCGCTGCCGATGTCCTGATCGGATGCGAATTCGCCGGCGATCGCGGCGAGCAGGTCGGCGGGGGTCACCAGCCCTTCGAAATGGCCATATTCGTCGTGCACGAACAGCATCGGCACCTCGGCAACGCGTAGCGCTTCGAGCGCGTCCATCGCGTCGATCTGGTCGTGGATGACCTTGGCGGGGCGCGTCAGCGTCTGGAGGTCGAGCACTTCGCCGCGGAACAGCGCGCCGGCGATGTCGCGCGCCTGCACGACGCCGACGATATCGTCGACCGAGCCGCGCGCGACGGGAATGCGCGTGTGCGGGGTGTCGATCAGCATCGCGCGCACCGCATCGGCGCTCGAGGCGACATCGATCCAGTCGACATCGGTGCGCGGCGTCATCACCTCGCGCACCGGGCGGTCGGCAAGGCGCACGACACCCGAAATGATCGCGCGCTCGCTTTCCTCGATCACCCCAGATTTCGACGCTTCGGCGACGATCAGGTGCAGTTCCTCGGCGGTGACCCGCTCCTCCGATTCGCGGCTGAGCCCGAGGATGCGGAACACCAGCGCCGAGCTGCGATCGAGCAACCACACCAAAGGCGCGCCGATCCGCGACAACCACAACATCGGCAGCGCGATGAAAATGGCGATCGGTTCGGGCGCGCGCAGGGCGAACTGTTTCGGCACCAGTTCGCCGACGATCAGCGAGAAATAGGTGGTCACCGCGATCACGACGGCAAAACCGGTCGCCGTCGCGGTCTCGTCGTCGAGCGCGAACAGCGCCTGCAACCGTTCGCCGACCGGCCCGCCGAGACTGGCGCCCGAATAAGCGCCGGCCAAAATACTGATCAGGGTGATGCCGACCTGCACGGTCGAGAGGAAGCGGCCGGGATTAGACGTCAGCTGCCGCGCGATCTTCGCGCCCCGGCTGCCACGCTTTTCGGCGGCCTGCAGACGCGGATCGCGCGCCGACACGATCGCCAGTTCGGACATGGCGAACACGCCGTTGAGGAGAATGAGGACGGCGATGATCGCTACGTCGGACCATGGGAAGGGGGTCATTGGGCGGTCGTGCGGCGCTTGTGCGCCCGGCCCCTGTCAGCGTCGGTCATGGAGTGCTTATAGGACAAAGCCGCGGCATTGCACAATGGCGGCTGAACACCCTTCTCAGCGACTGTTCAGCCGGATTCGGGAACTAGATCGCCAGCCATATGTTATCGGCAGCAATGGCGGTGCGCGAACGACCTGTGCGGCCGCCCAAAAAAGGGAGTAACCAATGAATATCAAGACCGTCAAACTCGCCACGCTGGCCACCATGAGCGCGATCGCGCTGACCGGCTGCGTCACCGACCCCAATACCGGAGAGAAGCGCATTTCGAATGCCGCGATCGGCGGCCTCGGCGGCGCGCTCGGCGGCTATCTGCTCGGCGACCTGATCGGCGGCAAGAACAGCCGCACCGAGGAAATCGTGGGCGCGGGCATCGGCGCTGTCGCCGGCGCGGGTGTCGGCTATTATATGGACGAGCAGGAAAAGAAGCTGCGTCAGCGCACCGCCGGCACCGGCATCGACGTCGAACGCCAGGGCGACCAGCTGGTGCTGAACATGCCCGGCGACGTGACCTTCGACTATAACAGCGCGCTGGTGAAATCGCAGTTCCGCAGCGCTCTCGACAGCGTCGCCTCGACGCTCGCCGAATATCCGAGCACCTATATCGACGTTTACGGCCACACCGATTCGACCGGCAGCGACAGCTATAACCAGGGCCTGTCCGAACGCCGCGCGTCGTCGGTAGCCGACTATCTGGGCGGCCGCGGCATCCAGCGCGCGCGCATGGCGACGATGGGTTATGGCGAATCGCAGCTGAAATGCTCGCCCGAAACCAGCGAAGCCGATTATCAGTGCAACCGCCGCGTCGAAATCCGCATCGCGCCGGTGACCCAGTCGGACGTCAACGCCGCCAACTGATTCCATTCCCGTGGAATGCCGAGAGGGCGTCGCCAACCGGCGGCGCCCTTTTTGCTGCAATCAACCTAGGTTGAAGCTGGCCTTCAGCCCGTCGATCACGAACTGCGCCGCAAGTGCTGCGAGCAGCACGCCGAGCAGGCGGGTGATCACCGCCTCGCCCTTGTTGCCGATCAGGCGCATCAGAGGGCCCGCTGCGAGCAGAGCACCGAGCGTCAGCAGCAGCACGAGCAGCAGCGCCCCGAAGATCACGAAGGCGCGGTCGAGCCCGTTGTTCTGCGACACCAGCAGCATCACCGATGCGATCGATCCCGGCCCCGCCAGCATCGGCATCGCCATCGGAAAGACCGAGACATCCTCGACCTCCGGGGTCGCCATCAGCTTTTCGGCGCGCTGCTCGCGCCGTTCGGTCCGCTTTTCGAACACCATGTCGATCGCGATCACGAACAGCATGATGCCGCCGGCGATCCGGAAACTGTCGAGATCGATGTGCAGGAAGCTGAGCAGCGCCTCGCCGAACATCGCGAAAAACACCAGGATGCCGCCCGCGATCAGCGTCGCGCGGATTGCCATCGACCGGCGCTGCGCCGCATTTGCGCCCGTCGTCAGACTGGCGTAGATCGGCGCGCAGCCCGGCGGATCGATGACCACGAACAGCGTCACGAACGCGGTGATGAACAGGTCGAGCATCAGCGGGGCGTGCCCGGCGCCGGCGCCTGGACCTGATTGTCGAGGACCGGCTGCATCGCGGTGCCGTCCCACATCCGCACCGTGATACGGCGCGAGCCGTCGGGGCGCACGATCGAGGTCCAGCTGAGCGTCTGGTCGGGCGACAGGCCGACCGCCATATCCTCACCCTCGGCGCCGCTGGCGATCGCGACGCCCGGCCGCGACCCGCAGGTCGCCTGTTTCGAGGCGATGAAGTCGGGCGCTTCGCGCGGCATCGCCGTCGTGTCAGTATGATCGAGCACCCAGCGCATCTCGCCCTTTTTGGGATCGCGCAGCCATACGGTGGAGAAATAGCCGTGCGCCGGCCCCTTCTGCCACGCGCCGGTGGTGGCCCCGGCATGGCCGTCGCAGCTGATATAGACCGCATGCGGCTGCCATTTGACGGCTTCGGCCGGGTCCGGCTTTCCGCGCAGCCAGTCGCGCGCGACGACGCGCTGCGGCACGAACATCACGGCGTCGGGATGCGCGGTCTCGCGAAACGCCGTCCATTGCCCCTTGTCCTGCGCGAGGCGGGCAAAGGCGATTTCGGCGGCGACGAAAGCGCTGGGATTGGCGGCGAGTGGCCGGTTGCGCAGATCGTCGCGGCCGCCCGCGCATCCGGCGAGGAGCAGCGCGGCGAGTGCGGGAATGGCGATCAGGCGCATCAGAAACCCTCCGGATCGGTAAGGCCGGCACGGCGATGCGCGGCGACGAGCGTGTTGCGCAGCAGGCAGGCGATCGTCATCGGCCCGACCCCGCCGGGCACCGGGGTGATCGCATCGGCCACCGCGGATACCGCCGCATAATCGACGTCGCCGACCAGCCGCCCCTTTGCTTCCCCCGCGGCGGGGGGCAGGCGGTTGATGCCGACGTCGATCACGACCGCGCCGGGTTTGATCCAACTGCCCTTGACCATTTCGGCGCGGCCGACCGCGGCGACGACGATATCGGCGCGGCGGACGATATCGGGCAGACCCTGCGTCCGGCTGTGCGCCATCGTGACGGTGCAATCGGCGCCGAGCAGCAGCGCCGCCATCGGCTTGCCGACGAGGATCGAGCGACCGACGACGACGGCATCCTTGCCCGACAGATCGCCGATCCGGTGCTGAAGCAGCAGCAGACAGCCATAAGGGGTGCATGGCACCATTCCGGCGATGCCGAGCGCGAGGCGCCCGGCGCTGACCGGGGTGAGCCCGTCGACGTCCTTGTCGGGATCGATCGTGGCGACCGCGGCCTGCTCGTCGAGATGGGCGGGCAAAGGGAGCTGGAGCAATATGCCGTCGACCGCGGGATCGGCGTTGAGGCGCGCCAGCAGATCCTGAACCTCGTCCTGCGTCGCGGTCGCGGGCAGACGATGCTCGAAGCTTTCCATGCCGGCGGCGAGGGTCGCCTTGCCCTTCGACCCGACATAGACCGCGCTCGCCGGATCGTCGCCGACCAGCACCACCGCGAGCCCCGGGGCGCGGCCGGTCGCGGCGACGAACGCCGGCACCGCATCGGCGATCCGCGCGCGCAGCTCCGCGGCGAACGCCTTGCCGTCGATGCGATGCGTCGTGGCGGGCGCCTGTGCGATCATCGGATCACGCCATCCCGGCGCTGACGCCGAGGCGGTAGAGATAACCGAGCACCGGGCCGCGGATGATGATGAGCAGGATCAGCACGACCATCGGGGTCAGGTCGATGCCGCCGAAATCGGGCATGATGCGGCGGAACGGCCGGTAGAGCGGTTCGGTGATCCGGTCGAGCACATGCCAGAGCTGGCCGACGAAATCATTGTGGGTGTTGATGACGTTGAACGCGATCAGCCACGACATCACCGCCTGCACGATGATGATCCACCACAGGATGTTGAGCAGGATCGCCAGAATGTCGAGGAACATGAAATACAAGGAAGGTCTCCGGCGGAAAGGTCGGTGCGCGTCTACTTAGCGGTGAATCAGCGTGCCCGCACCCCTTGCGGTGAAAATTTCGAGCAGCATCGCGTGCGGCACCCGCCCGTCGAGGATGACCGCCGCCTCGACCCCGGCATCGACCGCGGCGAGGCAGGTATCGACCTTCGGGATCATGCCGCCAGTGATCGTCGCGTCGGCTTTCAGCTCGTCGATACCGGCGCGGTCGAGGTCGGTGAGCAATGTCCCCGCCTTGTCGAGCACCCCGGCGACGTCGGTGAGCAGAAAAAACCGCTTGGCGCCGAGCGCCCCGGCGAGCGCGCCGGCCATCGTGTCGGCGTTGATGTTGTAGGTCGCGCCGTCGGCGCCGAGCGCCACCGGCGCGACGATGGGGATGAAATTATCCTTGGTCAGGTTGACGAGGATGGTCGGATCGACCGCAACCGGTTCGCCGACGAACCCCAGGTCGATGTGGCGTTCGATCCCCGAATTGGGGTCGGGTTCGCTGCGGCCGACCTTTTCGGCCAGCACCAGATTGGCGTCCTTGCCCGAAATGCCGACCGCGCGGCCGCCAAGCGCCGCGATCCAGCCGACGATTTCCTTGTTGATCTTGCCCGCCAGCACCATCTCGGCGACTTCGGCGGTCGCCGCGTCGGTGACGCGCAGCCCGCCAACGAACGAGGATTCAATGCCGAGTTTTTTCAGCATCGCGCCGATCTGCGGCCCGCCGCCGTGGACGACGACCGGATTGATCCCCACCGCCTTGAGCAGCACGACGTCTTCGGCGAAGTCGCGCTGCGCCTCGGCATCGCCCATCGCGTGGCCGCCATATTTGATCACGAAGGTCTCGCCGGCGTAGCGCTGAAGATAGGGCAGCGCCTCGACGAGCGTTTCGGCTTTCGCCAGCATGGCAGGATCGGGGGCGTGGCTCATGCGGCGGCCTTGCTATCCAGATTGCGGCCGAGTGCGACGAGGCCGGTGATGACGAACGGAATGACCAGAAGCGACAGCGCCACCTTGGCCAGCATCTGGCCGCCCATCAGATTGGCAATCGGGAAGACCCCCGAAAAAGCGATGGTGACGAACAGTAAGGTATCGACGATCTGGCTGAGCGCGCTGGCGATCGCGCCGCGGATCGCGAGCCAGGTCGTGCCGGTGCCCGCCCCCGGCCTGCCGCGCAGCTTGCTGAAAATCGTGACGTTCAGGAATTGCGAGGTGCCATAAGCGACGATGCCCGCCGCCATCAGACGCGGACTTTGCCCCAGGATCGTTTCGAACGCCGCCAGCCGTTCGGGCTGCATTTCGGGCGACGCCGGGATGGCGAGCACGAGTGCGGTGAGCAGGATCGACATCACCAACGGCACAAAGCCCCACAGCACCAGCTTGTTCGCGGTCGATTGGCCGTGCAGCTCGGCGACGCTGCTCGACAGGGCGACGAGCAGGAGGAACGGGAAAATCCCCGCCTCGACCGCTAGCCAGTCGCCGAGCGCGACCTGCTTGTTGCCCAGCACCCCGGCGAGCACCACCATGCCGCCATAGATGATGGTGAAAAGGAACAGCGAGGGCGAGAGCGTGCGCGGCAGCGCCGTCGAAGAGGTGTCGGTCATGCCGCGCGATAGTCGCTTTTTCCCACGCTGGAAAGATGGCGCGGCGCGGCTCGCCGCGGACGGGCTTGCCCCGCCGCCAAAGCCCGCTAGACAGGCGCATTGGCTTGCGGGGGACGCATTTACACTATGGAACGCCTGATCGGTCTGCTCGGCATCGTCGCATTGCTCGCGATCGCCCTGTTGTTTTCGTCGAACCGGCGCTGGATCCGGCTGCGTGTGGTGGTTCCCGCCTTCCTGCTGCAGGCCGGCTTTGCGCTGCTGGTGATTGGCACCCCGTGGGGTCGGAATATCATCCAGGCGATGTCGAACGGCGTGTCGAACCTGCTCGGCTATGCCAAGGCGGGGACCGATTTCATCTTCGGGCCGCTGGCGGCTGCCGAACTCGGCGGCAACAGCTTTGCGATCGCCGCGCTGCCGGTGATCATCTTCTTCGCCTCGCTCATCTCGATCCTCTATTATCTCGGCATCATGCAGCTGGTGATCAAATGGGTCGGCGGCGCGATCCAGAAGGTTACCGGCATCACCAAGGTCGAAAGCCTGGGCGCCGCCGCGAACATCTTCGTCGGCCAGAGCGAAAGCCCGCTGGTCATCCGCCCCTATCTGGCCGGGCTGACCCCGCCGCAGCTGTTCACGATCATGACCGTCGGCATGGCCGGGGTCGCGGGAACGATCCTCGGCGCCTATGCCAGCATGATCGGCGAACAATTGCTGCCTTACCTGCTCGCCGCGAGCTTCATGTCGGCGCCCGGCGGCATCTTGATGGCCAAGATCATGATGCCCGACGATCCCAAGGATCTGGGCGTCGAACCCGTCGTCATGCCCGAGGCGAGCCATGACGAGGAAAAACCCGCCAACATCATCATGGCCGCGGCGCAAGGCGCGCAGACCGGGGTCAAGCTGGCGGTCGCGGTCGGCGCGATGGTGCTCGCCTTCGTCGCGCTCGTCGCGCTTGCCAACGGATTGCTCGGCGGGATCGGCGGCTGGCTGGGGTACCCCGACCTGTCGTTCCAGGCGATCATCGGCACCCTGTTCCGCCCGGTGATGTGGCTGATGGGGGTGCCGTGGGCCGAAAGCGACGTGGTCGGCAGCCTATTCGGGACGAAGGTCGTGCTCAACGAATTCGTCGCCTTCATCGACCTTGGCAGGGTTCAGGGCGATCTGTCGGCGACGTCGGTCGCGATCGGCACCTTTGCCCTGTGCGGCTTTGCGAACTTCAGCTCGATCGCGATCCAGATGGCGGTCACCGGCGGTCTGGCCCCCAACCAGCGGCCCATGATCGCGAAGCTGGGGCTGAAGGCGCTGCTCGCGGGCAGCCTGTCGAACCTGATGTCGGCAGCGCTCGCCGGATTGATGCTGGGGCTTTTGTAGACGGTCTCCGCATGGGCGCATCGCGAAGGGTGCGGCGCGATTGCCAAACGGACTGCAAAAGCGTAACTTCGCGCGCAAATCAGCAATAGACTTCGATGAGAGGATATTGGCGTGGTTGCAGCGTTTTCCTGGAGAATCATCGTCGGGCTGGTCGCGGTCGCGGGCAGCGCGTCGCTGACGACGTCGGCCGCGCAGACCCCCGACGAGCGGCTGGCGCGGCCGGCCGAGGCGACGATCTATCGCGACGCCGCCTATCGCGGTCCCGCGGTCTTCGTTGGCGAGGCAAAACCCGATCTGGGCCTCGCGTGGCCGGTCAATTCGATCCGCGTCGCGCGCGGGCGCTGGGAATTGTGCGAGCGGACGCGCTATCGCGGCCAGTGCCGCACGGTCGATCGCGACACCCCGATGCTGGGCAGCGTGCTGCGCGGGATGGCGGTCCAGTCGATCCGCCCGGTTGGCGGCGGTGGCGGCGGCGGTGGATGGAACCCGAACCCGCCAGCGAACGGCCAGAGCACGCGCGGCAATTTTGCCGAATTCCACACCCAGCCGGCGACGAACGGCTATCGCATCCTTGCCTGCACCGGCGCCTCGGCGACCGCGGCGTGCGCCGCCCGCACCGCCGACACCTGGTGCCGTTCGATCGGCTGGAACGGGTCGGCGCGCGAGCATATGGAGACGCTGGGCCGCCGCGACTATCTGGCCGACGTGCTCTGCGTCCGATCGGGCTATTGACCGGCGGTCAGAGCGTCATGGCGCCGAACGCGGCGCGGACTTCGGACACGAAGATGGTCGGCTGCTCCCACGCCGCGAAATGGCCGCCGCGCTCGAGCGCGTTCCAATAGACGATATTCTTGTAGCGCGCCGCCGCCCAGCGCCGCGACAGCCGCATGATTTCGAGCGGAAACAGGCTGCACCCGGTCGGCACCTGAATCTCGCCGAAGCCGAAGGTCGCGAAGCTGTGCCAATAGAGCCGCGCCGACGAGGCGGCGCTGGCGGTGAGCCAGTAGAGGCTGACGGTGTCGAGCATCGCGTCCTTCGACAGGGCATTTTCGGGATGGCCGCCGATCGACTGGCCGCCGGGAGCGTGGCCGCAGTCGGTCCAGCCGTGGCATTTTTCGACGATCCAGCACATCTGCCCGACCGGCGAATCGGTGAGCGCATAGCCGATCGTCTGCGGCCGCGTCGCCTGCTCGGTCGAATAGCCATTGTCCTTGCTGCGATACCAGGCGAAGCGCGCGAGATAGGCTTTTTCGTCGTCGGTGAGGTCGGTCATCGTCGCCGGGTCGGGCTGACCGACGATCATGTTGACGTGGATGCCGGCGCAATGTTCGGCGTGGTTGCCCCCGATCGCCGAGGTCACCGCGCTGCCCCAGTCGCCGCCCTGCGCGAAATAGCGGTCGTAACCGAGCGAGCGCATCAGCGCGTCCCAGCCCGCGGCGATCTGTTCGACGCCCCATTTTGCCGCGGTCGGTTTGCCCGAAAAACCATAACCGGGCAGCGACGGGATCACGAGATGATAGTCGGCCGACAAGGGTTCGATGACGTCGAGGAATTCGAGCACCGACCCCGGCCAGCCATGCGTCAGCACCAGCGGCCGCGCGGCGGGATTGTCCGAGCGGATATGGAGGAAATGGATGTCGAGCCCATCGACCTCGGCAAGATAGTTGGGCCACGCGTTGAGCCGCGCCTCGACGGTGCGCCAATCATATTCGTCGCGCCAATAGGCGGCGAGCTCCTGCGCATAGGCCAGCGGCACCCCCTGGTCCCAATCGTCGACGGTTTCCTTCTCCGGCCAGCGCGTGGTCGCGAGCCGCGCCTTGAGGTCGTCGAGCGCCGCCTGCGGCACGTCGATGCGAAACGGACGAACGTTCTGGACGCGCATGATTGTTCCCCCACCCAATGCCGCGTTTACGGGCGCGCGGGCGCCTTGCAGCCGCGTTCCTGGCCGATGCCCTTGAGATAGCCGCGGCGCACCGTACCGGCATAGACCGCCGCCGCATAGCGGCGCCGTTCGGCATTGGCGCCGGTCACTTCGCCGATCAGGCTTTTGAACGGGATGAGCGAGCCGGCGAGCGAGCCGGCGACGCGCCCCGCGGTTTCCTCGCGCTTTTTGGCCAGGCTTTCATCGACCTGTTCGTTGACGTCGGGTCCGAGCACGTCGTTGAGTTCGGTCACTTCGCGGATGATCGCGGCGCAGCGGCCGAGGCCGGCGAGCGAATAGGGGGCGTCCTGAATCGCCAGCAGCTTTTCGGGGACTTCCTTGCCGTCGAACGGCTCGGTCACCGAATCGGCGGTTTCCTTGATCGTCGAATCCTTTTGCGCGCCCTGTTGCGCCAGCGCGGGCATGGCCCAGATCAGCGCGGCGGCCGACAAGCCGATAACGATATTGCGATGCATGGCCCTGTTCTCCTGTTGCAAACCCCGCCCCTTCAATGCGCGAGCGGCGCTTCGGCTCCCGCGCCGCCACGATTCGCGCCGCGCGTCGCCGGCCGGCGCCTCACCGCGTCGGAACGGGCGCTTCGCCGGTCCAGTCGTAAAAGCCGCGCCCGGCCTTTTTGCCGACCCACCCCGCCTCGACATATTGGACGAGCAGCGGCGCGGGGCGGAATTTGGGGTCGCCAGTGCCGCTATGCAGCACGCGGATGATTTCGAGGCAGGTATCGAGCCCGATGAAGTCGGCGAGCGTGATCGGCCCCATCGGATGGTTGAGACCGAGCCGACAACCCGCGTCGATGTCCTGCATCGTCGCGACGCCTTCGCCCAGCGCGAACACCGCTTCGTTGACCAGCGGCATCAGGACGCGGTTGACGATGAAGCCCGGTGCGTCGTTGGCGTGGACGATTTCCTTGCCGAGGCCGCGGCCAAAGGCTTCGACGGCTTGCAGCGTCGCGTCGCTGGTCGCGAGGCCGCGGATCAGCTCGATCAGCCCCATCACCGGCACCGGATTGAAGAAATGCACCCCGATGAAGCGCGCCGGGTCGGGCGCCGCCTGCGCCAGCCGGGTGATCGGGATCGAGCTGGTGTTGCTGGCGAGAATCGCCTGGTCCGACAGGTGCGGGCCGACGCTGGCGAAAATCGCGCGCTTGATCTCTTCGCGCTCGGTCGCGGCCTCGATCACCAGGTCGGCGGGCGCGAAGGCGCTATGGTCGGCGACGGCGGTGATGCGGCCGAGCAGCGCATCGGCGTCCGCCTGCGTCAGTTTTTCCTTGGCGACGAGGCGGCCGAGCGCTTTGGCGATGCCCGCCTTGCCGGCTTCGGCGCGCGCGAGGTCGAGGTCGGCGAGCCGCACGTCGTGCCCCGCCCCGGCCGACACCTGCGCGATGCCCGCGCCCATTTGTCCTGCCCCGATGACGCCGACGATCATGTGCTGCCCTTTCGCTGAAAAACCGTGAGGCTGGCCCTACGGCTTCGCGACGACCCGTCAAGGGGCGGAGCGGAACTCGGTCGCGGCGGCCAGGATCAGCGCGAAGGCGGGGTCGGCATCGTCCCACGTCGCGACGGGGGTCCAGCCGCCGGCGCGGAGCAGCAGGCTGGCGTCGCGCGGGCCGTATTTGTGGCTGTTTTCGCTGTGGATCGTCTCACCCTTCGCCATATGATAGGCGCGGCCGTCGATCGTGAAATCCATGTCGCACGCGGCGACGAGGTGCATTTCGATCCGCGCATGGACATCGTTCCACACCGCGCGATGGGTGAAGTTGTCGACCGGGATCGTGCCGCCGAGTTCGCGGTTGATGCGGTCGAGCAGGTTGAGGTTGAACGCCGCAGTGACCCCGGCGGGGTCGTCATAGGCGCGTTCGAGCAGCGCGATATCCTTGACCCGGTCGATGCCGATCAGGAGCAACGAGCCCTCGCCCAGCGTCTCGCGCCAGTTGCGCAGCAGGTCGATCGCGGTGCGCGCGACCATGTTGCCGATCGTCGAGCCGGGGAAGAAGCCGAGCTTGGGCAGCGGGCAGGTCTCGCGCGGCAGCGCCACGCGCTGGGTGAAATCGGCCTCGACCGGATAGACCGGCAGGCCGGGGAAGCGCGCGGCGAGCGCGGCGGCGCTATCGCGCAGGAAATCGCCCGAAATATCGACCGGGACATAGGCGGCGGGGGCGATGGCGCCGAGCAGCAGCGGGGTCTTGGTCGAGCTGCCCGACCCGAGTTCGACCACGGCGCGGCCCGGACCGACCGCGGCGGCAATGGCGGCGGCATGGCGGGTGAGCAGGTCGGTCTCGCTGCGCGTCGGATAATATTCGGGGAGCGCGGTGATATCTTCG
The DNA here is from genome assembly GCF_050916055.1 of Sphingopyxis sp. Taxonomy (GTDB): domain Bacteria; phylum Pseudomonadota; class Alphaproteobacteria; order Sphingomonadales; family Sphingomonadaceae; genus Sphingopyxis. The sequence continues at coordinate 2,982,600 of NZ_CP051527.1, forward strand.
AACAGCGCCGAGCCGGTCGCGTCGTAGAACCAGCGCGCCGGAATAGCCTTTTGCGCCTGCGCCAGCCCGGCGTGGACGTCGGCGCGGAAGGCGATATCGACGCCGCTGTCGTCGGCATCGACCTGCCGCAGGTTTCGTACCACCGCCATGTTCAAAGATCCTTTGCGAGCCGCACGCCGGTGAATTGCCAGCGCTGATGGGGATAGAAAAAGTTGCGATAGGAAGGCCGCACATGACCGCGCGGGGTCGCGCAGCTGCCGCCGCGCAGCACCAGCTGGCTGTTCATGAACTTGCCATTATATTCGCCGACCGCACCGGGCGCGGCGCGAAAGCCGGGGTAGGGGCGATAGGCGCTGCCGGTCCATTCCCACACGCTGCCGAACATCTGTTGCAGTCCGGTGTCATCGACCGCCGCGGCAGGCTGCACCGGCCCAGCGCTGTCGAGTTGCTGCCCCGATGCCGGATCGAGCGCCGCGGCAGCAGCCTCCCACTCGAACTCGGTCGGCAGGCGCGCCCCGGCCCAGCTGGCGAAGGCGTCGGCTTCGAAAAAGCTGATGTGGGTGACCGGCGCATGCGCGTCGATCGCCTGCCAGCCCGACAGGGTGAACTGACGGTCGCCGTCCCAATAGGCAGGCGCCTCGATAGCTTCGCCTTGCACCCACGCCCAGCCGTCGCTGAGCCACAGCGACGGGGTGCGATAGCCGCCATCGGCGATAAATTGCTGCCATTCGCCGTTGCTGACCGGGCGGCTGGCGAGAGCATGCGGAGCGAGTAGCGTATCGTGGCGCGGGCCTTCGCAGTCGAAGGCAAAGCCGTCGCCGCCATGGCCAACCGCGGCGATGCCCGCAGCTCCCGCGATCCATGTCATGGCGGAAAACTGCGTAACTTCACTCGCGATTGCGGTTTTTTCCCACACCGCCGGGCCGAGCGGGTTCTGCGCGAAGAGATGCTTGAGGTCGGTGAGCAGCAATTCCTGGTGCTGCTGTTCGTGGTGGATGCCGAGCTCGATGAGCGCCAGCGCCGCGGGCGGCAGGTCGGGCAGCGCGGCCTCGACCGCGGCATCGACGTGCGCGCGCCATTCGCGCACCTCGGCGAGCGACGGCCGCGTCAGCAGGCCGCGCTGCGGCCGGGCGTGGCGCGGCCCTTCCGCCTCATAATAGCTGTTGAACAGATAGGCGTAGCGATCGTCGAACGCGCGGTAATCCGGCACATGATCGCGCAGGATGAAGGTTTCGAGAAACCAGGTCGTGTGCGCCAGATGCCATTTCGCGGGCGACGCATCGGGCATCGACTGCGCGCTGGCGTCGGCATCGGACAGCGTCGCGACGAGGTCGAGCGACAGGCGGCGCGTCGTCCCAAGGCGGGCGGCGAGCGGCGCCAGCGGCGCGGCGTGGGTTGCGGGCGGAGCGTCGGTTCGGCTGGCCATGGTGAGACAATCCCCCGAGGTGCGATTCGGTTTCGCAGGACGTTCGAATATGGTTACGCGGGGGCATGATGTCCAGAACATTTAGGGAACAGTCTCGATCCTCCCCGGAACGGGGAGCGGGACCAGCGAAGCTGGTGGAGGGGTACAGGCAGGTTGGCATGCCCATGCGCCGTACCTCAACACGAAACGTCGCTGGAAACGCTGCCTTTTGGCCAAGCGCGGCGTACACCGACTGTGCCCCTCCACCACCCTGCTCGTGGTCCCCCTCCCCCTGCGGGGGATGATCCTCTGATCATCGCGTCGCGCCAGGCTTCCACAGCACATCGCCGCCCGCCGCGGCGTTGAGGTGGCGGGTGAGCACGAACAGATGGTCCGACAGGCGGTTGAGATAGGTCAGCGCGAGCGGGTTGAGGTCGCGATCCGCACCGGCCGCGACCGCCGCCCGTTCGGCGCGGCGGGTCACTGCGCGCGCGAGGTGCAGCCGCGCCGCGGCGTCGGTGCCGCCGGGCAGGATGAAGCTTTTGAGCGCGTCGAGACCATCGTTCATGCGGTCTATCTCGTCCTCGAGCCGCGCGATCTGGGCGGGGACGATGCGCAGCGCCATGTCGTGCGGGCCGAACCCCGCTTCGGGGTCGGCGGGGGTGGCGAGATCGGCGCCGAGATCGAACATCTCGTTCTGGATCCGCACCAGCATCGCGGCGGCATCGCCATCGGCGGGCAGCGCCGCGGCCGCGATGCCGATGGCACTGTTCGCTTCGTCGACATCGCCGATCGCCGCCATCAGCGGCGCCGATTTGGCGATCCGCGAGCCGTCGACAAGGCCCGTGGTGCCGTCGTCGCCGGTGCGGGTGTAGATTTTGTTGAGCTTGACCATTTTTTCTGCCTCGCGGCGGCGCGACTTATTTACCGGCCGCGAAGACACCGATCAGAACGAGCAGGATGACGGTGATCGCCTGCCACTTCACGCGCGCCATCATCATCTTGTTCTGCATCACCTGATTTTCCTCGACCGTGCCGTCGATCGCGGCGCGGTGCCCCTGCGAAAAATGGAACAGCCCCCGCGCGAGCGAGAAGAGGACGAAGCCGGCGGCGATCACGACGCCGAGAATGAGCAGGATATCCATACCCCCTATTTAGGCGCTTTGCAGCGAATATCCAGTGGGAAGCCGATGCTGCCCGAGGGCGGCGGCCAGCGCGGGCCCGTCGACGCCGGCGGCGCGCAGCGACGCGAGCGATGCCGCGGCGTCGCGCTTCGCCAGCCGCTTGCCGTCGGGGCCGCAGACGAGGCCGTGGTGGCGGTAGAGCGGGGTCGGCAGGCCGAGCAGCGCCTGGAGCAGCCGGTGGACGTCGGTCGCGGCGATCAGGTCGGCACCGCGCACGACATGGCTCACCCCCATCGCGGCATCGTCGAGCGTGCTGGCGAGATGATAGCTCGCCGGGGCATCCTTGCGCGCGAGGACGATGTCGCCGTGCGCGCGCGGGTCGGCGACGCGCGCGCCCGGCCCCGCTTCCTCCCAGACGAGGTCGCCGGCGATGGCGGCGGCGCGCGCCGTGTCGAGGCGCCAGCAATGCGGCTCGTCCGCGATGCGCCGTTCACGCTCGGCATCGGACAGGTGGCGGCAGGTGCCGGGATAGACCGAAGAGCCCGACGCAGAGGGCGGGCCGTGCGGCGCCGACAGGCTGGCGGCGATATCGGCGCGGGTGCAGAAGCAGGGATAGACGAGGCGGCGGTCGCGCAGGTCGCCCAGCGCTGCGGCATAATCGCCGAGCCGAGCCGACTGGCGCAGCGGTTCGCCGTCCCAGTCGAGCCCGAGCCAGGCCAGATCGGCGAGCGCCGCCGCGACATATTCTTCGCGCGACCGGCTGCCGTCGATATCGTCGATGCGGAGGTGGAATGCGCCCCCGGCAGCGCGCGCCGCGGCGTGGGCGAGCACCGCGCTATAGGCGTGGCCGAGGTGCAGTTCGCCGGTCGGGCTGGGGGCGAAACGGGTCAGCATCGGCGGCCGCCGGTATCCAGATGCTGTGGCGTCATTTCGCGAATCATTCCATATCTTGCGGCACATGCCCCCTTGACGCCAGATTCTGATGCGTCATGTAATGATGGTGTCACGCAGGGACGGCAGTGGCGCGCCATCCCTTGCAGCATAGGGGGCAGCGTTACCAAGCCATGTTCCATCCCGATCTTGCCCGGCATCCCGACAATTGTCCGGCCCTCGTCCTCAACGCCGATTACACGCCGCTCAGCTATTATCCGCTCAGCCTGTGGCCGTGGCAGACCGCGGTCAAGGCGGTATTCCTCGACCGCGTGACGATCGTCGAGAATTACGAGCGCGAGATTCATTCGCCGACGCGCACGATGCCGATCCCCAGCGTGATTGCGCTGCGCCAATATGTGAAACCGTCGCAGCATCCGGCGTTCACCCGCTTCAACCTGTTCCTGCGCGACCGCTTCGAATGCCAATATTGCGGGTCGGGCAAGGATTTGACCTTTGATCATGTCATGCCGCGGCGGCTGGGCGGACGGACGACGTGGGAAAATGTCACCACCGCGTGCGCGCCGTGCAACCTGAAAAAGGGCGGGCGGACGCCGCAACAGGCGCGGATGCCGATCCACCGCCAGCCGTGGCGCCCGACGAGCTGGCAATTGCAGGACAATGGCCGCGCCTTCCCGCCGGGATATCTGCACACGAGCTGGATCGACTGGCTGTACTGGGATGTCGAACTGGAGGGTTAGGCAGCCACGCCTGTTTGGGCTATGCTTTTGCTTCCCGTGTCCCTGCGGAGGCAGGGACCCATCTCCCGCCGGTTCCATTTTGCAGCGGCCGGTGATGGACCCCTGCCTGCGCAAGGATGCAGCTTAGCAAGGAGAAGGTCATGTTTCGTTTCGCTGTCGCACTCGCCATCGGCCTGTCGGCGCTGCCGCTCGCGTCCTGCGCCATGACCGGCGAGGAAACGGGCGAGGCCGCGGTCCAGACGATCACCGTCACCGGCAGCATCGGCTATCGCGAGCGTATCGCGCTGCCGCCGGGCGCTGAGATCGAGGTGCGGCTCGACGATGTGAGCCTGGCCGATGCGCCGGCGCGCACATTGGCGCGGCAGGATTTCAAGGCCGACGGCAAGCAGGTGCCGCTGCCCTTCACGCTGACCGTCGATCGCGCCGAACTCGACCCGCGCCACAGCTATGCCGTGTCGGCGCGGATCAGCGGCGAGGACGGGAAGCTGATGTTCATCACCGACACGCGCAACAGCGTTGCGTTCGGCGCGGGTTCGGCGATCGACATGGGCGTGCTCAATCTGGTCAAGACGAACTGATCTTGCGCCGCGCATAGCTATGCGCCGCTTGACCCCGCGCCTTCGCAGGTGCAGCAAATAGCCATGGGGCCGCCGATCCAGATCTCGCAAAATCCCGACATCCGCTATCTCGGGCGGATCCTGGGCGACGTCATTCGCGCCTATGGCGGCGACAAATTGTTTCGGCAGACCGAATATATCCGCTCGGTCAGCGTCGACCGGCACCGCGGGATCGCGGGGGCCGAGGCGATCGATCCGGGGCTCGATGCGCTGAGTCTCGACGATACGGTCGCCTTCGTGCGCGGGTTCATGCTGTTTTCGATGCTCGCCAACCTGGCCGAGGACCGGCAGGGGGTCGCCGCCGAGCCCGAGGCGACGGTCGCAGCGGCGATCGACAAGCTGAAGGCCGACGGCATCGATAGCGACGCGATCGCGGCGCTGCTGAGCGCATCGCTCGTCGCGCCAGTGCTGACCGCGCATCCGACCGAGGTCCGGCGCAAGTCGATGCTCGACCACAAGAACCGTATCGCCGAGCTGATGCTGCTGCGCGACAGCGGCGCCGACGAGACGGCAGAGGGCGACGGCGTCGAGGATGCGATCCGGCGGCAGATCGTGCTGCTGTGGCAGACGCGGCCGCTGCGCATGGAAAAGCTGTTCGTCGCCGACGAGATCGACAATGCGCTGACCTATTTGCGCGACGTGTTCTTGCCCGTGGTGCCGAAGCTTTATGCGCGCTGGGAAGCCGAGCTGGGGCAGCGTCCCGCGAGCTTCCTGCGCGTCGGCAGCTGGATCGGCGGCGACCGCGACGGTAATCCGTTCGTCACTGCCGAGACGATGGTCATGGCCACGGGGCGCAACGCCGCGGCGGTGTTGGGGCATTATATCGACGCGGTGCATGGACTGGGCGCCGAGCTGTCGGTGTCGGCGAGCCTCGCTGCCGTGCCGGAAGCGGTCGAGGCGCTGGCCGAGGCGAGCGGCGACGCGGCGCCGAGCCGCCGCGACGAGCCCTATCGCCGGGCGCTGTCGGGCATTTATGCACGGCTTTGCGCGACCTATACGCAGATTGTCGGCAAGGCGCCGCCGCGACCTTCGGCGCTGAAGGGTGACGCTTACGCGACCCCCGCCAATTTCCGCCGCGATCTTGTCACCATCGCCAACGGGCTGTCGGCGAATAGCCAAGGCCAGTTCGGCGGGATCGGTGCGCTAGGACGGTTGATCCGCGCCGTCGAGGTTTTCGGATTCCACCTCGCGACGCTCGACATGCGGCAGAACAGCGCGGTGCATGAGCGGGTGCTCGCCGAGCTGCTCAAGGTGTCGGGGGTGTGCGCCGACTATCTGGCGCTGGACGAGGACGCGCGCGTCGCGCTGCTCACCGCCGAGCTCGCCAGCGACCGCCCGCTTGCCGCACCGTGGCACGCGTGGAGCGAGGAGACCGCGGGCGAGCTCGCGATCGTCCATGCCGCCGCCGATGTCCGCGCGCGGCTGGGCGGACAGGCGATCTGCCAGTGGATCATCAGCATGGCACAGGAGCTGTCCGACCTGCTCGAAGTCCATGTCCTCGCGCGTGAGGCGGGACTGTGGCGGAGCGGCGAAGCGGCGGGTGCGAGCAATCTCATGGTCGTGCCGCTGTTCGAGACGATCGCCGATCTCGACAAGGCGCCCGCGATCATGGCGCGCTATTTCGCGATGCCCGAGATCGGGCCGCAGATCGGCCAGCGCGGGCATCAGGAAGTGATGATCGGCTATTCGGATTCGAACAAGGATGGCGGGTATCTGACCTCGACCTGGGGATTGCATCAGGCGTCGCAGGCGCTGACCCCGGTGTTCGAGGAGGCCGACACCGCGATGCAATTGTTCCACGGCCGCGGCGGCGCGGTCGGGCGCGGCGGCGGCAGCGCCTTTGCCGCGATCCGCGCCCAGCCCGCGGGCACGGTGCAGGGACGCATCCGGATCACCGAACAGGGCGAGGTGATCGCGGCGAAATATGGCACCGCGGCAAGCGCGGCGACCAACCTGGAAGCGATGGTGTCGGCGAGCCTGCTCGCGAGCCTTGAACCCGAGGCGCTGAGCGACAAGGACGCGGCGCGCTTTACCGCAGCGATGGACGCGGTGTCGGACCGCGCCTTCGCCGCCTATCGCGGGCTGGTGTACGACACGCCGGCGTTCAAGGATTTCTTTCGCGCGATGACGCCGATCGCCGAGATCGCGACGCTCAAGATCGGATCGCGGCCGTCGAGCAGGACCAAGAGCAGCGCGATCGAGGATCTGCGCGCAATCCCGTGGGTGTTCAGCTGGGCGCAGGCGCGCGCGATGCTGCCAGGCTGGTACGGGACGGGCGAGGGTTTCGCGGCGTTTCAGGACAAGGCTTTGCTCGCGGACATGGCGCAGGGCTGGCCGTTTTTTGCGGCGCTGCTCGGCAATATGGAGATGGTGCTGGCGAAATCGGACATGGGGATTGCGGCGCGCTATGCCGCGCTGGCCAGCCATGTCGAGGGGCAGGACGCGATCTTCGGACGGATCAAGGACGGCTGGAACCGCGCGCACGACGGGCTGCTCGCGATCACCGGGCAGACGCGATTGCTCGACAAGAACCCGGCGCTCGAGGCGTCAATCCGGCTGCGCCTGCCCTATATCGAGCCGCTGAACCTGCTGCAGATCGAGCTGATGAAGCGCCACCGCGCCGGGGAGACCGATCCGCGGATTGCCGAGGGGATCCAGCTGACGATCAATGCGATTGCGACGGCATTGCGGAATAGCGGGTAGCGAATAGCCACCCACGTCCCGTTTGTGTCGAGCGAAGTCGAGACACACTTTCGCGGCGTTGACGTGTCTCGACTTCGCTCGACACGAACGGCGGTGGGTGCTGGGCTGAGGCGTCAGCTCTTCGTAATCACCACTTCGCCCTTGGCGTTGGCGCCGTCGGGGGCGAAGTCGATGCGGAAATTGGATCCGTCCTTGTCCTTGCCCGCCAGCACATCGCCGGTGCGGGTTACGGTCACGCCCTTTTTGGCGAACTCGCCCGCCATCCATTCGGCGGCTTTGGCCGGCGCGGCGGGCGTGGTGAAGCCGAGTTTCACCACCGCCCGGTCGGCGCCCTCGGTATCGTTGGCGTCGATATTGACCGTGGTCACCTTGCTGCCGGGATAGAGCGGCACCCCGTCGATGTCGAAATCGCTTTCGATATCGAGGTCGACGAAATCGGGGATGTCGATGTCGATCGCGGCACCGTCGCCGCCGATCCGGATGTTGCCGCCGTCCTTGCCGGCCTTGATCCGCACCCCGCCCTGATTGTCGCCGGCGTTTATCGAAACTTCGGTGGCGTCCTTGGCTTTCTCGTCCGACCCGCAGGCGGCGAGGAGCATCATCGGGGGGATCAGGAAGGCGAGGCGCATGGGGGGTCTCCTTGGTGCATTAGTTGCATAATACACCAAGGAGACAGAGAGTCAATTTCCCTGCATCGTCATGCCGGACTTGATCCGGCATCCATTCCGCCAGCGCGGTTGTGGACCCCGGATCAAGTCCGGGGTGACGATGAGAGAGAAGATAGCGTTACGCGTCGATGCTCGTCTTCACATCGCCGTGCACGAGCCCGCCGTCGACGGTGATCGTGTCGCCGACGACATAGTCGCCCGCCTTCGAGGCAAGGAAGATCGCGGCGCCGGCCATATCCTCGGGAACGCCGATGCGCTTCGTCGGGATGCTCTTGGCCACCGCATCGCCATGATCACGCGCGGCCTTGTTCATGTCCGACTGGAAGGCGCCGGGGGCGATCGCGGTGACGAGGATGTGGTCCTGCACCAGTCGCGCCGCCATGCGCTTGGTCAGATAGAGGATCGCGGCTTTCGAGGCATGATAGCTGTAGGTTTCCCACGGGTTGAGGCGCATGCCGTCGATCGAACCGATGTTGATGACCTTCGCCGGCCGTTCGTGGGTGCCGCCGGCCTTGAGCAGCCCGTGCAGCGCCTGGGTGAGGAAGAAGGGCGATTTGACGTTGATGTCCATCACCTTGTCCCAGCCCGCCTCGGGGAAGCCCTCGAAGGGTTCGCCCCATGCCGCGCCGGCGTTGTTGACGAGGATGTCGAGACGTTCCTCGCGCGCTTCGAGCTCCTTGGCGAGCGCGCGGCAGCCCTCGACGGTCGCGAGGTCGACGGGAAGCCCGATGACCTTGCCGGGATAGCGCGTTTCGAAGTCGGCGACGGCTTCCTCGATCTGCGCGGTCTTGCGCGCCGAGATGTACACGCGGGCGCAGCCCGCGGCGAGATAGCCCTCGACGATCATCTTGCCGATGCCGCGCGAGCCGCCGGTGACGAGCGCGATGCGGCCGTCGAGGCCGAACATGTCCTGGAGGTTCATAAGCTGGGCTCCTTAAAGCCCCTCCCCTTCAGGGGAGGGGTTGGGGTGGGGGCTCGCGGCGTGGCGCAAGGCCTCTGGCCCCCACCCGCTGCGACTAAGCCAGCAAGCTGGCAAGTCTCGCTGCCCTCCCCTGAAGGGGAGGGCGTAGTCAAAATCAGTACCCGTTCATCCGGGCGACCTGGTCGATGTGGTAGTGCACATCGCCCATAAACTCCGCCAAAGCGCGGTCGCGTTTCATGTAGAGGCCGATGTCATATTCGTCGGTCATGCCGATGCCGCCGTGCATCTGGACGCCTTCGCGGACCGCGAGGTTCGCGGCGCGGCCGGCCTTGGCTTTCGCGACCGAGACCATCAGCTTGGCGCCTTCGTTGCCCTCGTCGAGGAGCTGCTGCGCCTTCATCACCGTGGCGCGCGCGACTTCGAGTTCGCCGTAGAGATGCGCGGCGCGGTGCTGGAGGCCCTGAAACTCGCCAATGAGTTTCCCGAATTGCTTGCGTTCCTTGAGATAGGTGACGGTCATGTCCATCGCGCCCTGCCCGACACCGACCATTTCGGCGGCGGCGCCGGTGCGGGTGGCGGCGAGCAGCGCGTCAAGGATCTCGCCGCCCGCATCGACTTCGCCGATCACCGCGTCGGCATCGACCTCGACGCCGTCGAGGGTGACATGGCTGGCGAGGCTGGAATCGACGAGGCGGCGCGGGTCGGCGGTCAGGCCTTTTGCGTCCTTCGGCACCGCGAACAGGGTGATGCCGCCGTCGGTCTTGGCCGCGACGATGCTCATGTCGGCGACATGGCCGTGGAGGACGAAGCTCTTCTTGCCGTCGAGCCGGAAGCCGTTCCCGGCGCGCGTCGCGGTGGTCGCGATGCGGTCGGGGCGGTGCTTGGCGCCTTCGTCGATCGCGAGTGCGACGATCGCCTCTCCGCTGGCGATCGCGGGGAGCCAGCGGCCCGCCTGGGTGCCGCCGGCCTTCGCCAGCGCGGCAACCGCGCCGACGCTGGTCGACAGGAACGGCGACGGGGTCAGGTTGCGGCCGATTTCCTCGAGCACGATGCCCGCCTCCATATGCCCCATGCCGAGCCCGCCATGCGCCTCGGGAACGAGCATACCGGGCAGGCCCATTTCGGTGAACTGCGCCCACAGGTCGCGTGAGAATCCGGTGGCGTCAGCAGAGTCGCGCAGTTTGCGCAGGTGCGACACCGGGGCCTGTTCGGCGACGAAGGGCGCGACGCTGTCCTTGAGCATCGCCTGGTCGTCATTGTGATAGAGTGGCATGTCTGGTCTCTCCTAAGCCCTCCCCTTCAGGGGAGGGGTTGGGGTGGGGTCTGTTGGGTTGGCGCAAGGCCGATGGACCCCACCCGCTGCGACTAGGCAGCAAGCTGCCAAGTCTCGCTGCCTTCCCCTGAAGGGGAGGGCGTATTCTTGTTCTACGCCCCCGGCAAATCCAGGATCCGCTTGGCGATGACGTTGAGCATCACTTCGCTCGTGCCGCCTTCGATCGAATTGGCTTTGGTGCGCAGCCAGCCGCGGGCGCGGGCGCCGCCTTTCGTCTCTTCGCTGTCCCATTCGAGCGCCTCGCTGCCGCCGCCCGACATGACGAGTTCGTGGCGGCGCTTGTTGAGTTCGGTGCCGACATATTTCATCATGTTCGAGCTGGCCGGATGCGCGCGGCCGGTCTTCCACATGTCCATGAAACGTTCGCCCATCGCGCGGTACGCAAAGACATCGACGTCGAACGCCGCCATTTCGGCGCGCAGGATCGGGTCGTCGAGTTCGCCGGCGGCATTCTTGCCGAACGCCTTTGCGAAAGCGCCGCCGATGCTGACCATGTCGCCGCCCGCGCCGCCGCCCGAGATCATCTCACGTTCGTGGCCGAGCAGATATTTGGCGACGTCCCAGCCGCGGTTGATCTCGCCGATATATTGCGTCTTCGGCACTTCGACATCGTCGAAGAAGGTTTCGCAGAAGGGCGAGTTGCCGCTGATCAGCAGGATCGGCTTGGTCGTGACACCCTTGCTCGCCATGTCGAAGAGCATGAAGGTGATGCCCTGATATTTGTTCGCCTTGTCGGTGCGGACGAGGCAGAAAATCCAGTCGGCCTGATCGGCATAGCTGGTCCAGATTTTCGAGCCGTTGACGACCCAATGATCGCCCTTGTCCTCGCCGAAGGTCTGCAAGCTGACGAGGTCGCTGCCCGAGCCGGGTTCGCTATAGCCCTGGCACCAGCGGATTTCGCCGCGCGCGATCGGGTTCAGATACTGGACCTTCTGTTCCTCGGTGCCGAATTGCAGCAGCGCGGGGCCGAGCATCCAGATGCCGAAGCTGTCGAGCGGCGAGCGCGCATGAATGCGCTTCATTTCCTGTTTGAAAATCTTGGTCTGTTCGGGGGTCAGCCCGGCGCCGCCATAAGCCTTGGGCCAGTCGGGGACGGTATAGCCCTTCGCCGCACAGGCTTCGAGCCACGCTTTCTGGGCGTCGTTCTTGAACACCCAGTTCCGCCCGCCCCAGCAGACGTCGCCTTCCTCGCGGACGGGTTCGCGCATTTCGGGGGGACAATTGGCTTCCAGCCAGGCGCGCACTTCGGCGCGGAAAGCGTCAAGATCGCTCATCGCAAAGGCTCCTCTTCCGGGGCGCAAACTAAGGCCAGTCGCTTGCTTTACGCAAGCGTCAACTTGGGCGCCCCGCCCTGCCGTTACGGCGCCGTAGCGTCGGACAGGCCAGCGTTGACGCGTCACCGTTGGCGCCTAAGCTAAGTGGCAAAAGAAAACGGGAGAGCAAAATGCGATTCGCAGGCAAGGTCGCCGTCGTCACCGGCGCGGCATCGGGTATCGGCAAGGCCACGGTGCTGAAACTGGCGGGCGAAGGCGCGCATGTGTTCGCGGCCGACATCGACGAAGCGGGCGGCCGCGCGCTGGCCGAACAGTCGAACGGCCAGATCGATTTCGTCCGCTGCGACGTGACGCAGCCGTCGGACATCGAGGCGTTGATGAACGAAGCCGCGGCGAAGAGCGGCGGCATCGACATCGTGTTCAACAACGCCGCGGCGGGCGGCGACCGCGCCCCGATCGACGAGATTACCCCCGAAGGCTGGGACCGCACGATGGACCTGGTGCTGAAATCGGTGGCGATGGGAATCCGCTATGCGGCGCCGCATATGAAGGACCGCAAGGGCGCGTCGATCATCAACACCGCGAGCGTCGCTTCGCTGGGGGCGGGTTATTCGCCGATCGCCTATGCCGTCGCCAAGGCGGGTGTGCTCCACCTGTCCAAGGTCGCGGCGACCGACCTTGCGCGCTACGGCATTCGCGTCAATGCGATCTGCCCCGGCTTTATCAACACCAACATCTTCACCGCCTCGCTCGACGTGCCCGACGCGATGAAGGGCGAGGCCAATGCGATCATCGCCGGAATGAGCGCGCAGGCGCAGCCGGTGGCGCGCGGCGGCCAGCCCGACGACATCGCCAATGCCGTCGCGTTCCTGGCGAGCGACGAATCCTCGTTCATGACCGGCACCCACCTGCTGGTCGACGGCGGGCTGACGATCGGCCAGCGCCACGCGTGGGACCCCGAATCGCCGGGCATGTTCGACGCGCTGGTGGCGATGGAGGAAGCGGCGAAGGCCGGGGCGGCGGCGTGAACGTCACGTCCGCGACGGCAGCCGCGGTGCCGCCCCCCGAACGGCTGCCCGTCCGGTTGAAGGTGATGCACGGCCTCGGCAGCATCGCTTACGGGGTCAAGGACAACGGCTTTTCGACCTTCCTGCTGCTGTTCTACAATCAGGTCATCGGCATCGACGCCGGCATCGTTGGCGCCGCGATCATGATGGCGCTGATCGCCGACGCGTTCGTCGACCCGGTGATCGGCGAGCTTACCGACCGCACGCGCAGCCGCTGGGGCCGCCGCCTGCCCTGGCTCTATATCGCCCCCATCCCGCTCGCGATCGCGTGGATGCTGCTGTGGTCGCCGCCCCCGATGAGCGACACGATGACGGTCGCGTGGCTGATCGGCTTTGCGATCATCGTACGCTCGCTGGTGTCGTGTTGCGAAGTGCCGTCGGTGGCGATCGTCCCCGAACTGACCGCCGATTACGACGAGCGCACCGCGGTGATGCGCTTTCGCTTTCTGTTCGGCTGGGGCGGCGGATTGCTGATCCTGCTGCTGGCCTACGGGGTGTTTTTCGGCGGTGCGAAGGGGCTCGTCGATCCCGACGGCTATTTCCCCTACGCGCTGGCCGGGGCGCTGATGATGGCAGGCACGGTCCTGATGTCGGCCGCCGGTCAGCATAAACGGATCGCCGTATCGAACCTGGCCGATGTGAAGCCGGTGATGACGTTGCGGCAGATTTTGGGCGAGATGCGCGACACCTTGTCGAACCGCGCTTTTCTGTGGCTGATTTTCGCGGCGCTGTTCGGCTTCGTCAATCAGGGCATCACCTTTTCGATGAACAATTATCTGCTCGGTTTTTTCTGGCAGTTCACGCAGGGCGAGATGGTCGCTTATGTGTTCCTGTTGTTCGCGTCGATGATCGCCGCCTTCATTATCGTCGCACCGCTGTCCAAGAAGTTCGGCAAGCGCGACGGGGCGATCATCGCGGGCGCGATCGCGCTGCTGGTCAACAGCGGTATCTATTTTGCGTGGATCCAGGGCGTCTTCCCCGGCCTGCCCGGCAAGCCGAGCGTCGCGACGATGTTTGCGCTGGTCTTTGTCAGCAACAGCTTTTCGATCGTGCTGATGATCCTGTCATCGTCGATGATGGCCGACGTGGTCGAAGCGTCGCAGAGCGAAACCGGTCGCCGGTCCGAAGGCCTGTTCTTTGCCGGATATTTCTTCATGCAGAAATGCGCGACCGGGGTCGGCATTTTTCTCGCCGGGCTGATCCTGTCCATTGCCGCTTTTCCGGCGGGCGCCAAACCGGGCGAGGTCGGCGATGCGGTGCTGGGCAATCTGGCGCTGGGCTATGCGCTGGCGGTGCTCGTCATCGGGACGATGGGCCTGTTCGTCATGCGCAAATTCCCGATCTCGCGCGCCGACCATGACGCCAGGCTGGCGCTGCTGGGCGATGCCGCGCGCGCCGATCCCGACGCGGCGGGCGTTCATCCGTAACGGAAAATGTCGGCGTGCGACGATATGGGGTAATAATCGGCCCGCAGGGGTTGGCAAAGCGGGCCGAATCGGTCCAAGGGCTTACGCGAACGTAAACGGAAAGGAAGCATCGCATGGATTTCGACCTCACCGAGCGGCAGCAGCACTGGCAGGGCCGCGTGCGCGAGTTCATCGAGCGCAAGGTCCGCCCCGCGGTGCCGACCTATTATGAACAGGACGCGGCGGGCGACCGCTGGAAAGTCATCCAGGTCGTCGAGGATCTGAAGGCCGAGGCGAAGGCCGCGGGCATCTGGAACCTGTTCATGCCGCCGCGCAGCGCCGCGCATCACCATGTCGACGAGACCTTCGAGTTCGAAGGCCCCGGGCTCACCAACCTGGAATATGCGCTGTGCGCCGAGGAAATGGGCCGCGTCGGTTTCGCGAGCGAGGTGTTCAACTGCTCGGCGCCCGACACCGGCAACATGGAAGTGTTCCATCGTTACGGCACCCGCGCGCAGAAGGAAAAATATCTCGGCCCGCTGATGAACGGCGAGATTCGCTCGGCGTTTCTGATGACCGAACCCGCGGTCGCATCGTCCGACGCGACGAATATCGAGACGCGGATCGAGCGCGACGGCGGCGACTATGTGATCAACGGCACCAAATGGTGGTCGTCGGGCGCCGGCGATCCGCGCTGCAACGTCGCGATCGTGATGGGCAAGACCGATTTCGGCGCCAAGCGCCACGCGCAGCAATCGATGCTGGTCGTGCCGCTCGACGCTGCCGGGGTGAACATCAAGCGCCACCTGCCCGTCTTCGGGTATGACGACGCGCCGCACGGCCATATGGAAATCGAACTGACCGACGTGCGCGTCAACGCCGAAGAGGCGATGCTGCTGGGCGAGGGGCGCGGCTTCGAGATCGCGCAAGGGCGCCTCGGGCCGGGGCGCATCCACCATTGCATGCGCACGATCGGCGTCGCCGAGGAAGCGATTGCGAAAATGGCGAAGCGGTTGCAGTCGCGCGTCGCCTTTGGCCGCAAGGTCGCCGAATACAGCATCTGGGAGCATCGCATCGCGCGCGCCCGCATCGATATCGAGATGACGCGCCTGCTGTGCCTGAAGGCGGCCGACATGATGGACAAGGTCGGCAACAAGGCCGCCGCGGCGGAGATCGCGATGATCAAGGTGCAGGCGCCGAACATGGCGCTGAAGATCATCGACGATGCGATCCAGGCGCATGGCGCCGGCGGCGTGTCCGAGGATTTCGGGCTGGCGAAGGCCTATGCGCACCAGCGCACCCTGCGCATCGCCGACGGTCCCGACGAGGTCCACGAGCGTGCGGTCGCGCGGATCGAATTCGCCAAGCACAGCGAAGCGAGCGAGCCGGGCTTTTCGTCGGGCGACATCGGGGTTTCGCGTTAACGAGCAATGACCCGTTCGCCCTGAGCCTGTCGAAGGGCCGTTCTTGTCTTTGACGACCGAAGAAGAAAGAACGGTGCTTCGACAAGCTCAGCACGAACGGCTTTGAGGGAAGCATTATGACCAAAGCCGCGATCCTGATCGAGCCGGGCCAGCCGCTGTCGATCGAAACGGTGCAGATCGCCGACTGCGGCCCGCACGAGGTGCGCATCCGCACCGCCGCGTGCGGGCTGTGCCATTCGGACCTCCACTTCATTGACGGCGCCTATCCGCACCCGCTGCCTGCGATCCCCGGCCATGAGGCGGCGGGGATCGTCGAGGCGGTCGGCAGCGAAGTGCGCACGGTCAAGGTCGGCGACGCGGTCGTCACCTGCCTGTCGGCGTTCTGCGGCCACTGCGAATTTTGCGTTTCGGGCCGCATGTCGCTGTGCATGGGCGGCGATACGCGGCGCCCTGCCGGTGCCGCGCCGCGGATCACGCGCCCCGACGGCAGCATGGTCAACCAGATGCTGAACCTCAGCGCCTTTGCCGAGACGATGCTGGTCCACGAACATGCCTGCGTCGCGATCGACCCCGACATGCCGCTCGACCGCGCCGCGGTGATCGGCTGTGCGGTGACCACCGGCGCGGGGACGATCTTCAACGCGTGCAAGGTGACCCCGGGCGAGACCGTCGTCGTCGTCGGTTGCGGCGGCGTCGGCCTGGCGACGATCAACGCCGCGAAGATCGCGGGCGCGGGGCGGATCATCGCCGCCGACCCGGTCCCCGAAAAGCGCGCGCTGGCGATGAAGCTGGGCGCGACCGACGTCGTCGACGCGATGGACGGCGATGCAGCAAAACAGATCCTCGAGATCAGCAAGGGCGGCGTCGACCATGCGATCGAAGCGGTCGGACGCCCCGCCTCTGCGAGCCTCGCGGTCGCGTCGCTGCGCCGCGGCGGCACCGCGACGATCCTGGGCATGATGCCGCTGACCGAAAAGGTCGGGCTCAGCGCCATGGATCTGCTGTCGGGCAAGAAATTGCAGGGCGCGATCATGGGCGGCAACCGCTTCCCGGTCGACATCCCGCGGCTCGTCGATTTTTACCTGCGCGGCCTGCTCGACCTCGACTCGATCGTCGCCGAGACGATTCCGCTCGAAAAGATCAACGACGGGTTCGACAAGATGAAGAAAGGCGATGCCGCGCGGTCGGTGATCGTTTTCGATCAATGATGGCTATTCTATCTCCGTTCGTCCTGAGCTTGTCGAAGGACCGTTCTTCCTTTCAACGTCCAATGAAAAGGACAGCCCTTCGACAAGCTCAGGGCAAACGGAGGGAGAGAGTTCAATGACCCTCGACGCACAAAAGGCCTTCAGCGGCACCGTCGCACCCGAAGGCGCCGACATCCTCGACGAGGCGAAGCTGACCGAGTGGATGGAAGCGAATGTCGAGGGATTCGAAGGGCCGCTGACCCAGCATAAATTCGCCGGCGGCCAGTCGAACCCGACCTATAAAATCTCCGCGCCGTCGGGCAATTATGTCCTGCGCCGCAAGCCTTATGGCCCGCTGCTGCCGTCGGCGCATGCGGTCGACCGCGAGTATAAGGTGCAGGCGGGACTCCACAAAATGGGCTTTCCCGTCGCGCGCCAATATGGCCTGTGCACCGACGACAGCGTCACCGGCAGCTGGTTCTATGTCATGGGGATGGTCGATGGCCACACGATCTGGGACGGCGCGATGCCGGGATCGACCCCCGAAAACCGCCGCGCGACCTATGACGCGATGATCGACACGCTTGCCGCGCTGCACGCGGTCGATGTCGAGGCGGCAGGCCTGTCCGATTTCGGCAAGCCCGGCAATTATTTCGGCCGCCAGGTCGATCGCTGGACCAAGCAGTACCGCCTCGCCGAGACCGAGACGATGGACGAGATGGAACAGCTGATCGCCTTCCTGCCCGCCAGCTTGCCCGAACAGACGCGCACGTCGGTGGTCCATGGCGATTACCGCATCGACAATATGATCTTTGCGAAAGACCGGCCCGAAGTGCTCGCGGTCCTCGACTGGGAATTGTCGACATTGGGCGATCCGCTCGCCGATTTCACCTATGTCGCGATGGCATGGGTGACCGAAAATGGCGGGCGGTCGGGAGTCATGGACCTCGACCGCAAGGCGCTCGGCATCCCCGAGCTCGACGAGATGGTCGAGCGTTATTGCGCCGCCACCGACCGGACCGGGGTGCCCGACATGAACTGGTATTTCGCCTATAATTTCTTCCGCCTCGCCGGGATCATCCAAGGGATCAAGAAACGGGTGATCGAGGGCACCGCCTCGTCGCAGCACGCCAAGGACATGTCCGAACGCGTCCGCCCGCTCGCCGAACGGGCGTGGGACTTTGCTAAAAAGGCCGGCGCATGAGCCTGTTCGACATGAGCGGCCAGGTCGCGCTGATCACCGGATCGTCGCGCGGCATCGGCCGGGCGACCGCCGAGGCGATGGCCGAACAAGGCGCGAAGGTCGTGATTTCGAGCCGCAAGCAGGACGCCTGCGACAGCGCCGCGGCCGAGATCAACGCGAAGTTCGGCGACGGCACCGCGATTGCGGTCGCCGCCAACATCTCGTCGAAGGACGATTTGCAGAACCTCGTCAACGAAACCCGCGCCGCGTTCGGCAAGATCAGCGCGCTGGTCTGCAACGCCGCGTCGAACCCTTATTACGGCCCCGGCCTCGGCATCGCCGACGCGCAGTTCCGCAAGATCATGGACAATAATATCCTGTCCAACCACTGGCTGATTGCGATGGTCGCGCCCGAAATGCTCGAGCGCGGTGAAGGGTCGATCACCATCGTCAGCTCGATCGGCGGACTGAAAGGATCGCCGATCATCGGCGCCTATTGCATTTCCAAGGCCGCCGACATGCAGATGGCGCGCAATTTTTCGGTCGAGTTCGGGCCGCAGGGGGTGCGCGTCAATTGCGTCGCGCCGGGGCTGATCCGCACCGACATGGCGCGCGCTTTGTGGGAAAATCCCGAAAATCTGAAACGATCGACCGCGGCGTCGACGCTGAAGCGGATCGGCGAGCCGCACGAGATCGCCGGCGCGGTGGTCTTCCTCGCCAGCAAGGCGGGGGCCTTTACAACCGGCCAGACCATCGTGTGCGATGGCGGAGCCACGATTTCGGGAGGCGCATGATGGGCGCATTGGACGGCAAGATTGCGATCATTACCGGCGCCGGTTCGGGCATCGGTCGCGCAAGCGCGCTGCGTTTCGCCGCCGAGGGCGCCAAGCTGGTGCTCGGTGACAAGACCGCGGCGGTGCATGAAACGGCGCAGCTGGTGAAGGACGCGGGCGGCGAGGCGGTGGCACTCGAAATCGACGCAGGCGTCGAAGCCGATGTCGCGAAGCTCGTCGCGACCGCGAAGGACAGCTATGGCGGGCTCGATGTCGCCTTCGCCAATGCCGGGATCATCGGCGACATAGGCGGCATCTTCGATTTCGACCCCGCCGCCTGGGCGGAGACGTTGCGCGTCAATCTAATCGGCCCCGCGCTGATGGTGAAACATGCGGGCAAGGCGATGGTCGATCAGGGCCGCGGCGGCGCGATCGTGCTCACCGCGAGCGTCGCGGGGATCAACTCGGGCGCCGGTCCGGGCGCCTATTCGGCATCGAAGGCGGGGGTGATCAACCTGGCCAAGACCGCGGCGCAGCAGCTGACCACCAGCGGCGTGCGCGTCAACGCGATCTGCCCCGGCCTGACCGAGACCGGGATGACCAAACCGACATTCGATTATGCCAAGGCGAAGGAAGTGACGCACAAGCTCGGCCAGCTCAACCCGCTCAAGCGCGCGGCGCAGCCCGAGGAACTGGCCAATGTCGCGCTGTTCCTCGCCAGCGATCAGGCGAGCTATGTCAACGGCCAGGCGATCGCGGTCGACGGTGGCCTTACCAGCTCGCATCCGGTAACCCGCCAATTGCTCGGACAGACCTCGCACTGAAAGGCGAACGCATGCAATATCGCGACCTTGGCGACAGCGGCATCCGCGTTTCGGAAATCTGCCTCGGCAGCTGGCTGACCTATGGAGTCGGGGTCGACGACAGCGCCGGGCGCGCCTGCCTCGACGCGGCGTTCGACGTCGGGATCGACTTCATCGACACCGCCAACGTCTATGGCCGCGGCGCCGCCGAAGAATTTCTCGGCCGCGCGCTGGCGGGCCGGAAACGCGATTCCTATGTGCTGGCGACCAAGGTCTTCTTTCCGATGTCGGACCGGAACAAGGGGCTGAGCCGCGCCCAGATCGCAAAGCAGATCGACGCCAGCCTGACGCGGCTGCAGACGGACTATGTCGACCTGTATCAATGCCATCGCTACGACCCCGACACCCCGCTCGAGGAAACGATGGAGGCGCTGTCCGACGTCGTGCGCAGCGGCAAGGCGCGCGCGATCGGCTTTTCCGAATGGGCGCCCGAACAGATCGAGGCGGCGCTGGCCCTGTGCCCGCCCAACGTCAAATTCGTGTCGAGCCAGCCGCAGTACAGCCTGCTCTATCGCCGTCCCGAGGCCAAGGTGATCCCGGTCAGCATGGGACACGGCATCGGCCAGATCGTCTGGTCGCCGCTCGCGATGGGCGTGCTCAGCGGCAAATATCTGCCCGGCACCCCGCCCCCCGACGGCAGCCGCGCGACGAGCGAGGACCAGCATTTCATGGAACGCTATCTCGCCGAGGACGTGCTCGAGGCGGTGCAGCAACTGCGCCCGCTGGCCGGCGAGGCGGGGTGCAGCATGGCGCAGCTGGCGATCGCCTGGCTGCTCGCGCAGCCCGGCATGACCAGCGTCATCGTCGGCGCGAGCCGCCCCGAGCAGGTCCGCGACAATGCCGCCGCGAGCGGCCTCGACATCGACCCGGCGCTGCTGAACAAGGCCGCCGCCATCCTCGAAGGAGTACGCCTGTCATGATGCACGGCCGCAGCGGAAACGCGGAAGCGTCAGCGGGCATGTCGCGGACGCGGCTCGACCGCATCCCCGCCTTCCTCGCCGCCAAATATGTCGATACCGGACGGCTGCCGCACGCCGCGACGCTCGTGTCGCGGCGCGGCGAGATCGTCCACCAATCGCTCATCGGCGAGGCGCGGCCCGGCGAAGCGCTGAAGGACGATGCGATCTTTCGTATCGCCAGCATGACCAAGCCGATCACCAGCATCGCCTTCATGATGCTGGTCGAAGAGGGCAAGGTGGCGCTGAGCGATCCGCTGGTGAAGTTCTGCCCCGAGTTCAAGGATACCGGGGTGTTCGTCGCCGGCGGCGGCAATGTCCCGTTCCTGACCCGCCCGCCGACGCAGCCGATCCGTATGGTCGATCTGCTCCGCCACACGGCGGGGCTGACCTATGGCTTTCAGGAGCGCACCCCGGTCGACGCCGCGTACCGGAAAATGCGGATCGACGATTTCGACGCCGATTACACGATGGACAGTTTCATCGCCGACCTGGCGAAAATCCCGCTCCAGTTCGATCCCGGCGCGCACTGGAATTATTCGATGGCGACCGACGTGCTCGGCGCGGTGATCGAGCGCATCGAGGGCAAGCCGTTCGCGCACGTGTTGCAGGAGCGCCTCTTTGGCCCGCTCGCCATGGTCGATACCGGGTTCAAGGTGCCCGCCGACCAGCAGCACCGCCTGACCGACTGCTATGCCTTTCACCCCACCGAGAAGATGAAGCCGTTCGACAGCGGCGACAAGAGCCGCTGGGCGAAGGATCGCAGCTTCCATTCGGGCGGCGGCGGGCTCGTCTCGACGCTCGCCGACTATCACCGCTTCTGCCTGATGCTGCTCGGCGGCGGCGCGCTGGAAGGCACGCGCATCGTCAGCCGCAAGACGCTCGACCTGATGACCGCGAACCACCTCGTCGGCGGCGGCGACCTGGTCGAGCACAGCGTCGGCATTTTTTCGGAGGCCGAAAATGCCGGGGTCGGTTTCGGACTCGGCTTTGCGGTCAACGAAAGCCCGGCGCAGACGATGACCCCCGGATCGGTCGGCGACTATTATTGGGGCGGCATGTTCTCGACCGGCTTCTTCGTCGATCCAGTCGAAGAGATTTGCATGGTGTTCATGACTCAGCTGATGCCCTCCTCCACCTATCCCGTGCGGCGCGAGGTGAAGACGCTCGTCCACGCCGCGATCGACGATTGAATTTGAAACCACCTCCGTTTGTGTCGAGCGACGTCGAGACACGCCGAGCGCCGCGCTAGACGCTTCTCGACTTCGCTCGAAGCGAACGGAATCACTTTAAGGAGCCTGAAATGTCCGAAGAAACCCCCGTGTCCGTCACGATGGAAAAGGACGGCGAAATCGCCGTCATCATCGTCAACAACCCGCCGGTCAACGCGCTGAGCTGGCACGTCCGGCAGGGCCTCGAAGACAATTTCGCCGCCGCGCTTGGTGACGACAGCGTCAAGGCGATCGTGCTGCGCTGCGCCGGCGGCACTTTCATCGCGGGCGCCGACATCAGCGAATTCGGCAAGCCGCCGCGCGGTCCCGATTTCAACGCGGTGCTCAACAGCATTGAAGCGGCAACCAAGCCTGTGGTCGCGGCGATCCACGGCACCGCGCTCGGCGGCGGGCTCGAAACCGCGCTCGTCTGCCATTACCGTATCGCGGTGCCGTCGGCCAAGCTCGGCGTGCCCGAAGTGAAGCTCGGCCTGCTGCCCGGCGCGGGCGGCACCCAGCGCCTGCCGCGCGTCGTCGGCGTCGAAGCCGCGGCGACGATGACCTCGACCGGCGACCCGCTGCCCGCCGCCAAGGCGAAGGAGCTCGGCCTGGTCGACGAACTCGCGGGCGAGGACAGCCTGGCCGCCGACGCCATCGCCTTTGCGCACGCCAAGATCGCCGACGGTCCGCGCCCGACGCGCGAACGCCCGGTGTTCGGCGATGTTGCCGTCATCGAGAAGCTGAAGACCGCCAACGCCAAGCGCTGGCGCGGGTTCGAGGCGCCTTATGCCAACCTCGCCTGCGTCGAGGCGGCGACGCGGCTGCCGTTCGAGGAAGGCCTCGCCTTCGAGCGCGAACAGTTCATGAAGCTGATGTTCGGCAGTCAGTCGGCGGCGCAGCGCCACATCTTCTTCGCCGAACGCCAGGCCGCCAAAATCGACGGCCTGCCCAAGGACACCCAGCTACGCGACGTGAAGAAGGTTGGCATCATCGGCGCCGGCACGATGGGCGGCGGCATCATGATGAACTTTCTGCAAAAGGGCATCCCGTGCACGATCGTCGAAATGCAGCAGGACGCGCTCGACCGCGGGCTGGGCGTCGTGCGCAAGAATTACGACGCCTCCGCCGCCAAGGGCCGGTTCAAGCCCGAACAGGTCGAGTCGATGATGGGGCTGATCACCCCGTCGCTTGAGCTCGACGCGCTTGCCGACTGCGACCTGATCATCGAGGCGGTCTATGAGAATATGGACGTCAAGAAGGACATCTTCGGCAAGCTCGACACAATTGCAAAGCCCGGCGCGATCTTGGCGTCGAACACCAGCTACCTCGACGTCGACGAGATCGCGACCGCGACCAGCCGCCCCGGCGACGTGCTGGGCATGCATTTCTTCTCGCCCGCCAATGTCATGAAGCTGCTCGAGGTCGTGCGCGGCGACAAGACCGCGCCCGACGCGCTGGCGACGGCGATGGCGATCGGCAAGAAGATCGGCAAGGTCGCGGTGGTTGCCGGCGTCTGCGACGGCTTCATCGGCAACCGGATGCTGAAACCCCGCCAGCTGGAAGCGATGAAGCTGTTGATGGAAGGCGCGACGCCGGCGCAGGTCGACAAGGTCCATGTCGAATTCGGAATGCCGATGGGGCCGTTCCAGATGAGCGACCTCGCCGGGGTCGACATCGGCTGGCACCGCGACCCCAACCGCATCGAAAGCATCCGCGACGCGCTCGCCGCCGAGGGCCGCTGGGGCCAGAAGAAGCAGGCGGGCTTCTATGACTATGACGAAAAGCGCACGCCTAGCGAAAGCCCGCGGGTCGCCGAGATCATCGAGGAATTCCGCGCCAAGTCGGGCGTCGAAAAGCGCGACATCACCGATCAGGAGATCATCGAGCGCACCCTGTACCCGATGGTCAACGAAGGCGCGCTGATCCTGTCCGAAGGCAAGGCGCAGCGCGCGAGCGACATCGATGTCGTGTGGATCTATGGCTATGGCTGGCCGGTCTATCGCGGCGGCCCGATGTTCTGGGCCGGGCTGGAAGGCACCGACAAAATTGTCGCAGCGCTGGAAAAGCACGGCTTCGACGTGGCGCCGCTGCTGAAGGAAAAAGCCGAGGCGAAGAGCGGCTTCTAAACCGCCGTCCGGCAGGAAACGCGAGGCCGTCTGTCCCGATGCGGGGCAGGCGGCCTTTGCTTTGCCGCGACGCGGTAATCATGGTGGCCAAAAAGCTGCGATTCAGGGTTAAGATGCTGGCAGGACCTGCCGTTAGGGCAGAGCATGAATGCCATGTCCCTCGTCGCCGCCCTGATCCTTGCCGCCAGCGCCCCCGCGGCCGCGCCGGCCCCGTCGCAGCCGGCGTCGGCGGTAGCGGTCGCGCGCGCGCGGATCGTGGCGCCGGCCGAAATACGCCGCGTCGATGGCCGCATCGAAGTGCGGTCGGGCACGAGGGACGCACCGCTGGCGGTGCATCGCGGCGAACGGCGCGATGGCGGCGATACCGCCGACTTCTATTGACGCGGGCGATCGGCCGCCGCGGCTATTGATATTCGACCGTGACCGGAATCCGCCCACGATAGTCGCCGTCGTCGAGCCCGGCGATCTGGAGGCGGCCGCCGAAACGGAAGACCAGCCGGCCGTCGGGGCCGAGGCGCGGGTCTGGCGACAGGTCGGTGACAAGGCCGGCGACGCGCGCGCTGCGGCCATGACCGCTTTCCAGATCGACCGTTGCGGGCAGCATGACGCGCACCGCGGCGCCGGGTTCGCCGCGCACCGTGACCACCCCCGTCAGCGCAAAACCGCCGAGATCGACGACGTCGCCGCGCAGGCGGCGCGCGCCCGAGCGCGGGTCGATCTCGACCTCGCCGCCCATGGCACCGACTGCGACGCGGCCCATGTCGAGCTGGGTTTCGACCTCGACGCGCAGCGGCGTCGCGGTGGTGCGCGCCGATACGCTGCTCGCGCCCGCATCGGGGGCGCAGAGCAGGCACTGCGCCGCCGCCGGCGAACCGGCGAGCGCCAGCACGAAACCAAGGAAAAGACGCAGTTTCACCATTACGGCGATAGCCGGGTCATGGTTAAGCTGAGGTAAAGCCGCTGGGGCGTCAGGGTGGCGGCCCTAATCCGCTGGCCACCCACCGGCTTTTCCTTCAAACGGACGCCATGACCATGCCCCCGCCGTCCCCCCGGCTGAACGCCCTCGCCACCGCGGTGCCGGGCCACGACATCCACCAGGCGTTCATCGACTGGGCGGTGCCGCGCCTTGCCGACGAGCGCGTCCGCGCGGTCTTTGCGCGAATGGCGGCGCGGTCGGGAATTGCGCATCGCTGGTCGGTGCTGCCCCCCACATCGGATGGCGGCTCGCCCGTCGCGGCGGGCGGATTCTACGACGTCGCCGGCCTGCCCCCCACCTCGGCGCGCATGGCAGCCTATGCCGACCATGCCCCGGCGCTTGCAATGGCGGCGATCGACCGGCTCGGCGCCGCGTGCGACCCGGCGCGGGTCACCCATATCGTCGTCGCAAGCTGCACCGGTTTCGTCGCGCCCGGCATCGACCAGATCATCGCCGAGCGGCTGGGCCTGTCGCCTGCTGTCGAGCGGGTGCTGATCGGCTTCATGGGCTGCTACGCCGGGATCACCGCACTGCGCACCGCGAGGCACATCGTCCGCTCCGAACCCGGCGCGGTGGTGCTGGTGGTCAGCGTCGAGCTGTCGACCCTGCACCTCCAGCTCGCCGATCAGCCCGAGCCGCTGCTCGCGATGCTGCAGTTCAGCGACGGCGCCGCGGTGGGGATCGTCTCGGCCGACCCCATCGGCCTGACGCTCGGCGAAGGGATCAGCCTCGCGCTGCCCGGCAGCGCCGACCTGATCCGCTGGGACATCGGCGACACCGGCTTTGCGATGCAATTGTCGGGCGAGGTGCCCGGCCGGCTGCGCGAGGCGCTGGCCGATCCTGCGGTGCGCGCGCGGCTGTTCGGCGCGGGCGATCCCCCCGCATTGCTCGCGGTCCACGCCGGCGGGCGCTCGGTGCTCGACGCGGTCGAACAGGCGCTCGCGGTCGCCCCCGAGGCACTCGCCGACAGCCGCGCGGTGCTGGCACAGTTCGGCAACATGTCGTCGGCAACGATCCTGTTCGTGCTCGCCGAGATGATGGCACGTGGCGCGAGTGGCGACGGCGTCGCCATCGCGTTCGGCCCCGGCCTCGCCGCCGAAGCGATCCGCTTCACCGCCCCCGAGGCCCCATAGACGGTGACCCCCTTCGCCAGCCTGCGCACGCCGATCGCGGCCGAGGAGGAGATGGACGCCGCCGACCTGTCGCCGGAGCGCTATGCCAGGGTGCTCGCCGACCTGTCGCGGATCAACGCGCTGACGCTGGCAGCGCGGCCGACGCTCGGCTTTCTGGACCGGGTTCGGGCGCGCGGGGGCGCGGCGCGGGCGTGGCGGATCCTGGATGTCGGTTTCGGCAGCGGCGACATGCTGGGGCGGATCGCGCGCTGGGGCGCGGCACGCGGCGTCGCGCTCGACCTGGTCGGGGTCGACCTCAACCCCAAGAGCGCGGCGGTCGCGGCGGCGCGGCTGGGCGACCGGGCAAAGCTGGTCACCGGCGATTATCGCGATCTCGCCGGGCAGGAGTGGGACATCGTCCTCTCCAGCTTGGTCACCCATCATATGACAGCCGCCGAACGCCACGAATTTCTGCGCTTCATGGACGGCAAAAGCGCGCGCGGCTGGCTGGTCAACGACCTCCACCGCCACCGCCTGCCGTTCGCCGGCTATCCGCTGCTCGCGACCCTCGCGCTGGTCGACCCGATCGTGCGGCGCGACGGTCAATTGTCGGTCGGGCGCAGCTTTCGCCCGCACGAGTGGCGCGCCATGCTGGCCGACGCGCTGCCCTACAGCGCCGGCGCGTGCCGCATTTTTCGCAGCTTTCCCTGGCGGCTGTGCGTCGAGCGGGTCCGGTGAGCGGCGCCGAGGCGATCGTTATCGGCGCCGGGCCGGCGGGCGCAGCGGCGGCGGTGCGGCTCGCGCGCCGCGGTGCTGCGGTGCTGTTGCTCGAGCGGACGCGCGAGACCGGCGACGCGCTGTGCGGCGGGTTCCTGAGCTGGCAGACGCTCGCGCGGCTTGACGCGCTTGGGATCGGCGCCGCGACGCTCGGCGGGCAAGTGGTGCGCCGCGTGCGGCTGTTCGCCGGACGGCAGACCAGCGAAACCACTTTGCCCGACGCGGCGATGGGGGTGTCGCGCCGCCGGCTCGACACGCTGTTGCAGGCGGCGGCGGTCGCCGAGGGGGCGGGGTTCGAGCGCGGCGTGCACGCGACCGCGCTGGCCGACGGCGGCATCGAGACGCGCGACGGCGCGGTGCTGCGCGCGCCCGCACGCTTTCTTGCCGCGGGCAAGCACGGCTTTCGCGGGCTGCCGCGCGACGCTGCGAAGTGGCAGCAGGCCGACCCGGTGATGGGGCTGCGGCTGCGTTTGCCGTCGGGCGCGGCGCTGGACCGGCTGGTCGGCGACGCCGTCGAGCTGCACCTGTTCGACCGCGGCTATGCCGGGCTGGTGCGGCAGGAGGATGGCAGCGCGAACCTTTGCCTCGCGGTTCATAAGTCGCGGCTCGACGAAGCCGGTGGCGCGCCCGAAGCGCTGCTGCGCGCGCTCGGCGACACACATCCCCGGCTTGGCGAACGGTTCGCCCACGCCGACTGGCGCCAAACCATCGATGCCATCGGGCATGTCCCCTATGGCTGGCGCACCGATATTGCGCCGCCCGGGCTGTTCCGGCTCGGCGATCAGGCCGGGGTGATCCCGAGCCTCGCGGGCGAGGGCATGGGGGTGGCGCTGGCGAGCGCCGAAGCCGCGGTGACGGCGTGGCAGCGCGGGGGCCCCGCGGCCGCGTCCGCTTTTCAGGCGCAGCTCGCGGCGCGGATGCGCCGGCCCTTTGCGATCGCCAACCTGGTCTGGCGGCTGGGCGAAGCGCCGGCGAGCGCCGCGGCGCTGGTCGGCCTGGCGCGGGCGTTTCCCGCCGCGACGCGGCTGGTGTCGCGCGGCACCCGGATGAACTGAGACCGCGAGGGCTTGCAGCACCGCCGCTTCGGACCGATATTGTGGACAAACCGGCGCCGCCCGCTTTTCGCGTAGCGCCCCAAGGAGCATCACCGATGACCGATCCCGAAACCGACCGCGAACGCGACAGCCAACTCGATCCGATGGCGCACCACGTCCTGCGCGAAGGCGGCACCGAGCGCGCCTTCACCGGCAAATATACCGATCACAAGGGCGACGGCATGTATCGCTGCGCCGGGTGCGGCGCGCCGCTGTTCGACAGCCGGACCAAATATGACAGCGGGTCGGGTTGGCCGAGCTACACCGCGCCCGCCGAGGGCGGTGCGGTCGCCGAACTGACCGATACCAGCCACGGCATGGTGCGCACCGAGGTGCGCTGTGCGAAGTGCGAAGGTCATCTGGGCCATGTCTTTCCCGACGGGCCGGGCCCCGAGGGGCTGCGCTATTGCATCAACAGCGCGGCGCTTGACTTCGCCGAGCGCGCGCCGGATGACACGGGCACCGACAAGGGCTGACATCGGCCCTGAGCGGGCTGACGCGTACAGGGGCGCAGCGAGGGAAGGAATACACAGTTTTGCGCCGCGAACGTAAGCAGGCTTCGTCCAGGACATCGTCGACTTCGGGCCAGCGGAGCGCTGCGGGCGAGCCGCCGCGCTGGCGCGTCTGGTTGCGGCGGCTGATCCGCTGGTTCCTTGGCCTCGCGCTCGTCGGCGCGGTCGCGCTGGGGGTTGCGGTGGCGATCGCGGTGCAGCGGATGCCGAGTTACGAAGAGCTGAAAAAATCGCCGGCGGGGCAGACGATTCGCGTCCGCGCCGCCGACGGCACGGTATTCCTGTCGCTCGGCCCCAACTACGGCCGCTGGCTGACGCTGCGCGAAACCCCGCAGGTGATGCAAGATGCGATGGTCGCGGTCGAGGACCGGCGCTTTCGCTATCACCCCGGCATCGATCCCGTCGGCCTGGCGCGCGCGGGCGTCGTTGCGGTCGAAAATTACGGGTCGGGGCGGCGGATGCAGGGCGCCTCGACGATCACCCAGCAGCTGGCGCGCAACATCTTTCTGTCGAACAGCTACACCGTCGGACGCAAGCTGCGCGAAGGCGTGCTGGCGATGGCGCTCGAGTGGAAATTCTCGAAGGACGAGCTGCTCGAACTGTATCTGAACAAAGTGTATTTCGGCGGCGGCAGCTATGGCATCGACGCGGCGTCGCGGCGCTTTTTCGGGCATAGCGCGACCGAAATGTCGCTGTCCGAGGCGGCGGTGGTCGCCGGGCTGGTGAAAGCACCGTCGCGCTATTCGCCGACCGCCGACGCCCAGGCGGCGCTCGGACGCGCCGGCGTGGTGCTGAGCGTGATGGTCGACGCCGGGGTCATCACCCAGGCGCAGGCCGACAGCGCCAAACCCGCGGACGTCCAGCTGGCGCAGGAGACGGGCCAGAACAGCGCGCGTTATTTCAGCGACTGGGCGCTGCCGCAGCTCGACCTGCTGATCGACGAAGGCAGCGAAGCGCTCGACGTCTACACGACGATCGACCTCGGCATGCAGCGCGCGGCGACCGCGGCGATCCAGGCCAACACCCCCCGCGGGGTGCAGGGTGCGCTGGTCTCGCTCGACCGCGACGGCGCGGTGCGCGCGATGATCGGCGGCACCGATTATGTGACGTCGAATTACAACCGCGCGACGCAGGCGGTGCGCCAGCCGGGATCGGCGTGGAAGTTGTTCGTGTATCTGGCGGCGCTCGAGGCGGGATATAAGGTCGATGACGAAGTGGTCGACGAGCCGGTGACGATCAACGGGTGGAGCCCGCGCAACTCGTCGGGGCGCTTTGCCGGTGCGATGGATCTGCGCAGCGCCTTTGCCTATTCGGTCAACACCGTCGCGGCGAAGCTGGGCGACGAGATCGGTTATTCGTCGGTCGCCAACATGGCGCGGCGCTTTGGCATCACCACCCCGGTCAACACCCATCCCTCGATGGTGCTGGGCAGCGCCGAAGTGAGGGTGATCGACCTGACCACCGCCTTTGCCGCGGTGGCGCGAAAGGGCGTGTCGGTGCAGCCCTATGGCATTACCAAGGTGACCACCGCCGACGGCCGCCTGCTCTACCAGCGTCCCGCCGAGCGTGGGCAGGTGCTGGTCGACAATTGGGTCGCGGCGGGAATCACCGACCTGCTGCAGACCGCGGTCAACACCGGCACCGGCCGCGCGGCACAGATAGGGCGACCGGTCGCGGGCAAGACCGGCACCACGACGAGCAACAAGGACGGCTGGTTCCTGGGCTTTTCGAGCGGGCTGACCACCGGGGTGTGGATGGGCCGCGACGATGCGAAAGCGGTCGGCGGTTTGCAAGGCGGCCGCGCCCCGGCGCAGGCCTTTGCCGACTATATGCGCGTCGCGGTCGCGCGGCGGCCGGTCGAAAACTTCGACACCGAAGTCGTGCTGCCCGAATGGCAGCTCGAGGACGAGGGCGAAGCCTATATGGGCGAGCCGGGCGAAGAGGGTCTGGTCGACGAAAATGGCATGCCGATCGAGCTGCCCTATGACACCCGCCCGCCGCTGATCGAGCCTGGCGACGACATGCCGGTCGCGCCGCCGCCGGCCGATGACGGCCCGGTGCTCGACCAGCGCTGGATCGAGGAGCAGACCGGGCGTCGCCCACCACCCGATCCGGCTACCGCGCCGCGCGCGAGCCCGCCGGCCCGAGCCCCGGCACCGGCAGTGGTGCGCACGACACCGCCGCGCCCGGCAGCCGGCGAGGACGAATAGCGACGCTCAGGCGGTGAAACGGTAGCGGTGCAGGCCGCGGCCTTCGCGGCGCAGCCAGCCGCGCGCCGCGGCGACATCGCCGTCGTGGAGCGTGTCGACCAGCGCATGAAAATCGGCGCCATGGTCCATGTGGCGCAGATGCGCGACCTCGTGCGCGACGGTCGCGCGGCGGACATGATCGGGCGCCATGACCAGGCGCCAGCTGTAGCGCAGGTCGCCGCCGTGGGTGCAACTGCCCCAGCGGCTGCGCGGATCGCCGACCCCGACGCGGCCGACCGCAAGCCCCGCCCGCGCGGCGATCTGGCGGCTTTCGCGTTCGAGCAGCGTCAGCGCCTCGGCCTTCAGCCAACGCTCGAGCCGGCGGCCGAGGCTCTCGGCGGGGCCGCCGACGCGCAATGTATCGCCGTCGAGCCGCACCGCGCGCGGCGCCGCCGCGTCCCATGCGATGCACCGGTCGATCCCGAACAGCGGCAGGCGGGCACCGGGCGCGATCAGCACCGGTGCGGCCGCCTTGCCGACCTGCTGCGCCAGCCAGTCCTGCTGCTCGCTCGCCCATTTGAGCGCGCGCGCGGCGCTGGCGCGGCGCGGCAGCGTCAGCCGCAGTTCGCCGCGTGCGCCGTCGAAGACGAGGCGATAGCGGCGCGACTGGGCGTGATGGACAAGCCGCACCGGCCACGCCGTGTCGCCGACCCGGATGTGCGGGCCGTCGCCCGCGGGATCAAACGATACGCTCGACAAGGTGATTTTCCAGCGGTCCCGCGACATCCTCGCTGACCGTCCAGCCGCGGATCGACTGGTCGGCGCGGTGGACGGCGTCGCGATCGCCGCTGATCAGATAATGCCATTCGGGCAGCGGCTGCCCTTCGGCGCGCAGGCGATAGGCGCAGCTTTGCGGCAGCCATTCGATGTCCGCGACCTTGGCCTTGGTCAGCGTCAGGCAGTCGGGAACATGACGGCGGCGACGTGTGTAATCGCCGCAGCGTGCGGTCTTGAGGTCGAGCATGCGGCACGCGACATTGGTCGGGTAGATGCGCCCCGTATCTTCGTCCTCCACCTTGTGGAGGCAGCATTTGCCGCAGCCGTCGCACAGCGCTTCCCACTGCCCGGCGTCGAGCGTGGCGAGCGGCGCTTCCCAGAAAGGGCGGCCATGATCGGCCGGACCTTGCTTCACGCCACCCACTTCGCCAGCTCGGCGGCGACCTTGTCGGGCGCGCCTTCGTCGACGTCGGTCGCCGGGTCGTCGAGCGGCAGCAGCGCCAGCGGCTTGCCGTCGGGGCCCATCAGGAAGGCGAGTTGGCTGTGCGCCATCAGATAGCGGTCGGGCGCCGAGCCTTCGACCTTGTTGTAGGTGACGACGAAGGCTTTCGCGACCGCCGCAATCTGTTCGGGGGTGCCGGTGAGGCCGAGCAGGCGCGGATGATAGCGCGCGACGAAGGGTTTGAGCGCCGCGGGCGTGTCGCGTGCGGGATCGACGGTCACGAACAGCGGTTGGATCTTCGCGCCGAGCGCCGGGTCGGTCTTTTCGAATTGCGCCAGCCCGCGCATCAGTTTTTGCAGGTCGACCGGGCAGATGTCGGGGCAAAAGCTGTAGCCGAAATAGACGAGACGGTAGCGACCGGCAAAGTCGGTGTCGCTGACGCTGTTGCCGTCCTGATCGGTCAGCGTGAAGGGGCCGCCGATGCGCGCGCCCTCGAGCGGCGGGGTGGCGGGCGGCGCCGCAGCCGGGCCGTCGCACCCGGCGAGCGCGAGGCCGCATGCGAGCAGCAGGCTTGCACGCGCCAGCTTTTGCCCCATAATTGCGATATTCATCATGCAGCCAGCCTTGGTCGGCTAGCTGCCGAAAATCAACCTTTGTCGTCGCCGTCGCGACGATGTTTCGGGGGTCGCCCACCATGTTCCGACGCGCGGATATCCGCCTTGCCGCCCTGTTCCTCGTCCCCGCCACGGCGATCGCCGCCCTGGGTACCACGCCCGCGATGGCGCAGTTCCGCGGCGGCTATGCGTTCCTGCAGGCGGTCGACGACCGCGACGGGACCAAGGCGACCGACGCGCTGAAAGACGATGCAACGCTGATCAACACGCGCCATCCCACCAGCGGCGAAACCGCGCTGGCGATCGTCACCAAGCGCCGCGACGGCACCTGGCTGCGTTTCATGCTCGACAAGGATGCCGATCCATCGATCGGCGACCGACAGGGCATGACGCCGCTGATGCACAGCGCGCTGCTCAACTTCACCGACGGCGCCGAAGAGCTGCTCAAGCACAAGGCGCCGGTCGACCAGGCCAACCGGCGCGGCGAAACCGCGCTCGTGCTGGCGGTGCAGGCAAAAAACGTCGCGATGGTGCGCCTGCTCGTCCGCAACGGCGCCAACCCCGACAAGGCCGATCATATCGCAGGCATGTCGGCGCGCGATTATGCCAAGCGCGACGACCGCAGCGGCCAGATCGTCGCGCTGCTCGACGCGAAGGGCGATGCGCCACTGCGCGAACCGGGGGCGACTTTCGGCCCCAATTGAGCGTCAATGTGATAAGTGAATTGACAATCACACTGCGATGTGAAAAGTGGGCGCATGTCCATGCAACTTATCGACCGTATCCGCGCCATCGTCGACGACGGCAGCATGTCGCGCTCCGGCCTCGCGCGCGCCGCGGGCTTGCACGCCAACAGCCTGCGCGACCTGGAATCGCCCAGCTGGAATCCCACCGCCGAGACGCTGCGCAAGCTGGAGAACTGGCTCGCGCACGGCAGCGACCTGTCGCCGATGGCCACGCCCGAAGAGATTATCGCCGAGGCGCGCAACGGGCGGATGTTCATCCTCGTCGACGACGAGGACCGCGAAAATGAGGGCGATCTGGTCATCCCGGCGCAGATGGCGACCCCCGACGCGGTCAATTTCATGGCGACGCACGGCCGCGGCCTGATCTGCCTGACGTTGACCAAGGCGCGGGTCGACCAGTTGGGGCTCGAACTGATGAGCCGCCAGAACGGCACCCGCCACGAAACCGCCTTCACCACCTCGGTCGAGGCGCGCGAGGGGGTGACCACCGGCATTTCGGCCGCCGACCGCGCGCGCACCGTGTCGGTCGCGATCGATGCGTCGAAAGGCCGCGACGACATCGTCACCCCTGGGCATGTGTTTCCGCTGATCGCGCGCGACGGCGGGGTGCTGGTGCGCGCCGGGCATACCGAGGCCTCGGTCGACATCGCGCGGCTGGCCGGGCTCAACCCGTCGGGGGTGATCTGCGAAATCATGAACGACGACGGATCGATGGCGCGGCTCGACGACCTGATCCCCTTTGCGCGGCGCCACGGGCTGAAGATCGGGACGATCGCCGACCTGATCGGCTATCGCCACCGCAATGACCGGCTGGTCGAATGCGTGTCCGACGATCCGTTTGAATCGGATTATGGCGGCGACTGGCGACTCAAATCCTATCGCAACAAGATCGACGGCAGCGTCAATCTGGTGTTGCAGAAGGGGGCAATCGACGCCGACGGTGTGACCCTGGTGCGGATGCATCCGGTGTCGATCTTCGACGATATCATGGGGCGGCCGGGACCGAAAAAGCGCCGCCTGCAACGCTCGATGGAAGCGATCGGCGCGGCGGGCGCCGGGGTCATCGTGATGCTGATGCGGCCGCTGCCCGGATCGGCGGCAGCCGAGGACGTGCCGCCGCCGGCGGGGGGAATGGACCTGCGCACCTATGGCATCGGGGCGCAGATCCTGGCCGACCTTGGCGTCCATGCGATGGAATTGCTGACCCCGTCGCACAACAATCTGGTCGGGCTGGAGGGCTATGGCCTGTCGGTCGTCGGCGAACGCTCGATCCCGGGGGAGGCCGCATAATGGCGCATGTGTTGATCGTCGAAGCCCGCTTTTACAGCCATTTGAACGACATGCTGCTCGATGGCGTGCGCAGCGCGCTGGGCGCCGGAGGCCACAGCCACGAGACGGTGACCGTCCCCGGCGCGCTCGAAGTGCCCGCGGCGATTTCGCTCGCCGCCGACACCGGCCGCTATGACGCCTATGTCGCGCTGGGCGTCGTGATCCGCGGCGAAACCTATCATTTCGAGGTCGTCTCGAACGAGAGCGCGCGCGGCATCATGGCGCTGACCCTCGACGGCCTCGCGATCGGCAACGGCATATTGACGGTCGAGGATGAAGAACAGGCGCTTGCGCGCGCCGACAAGACGCGCAAGGATAAGGGCGGCGAAGCGGCAAAGGCCGCGATCGCCATGCTGGCCCTGAAGGAACAATTCGGCATTGGTTGATCGTCCGCCCCCGGCCCGTTTTTCCGTCGTCGAACGCGGCGGGCGGCTGGTGGTGATCGACAGCGAGACCGGGAAAGTGCCGCTGAGCGCGGCCGAACGCATGGACGCGCACGACCGCCAGCTCGGCGTCGAACCGATCCGCCCTGCCCGCGCCAGCGCCGCCCCCGACATGTCGGCCGCCGCGCGCGCCGAATCGGGGCTGAGCGCGCGCCCGGCACCGGCGCAGCAGAAACGCCCCGACGCCGCGAGCGACCGCGACAAGGGCCGGATTGCCGCGGCGATTGCCGAGCGGAGCCGGAAACCCTGGTCGGAGGCGCCGCCGCGCGACCGGTCGGCGCCGCCGCCCGGCGCCGCGCCCGCGCGCATCGCCGAACGACCGGCGCCGCAAGTGGGCTGCCAGCGCAAGACGATCGTCACCGGCAAATGGTGGGATGCCAAGGGGCCGCGCACGATCGAGCTGAGTCCCAAGGGTCAGCAGGTGCTGAGCGGCGGGTTCGCGACCTTGTTCTTCGTCGTGCTGATCGCGGCGTTCGTGGTGATGGTCATCGAGCCGCTGGTGCTGTTCGTCGGCGCCTTCCTGGCGTTTCGCTTCGGCGGCAACATCATGGGGCCGATCGGCGCCGGGCTGGTCGACAAGGCGATCGCGGAACGGAGTTAGACACAGCGAATCCTCCCTGTGGCGGAGCCATGGGGGAGTCGCAGACGGCGCGCAGCGCCAGAGGGACCGCCGCCGCAGGCGGTGGTGGAGGGGCGCCGACGTTGCGCCAAAGCCCCTCCGTCAACCCTTCGGGCTGCCACCTCCCCATCGCTTCGCCACGGGGAGGATCGATATGGCCTTACGCGTTCACCAGCGCCGGATAATCGGTGTAACCCTCGGCCCCCGGCGAATACCAGGTCTGCGGATTGTCGGCCGACCATTCCGCGCCGGTGCGGATGCGCTCGACAAGGTCGGGGTTGCCGATGAACGGACGGCCGAAGGCGATCGCGTCGGCAACGCCGCTGGCGAGCGCCGCCTCGGCCTTTTCGACGTTGTAATCGCTGTTGAGGATCAGCGGTCCCTTGAACGCCTGGCGGATCGCGGGCGACTGTTTCGGCACTTCGGTGTTGCCGAAGGTGCCGTCGGGGCCGGGCTCGCGCAGTTCGAGGAAACCGATGCCGAGCGCATCGAGCGCCGACGCGGCGGCGGTGAACAGCGGTTCGGGATTGCTGTCGTCGACGCCTTGCGAATTGCCGTTGGGCGACAGGCGCACCGACACGCGGTCGGCGCCCCAGACACCGATCAGCGCCTCGGTCACTTCGCGCAGCAGCCGGATGCGGTTGGCGACCGGGCCGCCATAATCGTCGTCGCGCAAATTGCTGTTGTCGCGCAGGAACTGGTCGATCAGATAGCCGTTGGCGCCGTGCAACTGCACGCCATCGAACCCGGCGCGCTTCGCATTTTCCGCCGCCTTGGCATAGTCGGCGATCAGGCGCGGGATCTCCGCGAGCTCAAGCGGGCGCGCCACTTCGAGGTCGCGGCGCCCGACCGGGGTATGCGCCCGCCCTTCGCCCTGCGTCGCCGATGCGGACACCGGTTGCTTGCCGTCGTTGAACACCGAATGGACGAGGCGGCCCATGTGCCAGAGCTGCGCCACGATGCGGCCGCCGGCGGCGTGCACCGCCTCGGTCACCGGCTTCCAGCCTTCGACCTGCGCATCGGTCCACAGCCCCGGCGCGCTCGGCCAGCCGAGCCCTTCCTGCGAAATGCCGGTCGCTTCCGAAATGATCAGCCCGGCCGAGGCGCGCTGGCGATAATATTCGACCGCCAGTTCGGTGGGCACGAAGCCCGGCCCGGCGCGGCCGCGGGTCAGCGGCGCCATGATGATGCGGTTCGGCGCCGCGATGGCGCCCAGGGTAATCGGGTCGAAAAGCGATACGGCCATATGTCCTCCACTATCCACTTTCTTCGCGACGACCGGAACGGCCGCCGCTATGGCCCGCGAAACTATGAACGCTCGGGCGCCGGCACAATGGTGGGTAGCAAAAGAAAATCTAAATGACCAACAAGTCCGAAAGCCTGGACGCCGCGCCGGTCGCCGCGACGGTGAACCGCTGGGCCTTTGCCGCGCTGGTCGGCGGCAATCTGGCGCTGTCGCTGACCGCGATGGTGGTGCGTTTCGCCGACACCGGGCCGGTCGCCGCCGGGCTGTGGCGCCTCGCGCTGGCGCTGCCGATCCTGCTGGTGCTCGCGTGGCGCGAGACCGGCGGCCGCGCGCCGTCGAATCGCGCGCTGTGGATCGGCGGCGGCGCGGGGATATTCTTCGGGCTCGACCTGGCCGCCTGGCATCTCGGCATCCTGCAGACCAAGGTCGCCAACGCGACGCTGTTCGGCAACAGCGCCAGCCTGTTGCTGGTGTTGTGGGGCATATTGATCGCGCGCACCTTGCCGCGCGGATGGCAGGCGGCGGCGATCCTGCTCGCCTTCGCGGGATCGTTCCTGCTGATGGGGCAAAGCTATGAGGCCTCGCCCGCCTATCTCGCGGGCGACCTGCTGAGCCTGCTCGCGGGGGCGCTCTACACCGGTTATGTGCTGATGATGCAGCGGGTGCGCGGCGACATCGGGCCGTGGTCGGCGCTGGCGATTTCGTCGGCGGCGGGCATCCCGATCCTGCTCGGCACCGCGCTGGCGTTCGGCGAGACGATCATGCCCGGCGACTGGAGCGCGCTGATCGTCCTCGCGCTGATGAGCCAGATCGTCGGCCAGGGACTGCTGATCTGGGCGCTGCCGCGCTTTTCGCCGCTCGTGATCGGGCTGACGCTGCTCGTCCAGCCGGTGGTCGCCGCGGTCGCGGGCTGGATGATCTTTGGCGAGACGCTGGGCCCGATCGACCTCGTCGGCGGCGCGATGGTCGCCGCGGCGCTGGTGCTGATCCGGTTGCCGAGTCGCCGAACAGCGCCTATCTGACGCTCATGGCCTCCATCCTGCCCGCCGACCCGACCCTCGACGAGATTCGCGCCGCGCTCGCGCCGGCGATCGCCGCGTCGGCGGCGTTCGACGGCTTCGGCGACGCCGCGCTCGCCGACGCGGCGGCGCGGGTCGGGGTCGATATCGACGTCGCGCGGCTCGCCTTTCCGGGCGGTGGGCGCGACATGGTCGATGCCTGGTTCGCTGATGTCGACGCGCAGATGGCGGCGAAATGGCCCGCCGAAAAACTCGCCGTGCTGAAGATCCGCGAGCGGATCACGACGCTGGTCGAAGCGCGCATCGACCTGATCGCACCGCATCGCGAATCGCTGCGCCGCGCGCTGTCGCTGCTCGCGCTGCCGACCAACGCGCCGCACGCGGCCAGGCTCGGCTGGCGCGCCGCCGACCTGATGTGGCGGCTCGCCGGCGACACCGCGACCGATTATAATCACTACAGCAAGCGCGCGATCCTGGGCGCCGTCTATGGTTCGACGATGGCGGTGCTGCTGAACGACGAAAGCGACGGCTTTGCCGAGACGCGCGCGTTTCTGGGGCGCCGCATCGATCAGGTGATGCGTTTCGAAGGCTGGAAACACCGCCGCGCCGCGCGCGGCACCGACCGCCCCAGCCTGGCGCGCTTCGTCGGGCGGCTGCGGTATCCGGGGCGTTGAACCCGCCGCGCCGATAAACCGCTGGCGCCGCGCCGCTGTTATTGATAATCGCTCGCAAATGATAAAGTTGCTCGATTCCGCGCCGCTCGGCGTCGCTGTGCGCATTTCCCGTATCGATTGGACCGCCATGTCGCAGGCCGAGGGGCGCCGCTTGCGCGAATTCGGATTGATGGAGGGGGTCGAGGTTACGCCGCTGCACCGCGGCAGCCTGTTTTCGCGCGATCCTTTGGCGCTGACGGTGGGGCGGATGCAGGTGATCGTCCGCGCCCGCCAGGCTGCGATGATCGAAGTCGAGCCCGCGGCATGACCGGTCCGATCCCCACCATCGCGCTGGTCGGCAACCCCAATGCCGGCAAATCGAGCCTGTTCAATGCGCTGACCGGGGCGCGGCAGAAGATCGCCAATTACCCCGGCGTCACCGTCGAGCGCAAGGCGGGCCACGCCAGCTTTGCCGACGGGCGGCCGCTGTCGCTGGTCGACCTGCCGGGCAGTTACAGCCTGACCCCGGCGAGCCCCGACGAAGCGGTGACGCGCGACGTCGTGCTGGGCCAGCAGGCGGGCGAGAAGCGCCCCGACGCTTTGGTGATCGTCGTCGATGCCGCCAATCTCGACAACCATCTGTGCTTCGCGCTCGAACTGATCGCGCTCGGGCTGCCGACGGTGGTCGCGCTCAACATGCTCGACCTCGCGACGCGCG
Source organism: Sphingopyxis sp. (assembly GCF_050916055.1). Classification (GTDB taxonomy): domain Bacteria; phylum Pseudomonadota; class Alphaproteobacteria; order Sphingomonadales; family Sphingomonadaceae; genus Sphingopyxis. The sequence goes on from NZ_CP051527.1 coordinate 3,021,739, forward strand.
ACGGGCTGACCCTCGACCCCGAGCGGCTCGCGCGTGAACTCGGCGTGCCGGTCGTCGCGACCGTCGCGGTGCGCAAGCGCGGCCTGCCCGAACTGCTCGCCGCGATCGACAGCGCGATCCTGACCCACCAGCTCGAAACCCACGACCATGCCGCGCCGCCGCCGACCGACGCCGCGCTGCACCAGCGCGCGCGCGCGATCGCCCGCGCCGCGACCGTATCCGAAACTCCGGTGCGCCGCTGGACCCAGCGCGTCGACTCGGTGCTGCTCCACCCCGCCTTGGGCTTCCTGATCCTGCTCGCGCTGATGTTCGTGATGTTCCAGGGGGTCTATGCCTGGTCCGAAGCGCCGATCGGCTGGATCGAGGGCGGCATCGCCGCCTTGCAGGGCGCGGTCGATGCCGCGCTGCCCGACGGGTTCCTGCGCGGCCTGATCATCGAGGGGATCCTTGGCGGGGTCGGGTCGGTGATCGTGTTTCTGCCGCAGATCCTGATCCTGTTCCTGTTCATCCTGCTGCTCGAAGCCTCGGGCTATATGACCCGCGCCGCCTTCCTGATGGACGGCATCATGGCCAAGGTCGGATTGTCGGGGCGCGGCTTCATTCCTTTGCTCTCCAGCTTTGCCTGCGCCGTCCCCGGGATCATGGCGACGCGCGCGATTCCCGATGCGAAGGACCGGCTGACGACGATATTGATCGCGCCGCTGATGACCTGTTCGGCGCGATTGCCCGTCTACACGCTGATCATCGGCGCCTTCATTCCGAACACCAATGTCGGCGGATCGCCGGTGGGGTTGCAGGGGCTGGTGCTGTTCGGCCTCTATCTGTCGGGCATCGTCGGGGCGCTGGTCGTCGCGCTGGTGCTGCGCCGGACCGTCGCCAAGGGGACGGCGGCGGGGTTCATGATGGAAATGCCGCGGTATCAATGGCCGCGGCTGCGCGATGTCGGCATTGCGCTGTGGCAGCGCGCGTGGATCTTCCTGCGCCGCGCCGGGACGATCATTTTCGTCACCACGATCGCGCTGTGGCTGCTCCTCAGCTATCCCAAGGTGCCGGCGGACAGCGCAGAGAGCCAGGTCGACTACAGCGTCGCCGGGCGCATCGCGAGCGGGCTGGAGGTCGTCGTCGCGCCGATCGGGTTCAACCACGACATCGCGCTGGCGCTGATCCCGGCGATGGCGGCACGCGAGGTCGCGGTGTCGGCGCTCGCGACCGCCAACGCGATCGAGGCAGGCGACGACGAAGAAGCGATGGCGCAGTCGCTGAGCGAGCGCCTGCAGGGCCGCTGGAGCATCGCCACCGCGCTGGCGTTCCTGGCGTGGTTCGTCTTTGCGCCGCAGTGCATTTCGACGATCGCGATCACCCGGCGCGAGACCAATGGGTGGAAATGGCCGTTGTTCATGGTTGGCTATTTGTTCGCGCTCGCCTATGCCGCTGCTGGTATCACTTACTGGACAGCGGTCGCCTTCGGGCTCGGCTGATCCTTCCAACATTCAAGCGGAGCGGAGCGGCATGGCTGGCAGCGTCAACAAGGTAATTCTGATCGGCAACCTCGGCGCCGATCCCGAAATCAAGTCGTTCCAGAACGGCGGCAAGATCGCCAACATCCGCATCGCGACCAGCGAACAGTGGAAGGACCGCATGACCGGCGAGCGCAAGGAACGCACCGAATGGCATAATGTCGTGATCAACGGCGAAGGGCTGGTCGGGGTGGTCGAACGCTTCCTGAAAAAAGGCTCGAAAGTCTATATCGAGGGCAGCCTGCGCACCCGCAAATGGCAGGACCGCGACGGCAACGACAAATATACCACCGAAGTGGTGATCGCGGGCATGGGCGGCACGCTGACCATGCTCGACGGCGCGCCGGGCGGTGGCGGCGGATCGCGCGGCGGCGGCGGCGGCGAGGATAGCTGGGGCAATGGCGGCGGTTCGGGCGGTGGTTCGGGCGGCGGCTGGAACCAGGGCGGCGGCGGCTCGAGCGGTGGCGGCTCGGGTGGCGGCGGCGGCGGCGGACGTCCGCCCTTCGACGACGATCTGGACGACGACGTTCCGTTCTGACGATGGACTGACGCGATGCTGAGCGACACGATCACCGCCGCGGACGTCGCGCGCGGCGTGTGCCGGCTGTTCGCGCAAGCCGGGCTGGTCGCGATCCCCGAAGTGCCGCTGCCCAACGGACGGCGGACCGACCTCACCGCGATCGACGCCAGGGGCAACATCACCATCGTCGAGATCAAGGTCAGCCGTGCCGACCTGCACGGCGACGGCAAATGGCCCGACTATTGCGACTGGTGCGACAATTTTTACTGGGCGCTGGCGGCGGGGCTCGACCCGGCGATCCTCGACACCCCCGATTATCGTCCGGAAACCTCAGGCTTGATCGTCGCGGATCGCTATGGCGCCGCGGTGGTGCGCGAAGCGGCGAGCTGCAACCTCGCCCCGGCGCGGCGCAAGGCTGAACTGCTGCGCGTCGGAAGACTGGCGATGCGGCGGTCGATGGTAGCGATGGATCCTGAGATTGCGGCGGGGTGGGGCGAGGGTTAAGCGCCGCCTGAAAATAATCATTACGAGAGAGTGTCAGGCTGGCCGCGCCTGCATCCGCGCCAGATAGCGCGCCAGAATATCGATCTCCAGATTGACCGACCGCCCTGCCGCCGCTTCGTCGAGCGTCGTCATCGCCTGCGTGTGCGGGATGATGTTGAGGGTGAAATGGGCGCTGCCGTCGGGCTGGTCGGTCACGTCGTTGACCGTCAGCGAGACGCCCTCGACGGTGATCGAGCCCTTCGGCGCGATGTGCGGGGCCAGCGCGACGGGCGCCGCGACAGTGACCGTCACGCTGTCGCCGACCGGCACCACCGACACGATCGTCCCCACCGCATCGACATGGCCGGTGACGATATGCCCGCCCAGTTCGTCGCCGACCTTCAACGCGCGTTCGAGGTTCAGGCGGCGTCCGGCGTCCCACATCCCCGGCGCGGTGCAGGCGATGGTTTCGGCGCTGGCGTCGATCGCGAACCAGTCGCCCTGTGCGTCGCGGCCTTTGTCGACGACCGTCAGGCACGCGCCCGAACAGGCGATCGAGGCGCCAAGGTCGATGGCCGCGGTGTCATAGGCGGTGCTGATGACGAGCCGCGCGTCGCCGCGATCCTCGCGGCTGCGAACGGTGCCGATGTCGGTGATGATGCCGGTGAACATGAAGGGTCCTCAAACTGTGCTGGTGCGCTCGTAGACGTCGAGCCGGTCGCTGCCAAGCAGGCGGCTGTCGGCGAGGCGCCAACGCCCATGCGCATCGGCCAGGTCGGCGAGCCCGATGTCGCCGAGCGCCGCGCGGCCGTCGCCGATCAGAATCGGGGCGCGATAGAGGAGCAGGCGATCGACGCGGTCGGCGGCGAGAAAGGCGGCGGCGGCACCGGCGCCGCCTTCGACCAGCAGCGAATCGACATCGGCGATATCGTCCGGCGACGCCGCGGCGGTCCAGCCGTCTGGCGCCGCGCCGCGCGTCAGCAGATATTTGCGCGGGCTGCGGCTTTCGAGCCCCGCCAGCCGCACGTCGAGCGCCGGCGCGTCGGCCTCATACGTCCCGCGCCCGACGAGGATCGCCTGATGCTGCGCGCGTTCGAGATGGCCGTGCGCGCGCGCGCGGTCGCCGGTGATCCAGCGACTCGACCCGTCGGCGCGCGCGATGCGGCCGTCGAGCGAGGTCGCGAGTTTCAGCGTCGTGAACGGCCGACCGTCCGTCCGGCGCGTCCACCACGGCGCCATCGCGGCGCGCGCCTCGGCCGCCAGAACGTTGAACACGACCTCGATCCCGGCATCCTGCAGCCGCGCGATGCCCGCGCCGTCGGTGCGCGGGTCGGGGTCCTGCGCCGCGATGACGACGCGCGCGACCCCCGCTTCGATCAGCAGGTCGCTGCACGCCGGGCCGCGCGCGCTGACGTGCGCGCAGGGTTCGAGCGTGACATAGGCAGTCGCGCCGCGTGCCGCGTCGCCCGCCATGGCGAGCGCCGCCGCCTCGGCATGCGGGCGCCCGCCGGACTGGGTCCAGCCGCGCGCGATCATGCGACCTTCACGAACGATCAGGCAGCCGACATTGGGGTTGGGCGCCGACCCCGGCCGACCGCGCCGCGACAGCGCGATCGCCGCCGCCATCCAGTCGGCATCGGCGGGCGGGCGGTGCATCTAGTCTTGGCTGGCCGGGGCGGATTGCGGCGTGCGCGCCGCGCGTTCGGCGAGGGTCGAACGCTGTTGCGGCGGCGCCGGCCGCGCCTTGGCCTTCTCGGCCGCTTCGGCGCCAAGGGTCTCGCGCGTTACCCGGTCGGCCTCGGCCGAATCATATTCGACCCCCATCATGTCGGCGAGACGCTGAAACTCGGCGCGCTTTTCGGCGTTGCGGCGCGTTGTTTCCTTGGCGCGTGCGACCCATTCGGCGCGGATTTCGTCGGCGCTGCGGTCCTGCGTCCAGTTTTCGAAATAGACGATCTGCGCCTTTTGCTCTTCGCGCGGGATCAGATGTTCGGAAAAGCCGTAGAAAATGACAAGCGGCAAAACGATTGCGAGACCCAACAGCGGCCAGCGGTGCGGCCGCGGTTCGCGCACATAGGCCCAGAAATCCGCGACGCCGCCGCCGACATCCCAATTGCTCAACATTCCCATGGCGCCAATTTAGGCGATGTCGCGGCGATTTGCGAGGGGGAGAAGATTGCAATCGACGTTCGCCGTCGCCGCCAACGATTGCAAAAAATGCAACTGCAGATGTCTTTTTCGCAGTTGCACAATTCATTGTGCACTGCAATATCACACTTGCCTTTTAGGCATCCTCTCCCAAAACTTTCACGGGCCACCTTCGGGTGGCCCTTTTTTTTGGCCGCAGGCTGTCATCGGTTTCCGCGCCGGAACCGGCAGCTTCAGTCCTGGACCGGCGTCCGCGTTTCGAATCGGCGCACTTCGGCGATGAAGCTGCCCGGCAAGGGCGTCGCGCCGCCGCTGTCGAGATCGATATGCGCGTAACGGATCGCAATGTCAGTCAGCCGCTCCTCGCCGCGAAAAATCGCGCAATGGACGGTGAAGCTCATGCGTTCGAAGCGGCTGATCCGCGCCGCGATGGTGATCCGCTCGTCGAGCCGCGCCGGGGCGTGATAGGTTATTTCGCAGTGGGTTTCGCGAATGTCGGTGCCATATTGGTGAAAATAGGGTCCGGGTTGCACCTCCCCCAGCGCGCGGAAATATTCGGTGACCCCGATATCGGCATAGACCAGATAATTGCCGTTGAAGACGATGTTCTGGCCGTCGATCTCGTTGAACCGAACGCGGACATCTTCCTGCACGCGAAAATCGCCGCGCGGAACGTCGAGGTGACTGCTGTCCATGCGCGCCGGCTCAGGCGGCAAGTGCGGCGGGCGCGCGGTCGAGCGGCGCGCAGGCGGCGGCAAGCCAATCGCGGTCGGCGGCGTCCATCCCCGGCGCCAATTTCTCGAACACCGCGGCATGATAAGCGTCGAGCCAATCGGCCTCGGCCGGCGACAGCAAGGCGGTGTCGACGAGGTTCTGCGCGATCGGCGCGAAGGTGATCGTCTCGAACCCCAGCATATCCTCTTCGGCGCCGTCGATGCTCTGCGGCACGACGATCACCAGATTTTCAATGCGGATGCCGAACGCGCCGGCTTTGTAATAGCCGGGCTCGTTCGACAGGATCATCCCCGCGTGCAGCGGTTCCTCGGTCCCCGCCTGCCCGCCCGCCGGCTTGGCGATGCGCTGCGGCCCCTCATGCACCGCCAGATAGGTGCCGACCCCGTGGCCGGTGCCATGGGCATAATCGACCCCGTCGGCCCACAGATATTGGCGCGCGAGGATGTCGAGCTGGCTGCCGCGCGTCCCTGTGGGGAAGCGCGCCATGGCGAGCGCGATATGGCCCTTGAGCACCTGGGTGAAACGGCGGCGCATTTCGGCGGTCGGGGTGCCGATCGCGATCGTCCGCGTGATGTCGGTGGTGCCGTCGGCATATTGACCGCCCGAATCGACCAGGTACAGCGTGCCGGTTTCGATGGCGCGGTTGGTCGTTTCGTCGACCTTATAATGCGGCAGCGCGCCATTGGGGCCGGCGGCCGAGATGGTATCGAAGCTCAGATCGACGAGCCCGCCATTCGCTTCGCGAAATTCGCGCAGCTTCGCTGCGGCGCCGAGCTCGTCGAGGCCGCCCTGCGGCGCGGCATCCTCCATCCACTGCAGGAAGCGCGCGACCGCGACCCCGTCGCGGACGTGGGCGGCGCGGGCGCCGTCGAGTTCGACGCTGTTCTTGATCGCCTTGGGCAGCACCGCGGGGTCGCGGTGGCGTTCGATCTTCGCCCCCGCCGCCTCGAGCGCGGTAAAGATCGCCGCGACCGCAGAACCCGGATCGACCGCGACCTTTTTGTCCTTGAGGTCGGCAAGCGCCGCCTCGAAGGCGTCACGATCATGGATGCGCACGCTGTTGCCGAGATGTGCGCGCACCGCGTCGGTCATCTTTTCGGGCGCGATGAACAGGTCGGCGGTGGCGTCGGCGTGGAGCAGCGCGAAGGCAAGGCCGACGGGCGTGTGGCTGACGTCGGCCCCGCGGATGTTGAAGGTCCAGGCGATCGAATCGAGCGCGGTCATCACCGCGGTGTCGAGACCCTGTTCTTTCAGCCAGTCGGCGATCGTCTCGCGCTTGTCGACCGCGCTCTGCCCGGCGAGCGCAACATCGTGCACAGTCACCACGGCATCGCTCGGCGCCGGCTGATCGTCCCACGCCGCGTCGACCGGATTGCGATCGACCGCCACGAGCAGCGCACCCTTCGCGGTCAAGGCTTTGCCCAGGCTGCGCGCCCAGTCGATGCCGTGGAGCCAGGGGTCGAAGCCGATCTTTTGCCCCGCGCCGACATGGGCGCCGAGCCATTCGGCGACGCTCGACTGCGGCACCCCGACATAGTCGAACAGGTCGCCATCGACCTGGTCGCGCACCTGCACCGTATAGCGCCCGTCGATGAACACCGCCGCCTTTTCGGGCAACACCGCCGCGGTCCCCGCCGAGCCGCCGAACCCCGTCAGCCACGCCATCCGCTGGGCATAGGCGCCGACATATTCGCTCATATGTTCGTCGCTGATCGGCACGACGAAGCCGTCGAGCCCCTGCGCGGTCAGTTCGGCGCGGACGCGGGCAAGGCGGTCGGCGTATACCGATTTGGGGATGGCGCTGGACATGGTCGCTTCCTTGTTCCTACATCAGCCGGTCCCGCCCGATCGGGGCGACACCGCGGGGGATTTTTGTGATGCGCGCTATTTGGATGTTTCTGGCAGCAATTGCCACCCCGCTTGTCGCATCATCGCCGCTCGCCGCCCAACAGTCAGCCCAACAGAAAGACGCCGCATTGACCAGCCCGACCCCCGCCCTGCCCGCCGCCCCCGTCGCGGACCAGCGCCCGCACGCGATGACGCTGCACGGCACGACGCTGTCCGATCCCTATCACTGGCTGAAGGACGACAGCTATCCGACGATCGATGACGCGGATGTGCTGGATTATGTGAAGGCCGAAAACGCCTATTTCGACGCCGCGATGAAGCCCCACGCGGCGCTGGTCGAAACGCTGTTCCAGGAGATGAAGGGCCGGATCAAGGAAGCCGATACGAGCGTGCCGCAGAAGGACGGCGACTGGATCTATTGGGTCGAATATGAAGCAGGCGCAGAGTACAAGAAATGGTACCGCAAGCCGGCCGCGGGCGGCGGCGAGACCGCGCTGATCCTCGACGAAGTCGCGATGGCGAAGGACAAGGATTATTTCCGCCTCGCCGAAGTGTCGATCAGCCCCGACGGCAGGCTGATGGCCTATTCGTTCGACGACAATGGCTCCGAACGTTTCGAGGTGCGCATCCGCAATCTCGAAACCGGCGCGATGCTGCCCGACGTCATCCCCGGCACTTTGTCGTCGCTGGTGTGGACGGCGCAGAGCGACGCGATCCTCTATGGCCTCGCCAACGAGAATTGGCGCACCGACAATGTCCGGCTGCACAAGCTGGGCACCCCGGTAGCGGACGATAAATTGCTCTACAAGGAAGCCGACATCGGGTTCGGGGTCGGCATCGGCAAGACCGCGGCGGACAATTATATCGTGATCGCGACGGGCGATAACGAGACGAGCGAGGTCTACCTCCTCCCCGCCGACAACCCCGAAGCGAAGATGCAATTGGTGTCGGCGCGCCAGAAGGGGCGTGAATATGACGTCGATGAGCGCGACGGCACGCTGTATATCCACACCAACGACGAGCATCCCAACTTCCGCATCGCGACCGCGAGCGTCAAGGCGCCGGGTGAGTGGAAGACGCTGATCGCCGGCAGCGACGACAGCTACATCACCGGATTTTCGGTATTCCGCGACTATTTCGTGCTCGAGGCGCGCGAGGACGGGCTCGACCAGGTCGATATCCGCCAATATGACGCGCCGCTGACCCCCGGGCGGATCGCCTTCCCGGCGGCAACCTATGTCGCGGGGCTCGGCGACAATCCTGAATATCATCAGGACAAATTGCGGCTCGACTATGAATCGATGGTCACCCCCGACACCGTCTATGACTTCAACATTGCGACTGGCGAGTTGGAAACATTGAAGGTGCAGGAAATTCCTTCGGGTTACGACGCGACGCAATATGTAACCGAACGGGTTAACCTGCCGAGCCGCGACGGCACGACGATGATCCCGACGTCGCTCGTCTACAAAAAGGGCACGCGACTCGACGGCAGCGCGCCGATGCATCTTTATGCCTATGGCTCCTACGGCTACCGCGTCCCGCCGGGGTTCTCGACGACGCGTTTGAGCCTCGTCGATCGCGGCATGATCTATGCCATCGCGCATGTCCGCGGCGGCGACGACCTGGGCCGCGCCTGGTATCTTGCCGGCAAAACGACCGCGCGCAAGAACAGCTTCAACGATTTCATCGACGTCGCAAAGGGGCTGATCGCCAGGAATTACACCAGCGCCGGCAAGATTTCGATCGAGGGTCGCTCGGCGGGCGGGCAGGTGATGGGGGTCGTGTATAACGAGGCGCCCGAACTGTGGGGCGCGGTGCTGGCGGGGGTGCCGTTCGTCGACATCATCAACACGATGGTCGACGAAACGCTGCCGCTAACCCCCGGCGAATGGCCCGAATGGGGCAATCCGATTACCGACAAGGCGGCGTTCGACTATATGCTGAGCTACAGCCCCTATGACAATGTCACCGCCAAGGCCTATCCGCCGATGCTGGTGTCGGCGGGGCTCAACGACCCGCGCGTGACCTATTGGGAACCGGCCAAATGGGTCGCCAAGCTTCGCGCGACGCGGACCAATGATTCGACGCTGCTGCTGCGCACCAACATGGGCGCGGGCCACGCGGGCAAGTCGGGCCGCTGGGGCGCGCTGCGCGAGGATGCCGAGGAGTTCGCCTTCGTGCTGACGCAGTTGGGGGTGGAGAAGTAGCGGGCGAGCCGAGACCCATGATCGTTCCATGGCACCGTGTGCTGATCCACCTGCTTTTTATCGGCTTGGCGGCCTATTTGGCTCACGAAGTGGTATGGCGGCTGTTCGCTGAAACTTCGTTGATCGAAGGCGGGCGACGCGCGCCGGCCCGGCTTTTGGTGATCCTCCTGGCCGGGGCGGCCAGCTGGCTGTTCAATCTGGCCTATCCCATTGTTGCTTCGAGAGGCAGCACCACCAATCAGGCCGACAAATAGCCTTGCGCCAATAGTGCACGCTCGAGCGTCGACGCATCGACGAACCGGTGCCCCGCGATCCCGACCGATTCGGCCCCCGCGACATTCGCCGCGACATCGTCGATGAACAGCGCGCCCGCCGGATCGATGCCGAATCGCGCGATCGCGAGGCGGTAGATCGCGGGGTCGGGTTTCATCAGCTTTTCGGTGCCCGACACGATGATATCGCGGAAGCGGTCGAACACCGGTTGGGTCGGGCGAAAGGCTTCCCAGAATTCATGGCCGAAATTGGTGATCGCGAACAACGGCACGCCTGCGGCGTCGAGCCGTTTGACGAGTTCGAGGCTGCCGGGCACGGGGCCGGGGATCGTCTCGTTGAAGCGCGCCGCATAGGCGTCGATCAGCGCGCCATGCCTTGGAAATTGGGCCTTCAGCTCGGGCAACATCTCGGCGAGCGGGCGGCCGGCATCGTGCTGGAAATGCCACTGCGGCGTGACGACATTCGTCACGAACCAGTCGAGTTCCTGCGGGTCGGCGATCAGTTTGCCGAACAGGTGGCGCAAATCCCAGTCGAACAGGACGCGGCCGACGTCGAAGATGACGCAGCGTTCGATCATGCGAACGCCAGACACGCGAAAGCGCCGCCGGAAGGGTCCGACGGCGTAACGCGGTTCAGCAAAAGCAAACGGGGCACATGCGCCCCGCGCAGGGGCATCAGCCCTGGCGCGCCTTGAAGCGGCGGTTGGTCTTGTTGATCACATAGGTGCGGCCGCGACGGCGGATCACGCGGTTGTCGCGGTGACGGTCCTTCAGCGACTTCAGGCTGTTGCGAATCTTCATGGCTCTTGTCCGATTAAACTCTGGCGGTAACGCGAAGCGGCGCAACTATGGCGATGCGGTCCAAAAGTCAACCGCGATCGGC